>NZ_FNKQ01000004.1 GCF_900100875.1 Halopelagius longus | reverse complement strand
GGACAATTTGAACCAGGCCGTCAAGCCCGATAAGTGTCATAAAGACCCAGAACGAATTGAGACCGACCCGTCCGAACAGTTCAGCGGTCCGTTCGTCACCTAAGGCCTTTCCATCTCGGCTTGCGGAGACCGCTCTGTAGCCGAATACAGCGAGTACGACAGCTGGGATCAGAATTCCAAGGTAGCTTATTAGTGGTAAGTCGTAAAGCTGGGAAGCGATAATGCTCCCTGCTCCGAGTATCACGACTCCGGACAACATCAAATAACCGTTCCGTCTCTGACGGCTAATGTTAGTGGCAGATTCACTCATGCTATCACTTGCACACCTGTATTTTCAGGACCATGCACACACACGTCTGTTCGCGCAGGATGGTTATGTCCTAACGACATTATGTCGGGTATGCTTTCCACATTGTATACGATGGGTTACAGCCACTTAATTGCTTTCCCGTATTATTTTAGACAAGAATGATGCATGAGGCAGAGCGAGCTTCTAGTAGCCTATGCCGAAAATCGCCCACCTCGACTGTGATAGTGACTGTTTCGGGCGAGGGCTTGTTAAGCGAGAGGCGACACCCGAGGCGGCGATGAAGCTCGGTATCCCACTTTATCTACACTGCCGTTTTCGGATACAATTTTGTTCTCGATAGCTGAGTGTCAATCGGTACCGATCCACCGTTCACAACTGGATCCAAAAGCCGGATCGACAGCCGACATCACGAAGGGCAACCGTGGGACGGTGAAGTCGAACTCGATAGTAACGGCCGGAACTCAGAGGAACGGATTCTCGGGTACAAGGGCGACCTCGGCCGGTTCTTCCTTCGCTGGAAGGTAAGTTCCACATCAAACTAGCCTCCGAGGTCGTAGAGTCGACATCAAAATTTTCTATAGCGCCATGCAGTATATGGCTGGCCTGAATCAGGCGGTTCGTCCGAATACAGCGTTCTCACTGGCAGGCAGGGGAGAACCGGCTCCTTTCCATACCACTTTGACTTATAGCCATAAGCACAAGTGGAAACAGCGGGGTCGATGTCCTCCCCCGACGGCCGGTGCTTCCGAGAACAGAGGAGACGTCTCAACAGACTCGCGAGAGACGAAAACTGCAGCCGAACGCACCCTCTGGCGCCATCGAACCGCCGCTTGGGCTGAGGACGACACCGGGACGACTTTTCCGACGGCAGAGATACGGAGGCCGAAGCGTGAATACCGCCGTCGATACGAACGCCCTCCTTGCGCTTCTGTAGGATGACGTCAATCTGCGAAGATCGGTGGTCGGTGAGTATAGAGCGGCTATTCAGCGGTCGAAGTCGCAGGTGAATTCGATGCGATGAAGACGGACAGTCCAACGAGAAACAGCCCACAGATAACCATGGGAACTCTCAACAATTCCCGTTCTGCAGGAGTAAGGAGTTGAAGCTCGATGATTAGCCGTCCACCGATACAGACTGCAAATGAGCTAATCGTGGCGAGGCCAAAAAGCGTCAACCGAACAGTAGAAGGGAGAGTCCACCAAATTCGACGCAGAAGGGCCATGTTTTCAGGTTGTTCTTGTATCTCCGTTGTCTTTAAAGCTATTGAGCCTCTGTCATGAGGCTGTATTTGGTAGATTTGTACTCCTCCTGAGCGGTTAGTTCAGAGTCAAGAAGACGAAACAAACGAGGTTTCCATGATGGATACGCCCTCTATATCGCGCACACTACTGGCACGTTGAGGGGTTCACCGGGCTACCCGTTGTCTCTTTCGGGGTTACTCGTCGAGGAGTTCACTCGCCGCATCCCCCCGCTCAGATGCGTCGATATGTGAGTACGCCTGCTTCGTGACCGAGAGGCTACTGTGCCGAAGAATATCCGACGCTAGTCCGCGGTCCTTCCGGAACAACGTATCACCGAGGCCGCGACGAGCACCGTGTAATTTCGGAGCTTCACCGTCCACCTCGACTCCGGCGTCCTCGGCGATTCGCGCCAGTACCTTCCGAGCACCGTGGGTCGTGATCGCCGGCGGCGCGATCTCGCACTCCCGAAGCACCGGATCCACGTCAGCATCCGCCAGCAAGTCCTCAGCATCCTCCCGCACCGCTCGGACAGCGGCGTACTTCGAGGGGGCGTGAGCGGTCGGGAACACCGGCCACTCGTCGGTCGGCGGATCCTGCACCCGGTACCACCGATCGATAGCGTCTCGTGCTTGCTTTAGCACCGATACGTCCTCCCAGGACTGCGATTTCCCCCAGACTCGGAACGTCCAGGACTCGCGGTCTACCCGGCTCCACGTCAGTCCTTGTCGGCCCTCGCGGTCGTCGCCGCTCACGCGAAAGACCTCCGCGCCTCTGACGCCCGTGTACGCGAGGATATGGACGAACGCGCGCTCTCGGACCGCCTGCGTCGCGTCGAGGTCGTCCTCCTCGATAGCCTCGTACGCTCGGTCGTTCGTGTACTCGACCAGTCGCCGACGGACGTCGGGTGTCCAGAACTGCTGGGTGCGGTCTTGGTCGTCGCGAGGCAAGGGTTCACGGGCGCGGTCCGTCGTTGCTGGATTTCGCGATAGGACGCCGTCGCGGACGCAGAATCCGAGGAACCCGGAGATGACGTTGTAGTACATCTGCGCCGTCGAGGCCGCGATGCCGTCGGCGTCGACGCGCTGATTCAGTCGGTCGGCGTATCGCCGGATGATCTGTTCGCCGTCGCGTTCGAGGTCCTCGAACGAGTCGAGGTTGCGGCGCCGCAGCCACGTCTCGAACTGTCCAAGCACAGTCTCGGCGGTGTCGCGGTACTGTTTGGAGTCTCCGCTGGAGCGGAGGTAGCGGGCGACTGCCCCCGTGAACTCGGTCGCATCGTCGACGCTCACCGTCGGCCTCCTCTGGTGGGATGGGTGTTTCGTGGACTGTAACCCGGGGATTTCGTGGCTGGCATCGAGTCCGATGAGGATACAGCGCCGACCCCCTTGAATCTACTTACGTGTATGCGGCTACACGAAAGTGGAATGTGCTAATTCGGATTCTGCCTCTGCAGCCACCCATACCCACAGTATCAGGACTTCAGCATGTTACTCCACCATGATAAACTATATTAAGCTATACAAACTTCACAAGGGCGAAAGTTGAGGATACACCCGCTATAGAGGGTCTCTGATTCGTGGATTTAGACGAATTCAGGCAGAGTGGTCGCTTCGATCCCTCGTCTCAGGAGCGGTTCGTTCATAAATTATAACTCGTTCTGCAGGGCAGCAGTGCGTGACCAGTGCAGCCGTCATTATTACCTCGATCCAGCGGTCGCGACTGCTTTTTCGCGCGCTTTCCTTCTCGACGAACTGATGTCTTGAAACAGGAGCGATTATCCTTCTCGGAGGCTGTCTGGGGTTTCGACCCGGAGATACGACGCACCTGTCTACGTCGTCGATTGACGGAGAACGCAAGATGATTCGAATGTATCACAGGCGGATACCGTAGCGTATTCCCTCGATCTGACCGCAATATGTTTAATAATCGCACACTGTCCGTACGACATGGACAACACGGAACTCCGGATCGGAATCGTCGGCTTGGGTCCCCACGGGACGAACCACGTCGAGATTCTCACCGACATGGGCCACGAGGTGTTCGGCGTGGACGCCGACCCGAAGGCCCGCCGGGAGTTCCAACGCCAGTTCGATACGACGACGTTCGAGAGTCCGGCCGACCTGTTCGCGCAGGACATCGATGCGGCGGTCATCTCGACGCCGAACAAGTTCCACGAGGCCGCCGCGGTGAAAGCCCTCGAAACGGGGCTCGACGTGCTACTGGAGAAACCGCTGGCGCACACCTTAGAGAGCGCAGAGCGCATCGCCGAGGCGGCGGAGCGAACGGGGAACATCTGCGCCGTCGGATTCCACCACCGCTACCGCAACATCTGTCAGGTGGCGAAATCCTACGTCGAGGAGGGGTACCTCGGAGAGGTGACGCACGTGGACGCCCGGTTCGTCCGCCGCCGGGGCGTCCCCGGACGCGGCACGTGGTACACGTCGAAGGACATCGCCGGCGGCGGCGCACTCATGGACGTGGGCGCGCACCTCCTCGATATGCTTCTGTTTCTGAGCGACTGGCCCGAAATAACGGACGTGATGGCCACCGCACGGTCGGACTTCGGCCACCATGACGATTACGCGTACCTCCACATGTGGGGCGAGGACGACGAGGGGCGGATGTACGACGTGGAGGACTCCGTCACCGCCTTCTGCGAGTTCGACAACGGAATGACGGCGAACGTCGAAGTCGCGTGGGCGGCGAACATGGAGTCGACGCACTCGTACATGCTCCGTGGGACGGAGGCGGGGGCGCACCTCGACATCACGAACACGCTGGACGAAGTCGAACTCGAAGTGTCGGAGCGAAATCGCCTCGAACTGTACGAGGCGCGAAGCGGACGGAGCGACCACTTCGTCAACTCCGAGATAGTCGCGCCGTTCAACGACCCGTACCACGACGAACTGGCGGCGTTCACCCGCGCAGTGGCTACCGACGAGAGCCCCGAACTGACCGACATCGACCAAGCGTTGCAGGTGCAACGCGCCATCGACCGAATCTACCGCGCCGGACGTGGCGACTAACGCTGCGTAACACCTTATACGCCGCATCCCCGACGTTTCGCCATGACCGAGCCACCGGGTACCGGGGGTCGAGGCGGGAACGAGGGCGGCAAGACGATACAGTCGGTCGAAACCGCGCTCTCCGTCTTGGAGTACATCCGCGAACACGGCGAGGTAGGCGTCTCCGAGGCGGCGACGGTCCTCGACTGCTCGAAGAGCACGGTCCACCACCACCTCACGACGCTGGTCGAACGGGGCTACGTGGAGAAGGTGGACGGCCGCTACCGACTCGGTCTCACGTTCCTCGCTCTCGGCGGGGAGGTGCGCGAACGCCAGCGTCTCTACCACCTCGGGAAGGACGACGTGGACGCGTTGGCCGACCGAACCGGGGAGAAGGCGCGCCTCATCGTCGAACACGACGGGCGCGGCATCACCCTCTATCAATCGACCGGCGAGAACGTCGCCGACACCGACACCCACACCCACGTCGGAAGCGTCGAGGAACTCCACTGCACCGCCGCCGGGAAGGCGTTCCTCGCCGAACTCTCGGCGGACGAACTCGACGCCTACCTCGCCGACGCGCCGTTGACGGCGTACACCGACGCGACGATAACCGACCCCGACGCCCTCCGCGAGGAACTGGAGGCGATTCGCTCCCGCGGCGTCGCCTTCGACGACGAGGAACGGTACGAAGGCGTTCGCTGCGTCGCCTCCGCCATCGACGTGGGGACCGGCGAACTACTCGGCGCACTCAGCGTCTCCGGTCCGACCGAAAGAATCGACGACGACCGGTTCCGGACCGACATCCCGAACCGAATCCAGAACGTCGTCGGCGTCGTCGAGATAAACACGACGTACTCCGAGTGGACCGACGCCTTCTGACCTCCCTCGCGCCTCCTCTCTGGCCACCCGTTACAACCGTATTACTGTCTCGGTACGTTCCTCGCGCATTCGGAAGCGTCAAACGAACGTCTGCGGTTCTTCCGACTCGTACGTCCGAGTGTGCCGACGACGACGCGGGTATCGGAGTCGACGCGCGCCGGCACCGTCGAACGGCGCGGCACTCCGACCGAACACCTTCCTCTCTCCCCTCGGCCCCTCGACTCGTCGCGCCTCGATCCGCCGGACCGTTTGACGCTCCCGAACGCCGGCCGCCGAAAATCACCCCTCGTTCCGAGTAGCAAACGGACGATACGGCTCCGTAGCTGCCGGATATCGCCGGATGACCGACGCATCTATCGGTAGGATTATTACCCTGTGAGAGTTCGTGCGAGGTATGCAGACGCGTACCTTGACCGGAAGGTGGGAGTTTCGCTCTCGGGGCGACGACCGGCGGTTGCCGGCGTCCGTCCCCGGCGGCGTCTACTCCGACCTCTTGGCGGCGGGCGAGATACCGGACCCCTACTACGCGGACAACGAACTTGACCTGCAGTGGGTCGGAGAGACCGACTGGGTGTACGAACGCACCGTCGAACTGGACGAGGCGTTCCTCGACGAGGAGTCGGTTCTCCTCCGCTGTGAAGGCCTCGACACCGTCGCCACCGTTGAGGTGAACGGCACCGTCGTCGGCGAGACGGCCAACATGCACCGGTGCTACGAGTTCGACGCGGCGGAGGCACTCGTCACGGGCGAGAACGAGATACGCGTGGCGTTCGACTCGCCGGTGGAGTACAGTCGAGAACGCGCCGAGGCGCACGACTACGAGGTGCCGACGCTCCGCTACCCGGTGGACCAACCCGGTCGGAACTTCATCCGAAAGGCGCAGTGTCACTATGGGTGGGACTGGGGGCCCTGCCTTCCGACGGTCGGCATCTGGCGCGACATCGAACTCGTCGCGTTCTCCGACCCGCGCGTCGAGTGCGTGAAGACCGAACAGACGCACCGGGGCGACGGCGACGTGGACCTCTCGGTCACCGTCGGCATCGACGCGCCGACGGCGGCGGACACCCTCGTGACGGCCTCCGTCACGGGCGCGACGGCCGCGGACCGCGTCGCCCTCCAAGCGGGCACCTCGGAAGTGACGCTCGATCTCACCGTCTCGGACCCCGACCTGTGGTGGCCGAACGGCTACGGCGACCAACCGCTGTACGAACTCGTCGTCGAACTCACCTCGCCCGACCGCGACGCGGTTCACGACGCCCGGACCGAGCGCATCGGCTTCCGCGAACTGTCGCTCCGCCGGGACGACGACGGCGACGACGGCGAACTGTTCCAGTTCGAGGTCAACGGCGTCCCCGTATTCGCGAAGGGGGCGAACTGGATTCCGGTCGACGCGCTTCACGGCAACGTCACCGAGGAACGCTACGACGACCTATTGGAGAGCGCGGTGGACGCCAACATGAACATGCTCCGCGTGTGGGGCGGCGGCTACTACGAACACGACGCGTTCTACGACCGATGCGACGAACTCGGCGTCCTCGTCTGGCAGGACTTCATGTTCTCCTGCGCGCTCTACCCCGCGGACGACGACTTCCTCGACTCCGTGGAGGCGGAGGTCCGGTACCAGGTCCGCCGCCTGACCGATCACCCCTCGCTCGCACTCTGGTGCGGCAACAACGAGATAGAGATGGGCCTGCAGAGCTGGTTCGACGGAAGGAACCACCTCGAGGACCTGTACGAGGACTACGAGACGCTGTTCTACGACTTGTTCGACTCCATCGTCGAGGAGGAGGACCCGACGCGGACGTACTGGCCGGGGTCGCCCTCCAGCGGAACCGGAAGGCGCGACCCGTACCAGGAGGACAAAGGTGACGTCCATTTCTGGGACGTCTGGCACAGCGGCGAACCGTTCGAGGAGTACCACTCGGTCGAACCGCGGTTCGTCTCGGAGTTCGGCTACCAGTCGTTCCCCTCGGTTTCGACACTCTCGGACGTGGTGCCCGAGGACCAACTGAACCCCACCGCACCGCTGATGGAACACCACCAGCGTCACGAGAACGGCAACGGTAAGATTCTGGGGCAGATGACCGACTACTTCCGATTTCCCTTCTCGTTCGACGGCTTCGTCTACCTCAGCCAGGTCCAACAGGCGCTGGCGATGAAGACGGCCATCGAGCACTGGCGGCGACTCAAGCCGTACTGCACGGGGACGTTGTACTGGCAATTCAACGACCTCTGGCAGTGCGCGTCGTGGTCGTCCGTCGAGTACGGCGGCGACTGGAAGGCGCTTCAGCACGTCGCGCGGCGCATCTACGCGCCCGTGCTCCTCAGTACCGAACGCGACGACGACGAACTGAACGTGTGGCTGACCTCGGACCGACGCGAACCCCTCGACGGGACGGTCAGCGTGGAACTGCTCTCGTTCGAGGGCGACGTTTTAGCGACGCGACGGGCCGAGGCGTCGGTTCCGGCGCTCGCGAGCGAATCCGTTCTGACCGTCGATATCGGCTCGCTCGTTCCGGATGGACGGACCGACGAGGTGTTCGTCCGGGCCACCTTCGACGGTGCCGACTCCCACCCCGCCTACGCCTTCTTCGAGGAGTTCAAGCGCCTCGAACTCCCGGAACCGGACGTCTCCGTAGCCGTCTCGGGCGACGAACTCGTCCTCAGCACGGACGCCGCGGCGCTGTTCGTCGCCCTCGACGTCCCCGCCGACGGCACGTTCTCCGACAACTACTTCCACCTCGTCCCCGGCGAGGAGAAGACGGTCCGCTTCGACGCCGACGACGCCGGCGACGTCGAGACGACTCTCCGAGACGACCTCTGGGTGACGCACGTCGGGGCGACGTACTGAATCACCCAAACGATTATTACACTCCGTCACGCAGTAGCGTGTGGCGGCATCTCAGACCGACTGACCGGTGCGTTCTCATCGTGATGCGCCCCGAGTCCAGTATCAACCGTTCCGAGTCGCCGCCCGATTCCGTGACCGGTGCGCCCGCGAAGCTCTCCTTCGGCTTCGCGCCGCGCATCCGCCGCGCTATCCGCGCGTGACCAGATATCCCTCGATGTACTGGAAAATTTTAATACATGGGATGTGAACGTATTCTGCATGAGTGAGTTTAGCATCGGCTTCGTCGGTGCCGGAACCATCGCCGACTGGCACGCCCAGCGAATCTCCCGACTCGGAGGGGAGATTTCGGCGGTGGCGGACGTGGACCCGACGGCTCGACGGCGGTTCGCGGACGAACACGGCGTGAAATCGACGTTCAAGCGCTACGAGGAGATGCTGTCGACTCTCCAGTTGGACGTCGTGGTCGTCGCCGTTCCGAACGCGTTCCACGCCGACTGCGCAGTGGCGGCGTTGGAGTCGGGCGCGAACGTCTTCGTCGAGAAACCCCTCGCGGACTCGGTGGCGGGGGCGAGGCGCGTCGCCGACGCCGAACGGGAGAACGAGGGAACGGTGATGGTGGGATTCATGAAGGCGTTCGAACCGAACACCGACCTCCTCTTCGACCACGTCCGCGGGCGGGAGTTCGGCGACGTGTACGAGGTGAACGTCGAGTACGTCCGCCGCCGCGGCATCCCGCAACTCGGGTCGTGGTTCACCCAGAAGGACATCGCCGGCGGCGGCGTCGTCGTGGACATCGGCCCGCACATGCTCCATCTCGCCCTCTCGGTCCTCGATTTCCCCGATATCGAGTCTGTGTCGGCGACGACGGGGTCTCACTTCGGCGTGAAGGCCCAAGAGTACACGTACCTCGAAATGTGGGGCGGCGACCCCGTGGAAGACGGCACGTTCGACGTGGAGGACCACGTCCGCGCACTCGTCCGCACGGCCGACGGGAGCGCGATTCACCTCAACTGCGCGTGGGCGAGCAACACCGAACCGGTCCAACACGTGCAGGTCCGCGGCGACGAGGGCGGCGCGACGCTGACTCCCGGCGACGACGGCCTGACGGTCCACACGACCCGCGAGGATTCCCTCGCGGACCACACGTTCGAGACGCCGGACGGCGACCCCTACGAGGCCGAGTGGGAGTACTTCTTCGAGGTCCTCCGCGGCGAACGCGTCCACGACCGGAACACCGTCTCAGAGGGCGTGACGGTCCAACGACTCATCGACGCAATCTACCGAAGCGCCGAGGACGGCGGCGAAGTGGTGTTCGACGCCGCCGACTCCGACGCGGAGGCCGCGGTGCAGTCCGACGCCGACGACTGAGCGCGGTTCGTCTGATCCTCCTCGCCGATTGATGCGACTAACCCGTTTTCCCCCTCGTCCGCGCACGCCGACCCATGACGGAAAGAATCGCAGACACGTCCTGTCGAACGGGCGAAGGACCGCTTCGGCCCCCCGACGAGGGCGTCCTCTACTGGCGCGACATCCCGGCGGGCGACCTGTACCGCTACGACCCGGAGACCGACGACCACGGCGTCGTTCTCGACCACGACGGCCACGAGGCGTTCTGGGCCGTCGCCGCCGACACCACCGTCGAACGCGGACTCGCGGACCCTCGCCGAGGAGTACTACCCCGAGGCGGCGGTACGCGGCGAATTGCCGGGCGAGACGAGTCTCGTCAGCGCCGACGAGGCGCGGGAACTCCTCGACCGGGAACCGACGCGCAGTTGACGAAGCATCTGAGCGGTCTCCCGCGGTAGAAGGGGCGTACGCTCCGGTAAGCATCGGCTATCGAACGCGCCGAAGAACGGGTAACCGTTGGTCGAGCACGGACACTTAACTTCCCTTCGCACGACCGAGAAGCTATGACCGAGTTCGGATTCCAACTGTACAGCCTGCACGACATCGAAGACCCCCTCCCGACCGTAATCGGACGCGTCGGCGACGCCGGGTTCGACGGCGTCGAGTTCGCGGGACTTGGTGAGACGGACGTAGGCGACGTGCAAACCGCCCTCTCGAACGCCGACCTCTCTCCCGCCGGCGCGCACGTCGGCCTCGAAGAGTTGGAGGCGAACCTCGACGAGGTGGCGGAGACGTACCGCGCTCTCGACTGCGAGGAGATAGCCGTCCCGTGGTTGGACCCCGAACACTTCGAGTCGGCCGACGCCGTCGAGTCCGCCGGTGAACGTCTCTCCGCCGTCGCCGCGGACCTCGCGGACCGCGATCTAACCCTTCACTACCACAACCACGATCAGGAGTTCGCGGAGGTCGGGGGCGAACCGGCGCTGACGCGACTGCTTGAGGTGGCGACGGACCTGCGATTGGAACTGGACCTCGGGTGGGCCGGGGCGGCGGGGTACGACCCGCTCTCGTTCCTCGACGACCACGCCGACCGCGTCGATATCGTCCACCTCAAGGACTACGACGCGGCGGCGGGCGACCCCGTCGCGGTGGGCGACGGCGACTTGGACCTCGAAGCCACCGTCTCGCGCGTCCGCGACGGCGGGTTCGACTGGTTGGTGTACGAAGCCGAGGAGCGTCCCGACTCCTACGAGACCCTCGATCGCGCCGCAGACGTCCTCGATACGTACTGGTGAGCGACGCTACCGGGTCGCCGCGGTGACGTAGCCGTCGAATTCGAGTCCGATGCGCTGTGCGAAGTCACCGAACAACGCCTTCCCAGCCGGCGAACGCGCCCGACCGACGACGAACGCGTGGTCGCAGTCGTGTCTTTCTCCGGCCTCGAGGTAGACTCAGCGCAGATGCGCCCTCGCTCGCCACCCTCGTTTCACAATTTTAAAAACACTTCCGTGCCCGAGCTCGGTATCCATATAGTCGAACCCCTGCCGCCTACCCAAGACGAACACTCTTTGGGAAGTTACAACCGTAGGTATGTAAAGCACAACTCGGACTCGCCGTCCGTATGGAGTCGGCAACGCCGCAATCGAGTTCGGTGTCGGCTCAGAGACCATCGAATCGACCGCCGGCGCCCCATTCATACCACTATTTGAAACTCTATTCAGTCGATACTCGACTCCCAACGGGAGTAGGTGGTGTTGATCTCGACGACTCCGGCGACGTTCCAGAGTTCGTTCGGGAGTTTCGTACGGAATCGATCGTCGGAGATGCGATCGACGGGGCCGGAGACGCTGATCGCCCCGAGTAATTCGTGGTTACAGCAGACGGGCGTGGCGACGCATCGAATCCCCTCGTAGCACTCCTGGTCATCGAGTGCGACGCCAGTCTCCTCAACATCGGCGATTTCGGCGCGCAGTTCGTCGAGGTCGGTGATCGTGTGTTCGGTCCGTGGTTCGAGGGCCGTCTCTTCGAAGTAGGCCTCGCGCTGCTGTTCGGGTAATTCCGCGAGGAAGGCTTTTCCTGCCGCCGTGCAGTACAGCGAATCAGTCGTCCCGACGTGCGTGTGGGGGTCGGTGACGTTGTCGCCGGCGGCCTGGTAAACGGTGAGTCCCTGGTGGTCGTCCTCGACGATGAGGCGAACGAGTTCAGACGTGGTGTCGGCGAGGCGGTCGACATCGTCTTTACCGTGGCGGTAGAGTGCCTCCCGTTCCCGAACGAACCCACCGAGGGCGAGAAAGCGGAGGCTGAGCCGGTATTTCCCACCTTCCTTTTCGAGGTAGTTCCGCTGTTCGAGTGTATTGACGTAGTGGTAGATCGTACTCTTTGACCGACCCAGCGCGTCGGCGAGTTCCGTGACGCCCGCCTGTTCGCGTTTCTCGAGTACCTCGATCACGTCAAGCGCAGTCTCCACCGACTTGATGGTCGTCCCGCGTTCGTCCGACGTTCGTTCTGTCATACCCCTTTCTCGAAC
Source organism: Halopelagius longus (assembly GCF_900100875.1). Classification (NCBI taxonomy): domain Archaea; kingdom Methanobacteriati; phylum Methanobacteriota; class Halobacteria; order Halobacteriales; family Haloferacaceae; genus Halopelagius; species Halopelagius longus. Next base: position 293,877 of record NZ_FNKQ01000004.1, on the reverse strand, counting down.
GGCCCCGTAGTTAAGCCATCGCTCACCGCTCGTTCAGCCCTTACTCCGGCGCGGTAAACCTTCTCGATGGCAACCCGGACACCACCCCTAGTGGACGTCGTTTGCCGAAGAGTTCGGGCGGCCTTCGTCTGTCGTCGCGTCGTACTCGCGTTCAAATCGATAGCGGCCTTCGTATCGGCGTCGACGCCGCGAACAGGGTGGCCGATGACGCGAGAGTTCAGCGTAATTTCGCCCGCGGGCGCCGAGGCCGATCGGGAGTTTCGTCGGATCCGTGTATTTCGTGGGTGAGAGACGGGGACAAACCGTTTTGGTCCGAGGAGATTGGCGGCAACGGCGCACTTACCCTTCTGACCCAGCGGAGGTGTTCTCCTCGGCGCCGGTGTCCTTGATCGATGCTCGGTCGGCCAGTGCTCGGCCGGCCGCCGCACGGCCGATCGTTTCACACTCTTAGTTTGAACGTGATCATCGAGCTCCTCGTCCCACATGGTGAAATGAGAGTTCTGCGCAGATCTGTTCGCCCGTCAGTTTGCCGCGTCGTACAGCGCTTGTGAGGCGCCCGATCCGCTGTTCAAGTAATGGTGACGTGTTTAGATACCGCTCCTACCGTTCTGACCGCCACTCTCCTACATCGTCGTCGGCCGCGCGAAGTTCAGGCTCGGACGTCCAGTTACGCGGATTCAGCGCGCGAAACGAGACTCCAGCCTCGCCGCACGACTTCGTAGAGCACCGGCGCGGCGAGGATGTAGATGAAGCCGAAGAAGACTCCGGCTACTTTCCCGAGCGACGCGTATGCTGCGGCGAAGACGACCACGCCGAAAATCAGGAGGACGCCGAATCGGAAGTAGGGCTGTAGTCTTCTCATCGTGATGTCACGTGCTACTGTATACCACGCCCCCCGAAATAGGTACCGATTCGAAAGTTGTGCGGCGGGTCGGTCGGCCGAGGGACCCAAACGGCTATGCTGCCGCATGCGCCACTGTTTCTCACGGACATGGTGAACGGACGCGAACTTCGGTTCGGCACGAGAACGCGGACAGTGGCGGCAGCGCACTTCCTCGCGGCGGGCCTCCTGTTGAGCGTCCTCGCCGGGTGGCTCCTGACGGGCTATCGGCCCGGACCTGCCATGGACTTCCTCGCGCGCCTGTGGGCGGCCTCTGCTGGCGAATCGACGGTCCTCACCCGCGGCGACGCCCTCGGCCTTCTCAGAACGTCCGTGGTCACCGCGGTCGCCCTCGCCCTCGGGGCCATCGCGGCGGCGCAGTTCGTCACCGCGGCCTGCACGCGCCGCGGTCGCCGATTTCGGCTCTGTCTCTTTGCCGGACTCTCAGGCGCGTTCACTGTCGCGGCGTTTCCGCTAGTCTTCGTCGGGGTTTCGCTGATCTACCTCAGCAGGTCGCAGTTCGAGTAGCGTTCGTTCCCAGCATCCGTCGCTCGACGATGCGGTCGCCACGGACGACGAGGCGGCGGTTGGGACACAGGTCGTGGAACCTGACGACAGTTCCGTCAGGGTACTCAACGCGAAGGCGCTCAATCCGGTCGGCGTCGCCGATTCCGACGTGGAGGACGTGGCTGTCCTGCGAGAGGAAGTCCGCCTTGGCGTTGAGCCGCCGGTAGTTCGTCCGGTTCTCGGTGACGACGGTCACGGTTGTCCCCAGGACGGTCCGGTTGTCGTCAGGGCGGACGGTCACCTGCAGTGCATTCCCGTTCGGCGCCTGATTTCGGTAGAGACGCGTCGTCCCGTCAGCGTTGGCGGCGATCAGGTCGGCGTGTCCGTCGGCGTCGAAGTCGAGTTGACCGACGCCGCGGCCGTCAGTCTTGACCATCCCGACGGCGGTCGCGGTTCGATCCTCGAAGCGCCCTCGTTCGACCCGCTCGAATATCCGGGAGTGCTGGTAGTACTCGAACTGCTCGCCCCACTTCGCCTCAAGTTCCTCGGGAACGAACTGCTCGCGGGTCGTGTGGAATAAGTCGAGGTCGCCGTCGTTGTCGAGGTCGGTCATCGACGCTGCCCACCCCCAGCGTCCGTTGCGCACGTCGTATTCGACGGCGCGGTCCGTGAAGTTGCCCTCGCCGTCGTTTATGAGGAGGTTGTTCCCAATCGACCCCTCGGTGATGACGCCGATGGTGTCGAGTTTCTCCCTGATCTGGCGAGTCCAGTAGATGTTGCTGACGAAGATGTCAGGGTCGGTATCGCCGTCGACGTCCGCGACCTCCGAGGCCATGCCGTTACGGTTGGTCTTCGGAATCTCGCGGGGTTCGAAGGATCCGTCGCCCCGATTAACGTACAGCAGGTCGTGGTGGAAGTCGTTAGCGACGTGAATGTCGGGCCTTCCGTCGCCGGTGAAGTCGACGAAACTCGTCGAGAGACTCCAGTGTTCGCCGTCGATGCCCACGTCAACGCGCTGGAAGTCAGAGTCGCAGGTCCCCCGGAACAGGTAGTTGCGCTGGCCGTTGTCCGCCGTCCGGTTCGGCATAACGCGCGCGGGGTAGGTCGTCTTCCAGTCGCCGTTCTGGGCGACGAACACGTCGGCGCAGCCGTCGCCGTCGTAGTCAGCCGCGGTAGCCGAGACGGGCACGTTGATCCGCGTCCGGAAGGCCTCCGGCCGCGGCGAGAACGAACCGTGGTCGTTGTGCAGCAACAACGGTTCGCCGAACAGTGGAAAGATCACGAGGTCGCGCCAGCCGTCGTTGTCGTAGTCGACGAACAGCGCCGTCCGGTACTGTGCGCTCTCGTTGAGGGACGGGAGTGCCTTAGAGCGGGAGAACCGGCCACCGTCATTTTCGAACAGCATCGGCCGGTTACCACCCAGCAACAGTGCGTCACTGTCGAGGTCCCTGTCGTAGTCGGCGACGAACGCACCCGACCGGCTGATCTTCCCACGCATCCCCGCTTGCTTGCGCACCGACTCGTAGACGAGGCCGCGCTCGGAGGCTACCTCGCTAAAATTGAGGTCTGTCGCCGATTGTGATCCGTTCGCGCCCCCATCTTGGATCGACGCGGTGATGCCGGTGTCGCCGACGAACGAGGGCACGATCAGTGCCGCGGGAACGGCGTACATTGCTACTCCCAGGAGGACGACGGCAGTTACGATCACCCGTTCACGGCTCATTCATATCACCGAACGGGTTAATGGGAAATAAATGTGCAGGACTATCGGCTCGCGCCTTCGAGAGGAACGCTCTCCCAGTACTCGTGGTCGTCGTCGGCCCGGTAGCAAGCGACTTCGCCGCCCCTCTCTACGTCGAACGTCGGGGGCGTGCGTTTGCATGCCTCGCGGGCCTTCTGACAACGGGTATGGAAGCGACAGCCCTCCGGCGGGTTCTGCGGGTCCGGGATGTCGATCGATCTGACGGGCGGTCGCTCGCGTGATCCGTCGTCGAGTTCCAGTTCGGGCGTCGCCCACATCAGCACCTGCGTGTAGGGGTGTTGAGGATCGTGAATAATCTGCTCGACCGGCCCGATCTCGACGATCTCGCCGAGATACATCACGCCGATGCGACCGCCGGATTTCTCGGCGAGGTAGCGTGCGTTCGAGAGGTCGTGGCTGATAAAGAGGTAGGAGGTGTCGAACGCGTCCTGCAGTTCGAGCATCAGGTCCATCATCTCGACGCGCAATGACACGTCGAGCGCGCTAATGGCCTCGTCGGCGAGGATGAGTTCGGGATTCATCAGTAGCGTCCGGACCAGTGCGACTCGTTGGGCCTCCCCGCCCGATAGCTGGTGAGGGTAGCGGTAGGCGTAATCCGACGGCGGGGTCATCCCCACGCGATAGAGCATGGCGAGGATCCGCGCCTGTCGCTTCTCGCGGGTGAGGCCAGGCTTCCATTTCTTCAGCGGGCGTTCGAGCGACTCCATCACGCGCTTGTTCGGGTTGAGCGACGCACCCGGATCCTGGTGAATGATCTGGAGCGCCCGCCGGATCTTGCGGTAGGGGACGCCCCTGTCGGCGTTTCCCCTTCGGGTTTCCCAAATGTCCTGCCCGCGGTAGCTGACCGTCCCTTCGGTCGGCTCCTGCAGACCGATCGCGGCCTTTCCGAGCGTGGTCTTCCCGCACCCGGACTCGCCGACGAGCGCGACGACTTCGTTCTCCTCGATATCGAGGTTGACGCCATCGACGGCGTGAACTGCCTCGTTTTTCGAGAACACGTCGAGGAGGCCCCCGTCGGACTCGAAATGGACCTTCACATCGCGCAGCGAGACGACAGTATCGCTCATCACTGACCCCCTCTGTTGCTGGTGAGGTCGGCGGTATGTTCCGTCTCGCCGTCGAGTTCGAACGGCACGGACTCGCGGGCTTCGTCGGGATAAAAACACGCCGCCCGATGGTCGTCGTCGACCTCGAAGAGGCTGGGGTCGCTTTTCGTGCACTGCTCGGTCGCGACGGGACAGCGCGGATGGTACGAACACCCCTTCGGAACCGACGACGGGTTCGGGGCGACGCCCTCGATTGGTTTCATCTCCTCCAAAGGTGCGTTGACGTTCGGGGTCGCCCGCAGTAGCGCACGGGTGTACGGGTGTGAGGAGGACAACAGGACGTCCTCGGTGGGCGCGAGTTCGACCAGTTCGAAGGCGTAGAGGACCGCCAACCGATCAGCGAGTTTCGCCACTAGCGGCAGGTCGTGAGTGATGAACACCATGGTCAGATCGTACTTGTCGGCCAGTTCCTCTAGAAGGCTGACGATCGACCGCTGCATGAGCAGGTCCAGCGCTGCCGTCGGTTCGTCCATGATCAGCATCTCCGGCTGAAGGATCAACGAGAGGGCGATCAGCGCCCGCTGGCTCATGCCGCCCGAGAGTTCGTGGGCGTAGGAATCAAGCACCCGATCGGGTTCGAGATACAGGTCCGAAAGGAGGTTCCGCGCTCGCCGCATCCCCTCCTCGACATCCGCGTTGTGGGCCTCCAGTGTCTCCCTGAAGTGTCCGCGGATGGTCATCGTCGGATTGAACGAGTTCATCGCCCCCTGAAACACCATGGCGACGTCCTCCCACCGTAGTTTGTTCAACTCCTTGTCGTCGAGATCGAGGACGGAGATGGGATCGGCGTCCGGCGGGTAGTAGGTCACCTCCCCGGTGGTGATTCCCGGATCCTCGACCCCGTCAAGCATCGACGATGCCAACATCGACTTCCCGGATCCGCTCTCACCGACGATGCCGAGTATCTCGCCGCGCTCGACGTCAATATCGACGTTGTCGAGGACGCGCGAGTCGCCTCGACCCATCGGGAAGGTGACTGACACGTCCCGCAACTCCATGATCGTCTCCTGATTCGTCGACGGCACGTCCGCGCGCTCGTCAACTGTGCTCATAGTATCACCTGGTGTGCGTTGTTGCGATCTGAAGCACAGTTTCACCGAATCCGGAGGTAACTCTATCATCTGTCGTGCTAAGCTGCATACCGCATATATCGACATTCCCGTATATAATTCATGCGGTTGAGTGACACGGACGCGTCCCGAGCGAATAAATCCCCCCGGCGATACGTATCCACCATGTTGGCGTCACTCTCGGATTTCGGAGATCTCGCGGACGCCCTCCGCGGCCCGGCACGAATCGTCATCGCAGTCACTGTGACACTGCTGGTTCTCTCGGCGTTCTCCGTCTTCGTCGGGGGGTTGAGCGCCGCCGCAGAGGTCGTGCTCCTACTGGCGACGATCATCAACGTCGTCGCGTTGATTGCGGCCGTCGGCGTCTTACTCGTCTGTCGGCGAAACGATCGGCGGCGCGAGGGTCAGAACTGACGACCGACGTGCGAGCCGCGAGGTCGACACCGACGAACAGTAGGTAGAGTGGCGACGCGACCGAGAAACTGTTCGGAGGGCCCGGACCCCGCCGAAGGGTGGGATTCTTCCCGGGCAGGGAGTACGTCAGCGAGTGACGACGGCGGAGGACTGAAACGTCAGCAAGTACTGATCCGCCAAGCCCCACGAAGGGCGAACGAAGCGTCGTCGGTCAGTCTGACAGTGACTGCACCTCGGTACTCGACTCGGACGCGGGGGTCGGCCCGGTCGACTCGGAGTCGGAGACGTGTTTCGACCGTAGGCGCGGGTTGAACATCCGGTCGGCGCTCTGAGAGAGCATCAGCGCCCCTAGTGACAGCAGAACGACCGCGAGCGTCGGTACGAGGATGAGGTGGGACATCGAGAGGTCGTACAGCGCGGCGGTCGAACTGGTGGCGTCGGACATCATGATCCCCCAGTTGGGGCTGATACCGCCGAGAACGCCGAGGTAGTACAGCGCGACGGCCTCGAAGATGATCTTCCGGGCCGCGCCGACGAAGCTAACGGATACGTACGGCATGAGGTTGGGCAGCAGGTCCTCGCGCACGATCGAGGGAGTCGTCAGCCCCATCGTCCGCGCCGACTCGACGTATTCGGCGTCGCGTAGGGTGAGAACCTGTGAGCGGAGCGACCGGGCGAGCCCGGTCCAGTTGTTAATCGCGAGAATGACGCCGATGAAGTAGGGGTTGGTCGTCTCGAAGTAGAACGTGATGACGATGATAAGCGGCAGGCCCGGCAGCGTCAGGAGGATGTCGCTGACGGTCATGAGCACGCGGTCGACGAGGCCGCCGGCGTATCCCGACACCGTTCCGACGAGCGCGCCGACCATCGTGGCGAAGACGGCGCCGGCGGCGACCATCTTCAGGATGTACGGCGTCGAGTGGACCGTCATCGAAAACAGTCCCTTCCCGACACGGTCGGTCCCGAGCGGATACTGCCAATCGACGAACGGGAGCATGAACCGCTGATCCGGCGGCGCGGTCACCGGTTCGGGGACCAGCATCACGCCGACCGTGCCGAGGTAGACGATACCGACGAGGACAGCTATGCCCACGCGACCGCGCCAATCGCTCAGCAGAATCTTCAGCGGGGCGACAATCGACTCGTCGAACGTCCGGCGGAGCCGATCGGCCCGGTCAGGCGTCACCCGCTCGTACGGATCCGTGTCAAGGATGAAGTCGTCGTCATCGTCGTCAGCCGGGGTACCACCGATCCGTGCCGGAAGCGCGAGGGCGCCGGTCCGGAAGCGCAAGAGCATCTCACGGAGAGAGGCGCCGCTGGCGTAGGATTCTCGCTGGCTCTCATTTCCGGTCCGCGGGTCGAGGACGCCGTAGGTGAGGTCGGCCACGAGGATGCCGATGACGACGGCAACCGAGATGATCATGAACGCCCCCATCATTAGCGGGTAATCCCGCGCCTCGATCGCTGTGAACAGGTAGAAACCGACACCGCGGTACCGGAAAATCTCCTCCAGCACGACCGATCCCCCGAAGACGGCGCCAACCGACAGCACGAGGTGCGTGTACATCGGGAGAATAGCGTTTCGGCCGACGTACCGAAGTGCGATGCGCCGCGGCGAGAGACCGCGGAGGCGCGCGACGTAGAGGTAGTCTTCGCCGAGGACCTGAATACTGTTGCCGCGCATCCCGAGCGCGTATCCCCCAGCCCACGTGAGGACGATCGACAGGATGGGGAGCGCCGCGTGCCGGAGTACGCTGACGACGAACGGAACTGACAGTCCGGGCGTGAGGCTATTGTCGTAGAGTCCGCCGGTGGGGAAGATGTTTCCGACGTAACCCAGGTAGAAGACGAACAGGAGGGCGAAGATGTAGTACGGTACTGACTGGGCTACGATGGCGTTCACCGAGAGCACCGAGTCGAACAGCGATCCCTCCTTGTAGGCCATGATCGCCCCGGCGACGATCCCCAACAGGAACGCCAGCGAGATCGACACCGACATCACGAACACCGTCCACGGGAGTGCCTGCGCGATCACGTCGGCGACGGGGGCGTCGAGGGTAAACGACCGTCCGAGGTCGCCTCGCAGTAGCGATCCCATGTAACTGACGTACTTCTCGGTGAACGTCTGGTTGGGCTCGATGTTGAGGTACTGGCGCATCAACCGAAGTTGCTGTTCGGGGTTCGTCGCCCCGCGCAACTGTGACTGCAGGTACGCCATCGGTCCGCCCGGAAGCTGTTGGACGAGAACGAACGAGAGGTTGATCACGACCAGTATCGTAAGCAACGACTGCAGGACGCGCTTTATCACCCATCTCGAATCCATATCTATCGATACATATCCCCTCTGATTGTTAAATGTTCCCGTCACTAATGGTATCGATTGTCAGGGACATCACTCGTGTCGTGGATATCGCTCTGTACGAAAATCTGGCGCGCGGCGCGCCAAAATCGCGGGCAGAAGACAGTTGAATTCGGCCATCGACGACGCCCCGAGGTGGCGCGACGGCGGGGACGCCACGCGGAGGGGATCACTTCGTCGCCTGCATCTCACCTATCTTGGGGAGGAACGTGAAGGGAACGTTCGTCTTGAGGAGGGCACTGTCCGACGACGGGAACGACCACTGATCGCGGGTGATGAAGTGCTGATTGAACCCCTCCGTCGGCTGAAGATACGGCAGCGCCTGGTTGACCGTCCACGCCAGTTCCCGGATCAACCGTTTCGCCTCCTTCGGTTCGGACGCCTTTCCTAGCGCCTGAATCTTATCGTCGACGTTGACGGTCCGGGTGTCGCCGTCGGGGTTACCGACGGGCATCGGGACCTCGTACTCCTTGACCTCGGGGTTGTACTGGTAGGCCGGTTCCGTGAGCGTCCCGAGATTCGTTCGGAAGCCGAAGTAGGGGTACGGCTGCCCGGCGACCCCCCAGGTGCCGGCGATGGCCACCTCAAAGTCGTGCTTCTCGATCGTCGGTCCGAAGAACGTGCTGTTCTCGACGGGTTGCCCCTCGGAGTTGATGCCGAACTGCTTGAACTGGTCGGCGACGTTCTGCCAAGCGGGGCGGTCACCCGTCCACCCGGCGGGGAACTTCACCGGCAGTTCGAGCGGTTTCCCGTTAGGCCGCATCCACGTACCGTTTTTCTTCGAGAAGCCGGCGTCCTCGAGGATCTGAGTCGCCTTGTCCGTCTTGGCGGCCTTGCCGTAGCGAGTGAAGTCGCTGGCTTTGTCGCCGAGGAACTTCTCGTTGGCGCTGATCGACATACCGCTCTGGATAGCGGGAACGTCCTCGGAGTTGATCAGCGACGTGAACTGCTCGAAGTCGAACATGTACGCGATAGCCGTCCGGATGACCCCTGCGTTCTCGGCGTTCTCGCCCACCACGTCGCTTTTCGGTCCGAACGCGATCATCGGCCCCTCGAAGCCGGGGACGCGAACCGCCTCCCAGTGATCGGGCAACTGGTTGATGATGTTGTCCGGCATCTGGACGAAGTCGATGCCGTCGAGTTCATCACCGATCGCCGCCTGGTACAGCGTCTTCTCCTCAGGATAGAACGTCGCCTTGACGTTACTCCAGTTGATGTTGTCCGCCCGAGCGTAGTCGGGGAACCGTTTCAGGTTCACCACGTCCTGGCCGACATCGGTCACCTCGAACGGGCCGTTACCGATCGGTGTGCCGACTTGGTGTTCCTGTACGGCTTGGACGGCTTTGTCGCTGCCGTCGGACGATTCGAGTTCCTCCAGGAACGTTCCGTACTCGGACTTCTTCGCGAAGATTTCGTTGCCAAGGAAGGAGGGCCAGACGACCTCCGGGTTGACTTCGTTCATCTCGATTTTCACCGTGTAGTCGTCCGGCGCGGAGACGCTCTGGGCGAAGTCCCACATTGGCGCTTCGAGGTACTTCTGGATGCGCCACTGGGTGACGACGTCTGCCGAGGTCAGCGGATCGCCGTCGTGCCATGTATAGTCCTCCCGGAGGTTGATCGTCGCGGTCGTTCCGTCGAGGGTAAAGTCCTTGGCGAGGAGAGGTTCGTACTCCTGCTGTTGCTGTTTCAGGCGGGCCAGCGGGTCCCACACCATCCAGCGGAGACGCTGAGGTGTGGTGTCTCCCTTCGGATTGAACATGTTCCAGTTGACTTTCGAGAAGTCGATCCCGCCCTGCATGTGGAAAGTCCGATCGACGACTCCCTCGGCGGTCTCCCCGCCTCCTTGCGCCGCGTCGTTATCTCCCGTTCCCCCTCCGTCGCCGTTACCGTCGGAGGACGAACACCCGGCGAGGGTGACGATACCAGTGGTACCTGCCGAAGCTACAAACGTTCGCCGACTGATACGGCTGCCACTATTTGGCATACTACCCGAATATGCGGGAACTATATTTAATATTTTTCACTGAGATTACAGTATCGGCGACGCCGGGCACTCACGGGCGAGCACTATCGCGTCCGCGTGTATCGACCACCGCCGACGCCACCGACCGTTGATTACTCCGGCGCATATAAGCAGAACCCGCCGTTATCGGCCACGTTGATCCCCAGCGTCTCCCCGGGTTCGAGGCGTCGGCGATCGCGGACCAACGACCCACCGTCCGTGCCCTCGTGAACGACCTGTGCCTCCCGCGCCGCGTCGAGAAAGGTCAGCGGAATCTCGACCGTCCGGGCGGGGCCGGCAGTAATTGCGCCGACGAACCAGTCGCCGCCGCGACGGCGCGCTAGCACGGCCTCTGATCCCGGTCGCCCGCGGAGCAGGACCGTCTCGTCCCACGCCGCGGGCACCCGTTCGAGAAACCACTCCGCCGCGGGTCGGGCGGCGTACTCCTCGATGTCGTCGGCGAGGTGCTGCAGGCCCGATTCGAAGATGACCGACAGAGCGAGTTCGTGGCCAACCGACGTAAGGCGATTCTCCGCGGAGAAAGTCACTGGCGTGTAGTCCATGGGGCCGACGACGTTTCGTGTGAACGGGAGAATCGTATTGTGTTCGGGCGGTAGACCGGTCCACTGGTGGTGTTCGGCTCCCTTGACGCCCTCGTAGGTAAGGACGTGGGGCCACCGGCGCGACAGCCCCGTGGGAACGATCGATCCGTGGAAGTTCACCAGCAGTTCACGCTCAGCGGTGGCTTCCATGAATCGATCGTAGAACTGGTGGCGGCCCTGATCGTCCGCGTCCATGAAGTCGACCTTGACGCCGGCAATCCCCCAATCGGACCACCGGTCAAGTCGTCGCTCGCGATCGTCGTCCCGGTGTAACTCCGTCCAGTGGGCCCACAGAAAGATGCCGACCTCGCGTTCAGTAGCGTACTCGACGAGGTCCGGCACCCATTCCTCGTCCCACCCCTCGTCGACCAGAACGTATTCCCAGCCCCGTTCGGCCGCGTAGTTGACGTGTTCCTTCTGACGCTCGAAGTCCGAGGGGCTCCGGTTCTCGCCCCACCACGACCACGCGACCCGCCCGGTTTCAACCCAGTCGTCGTCTGCGTCGACGGCGACCGGCGCATTGCCCCCGTTGGTGTCAGGACCGTCGACCAAGTCTGGAATAAGCGTCGACTCGGCGATCGCCGAGAGATCACCGATCACCGCGACCCGCCACGGCGTCGCGGCGGGAAAGGCCAGTCGGAGTGTCGTGTCCGGCGTTCGGAACTCGTAACCGCGATCGTGCTCGCTCGTCGTGAGGCGGGAGGCCGCGTAGCCGCCGTCAACGCCCGCTTCGCCCACGAGCACCCACGACCCGTTTACACGGAACAACCCAGGCGGGGTGAACTCCCCGTCGGCAAGCGACGCCGAGTAGTGCTTCCCCACCGATTCGTGATCGTGGTCGTACTCGAACAACCACGACACCGCGCCGGCTGGGAAGCGAAAGCCGCTCCGCTCTTGCGGACCGTTCTGCTCGCCCCCGTGGAGAAGCATTCCCCCGTCGCCGTCGATCCGGTAGCGGTAGGCGATTCCGTCATCGGTCACGCACACCTCGAAGTCGACCGCATGACCGTTTTCGGACTCGAACGTGTAGGTCGCCAGTGTCCACCGACGCCGGCGAGTCGTCGCCTTGCCGCGGGCCGTCTCGATGGTTTCCTCGACCGTACGGGTGTTGCGCCCGACGAGATCGTACGCCTCGGGGAACGGCCCGTCGGGCGTATCGATCCCGATCGGCGACGGATCGATCACCTTCGTACCGCCGTCGAACGCGCGCAGTGCTGACGACGGTTCGGAGAAGTCGATACCCACTTCGAGGTCGCCGCTATCGTGCGAGATAGTTTTCATGTCCCCGCAGACTGCTCTATCCACCTTAACGTTTCTGCTGAATCGAGCGCGACAATTCGTTGCAAGGCGGCGGTTCGCCCCGACGATACATTAATGATGAACGATATCGGATGTGAGTACATGGCACAGGACGACTCCGACGAGAGACTTACGCGTCGGAATCTCCTCCAGGCGTCGCTCGTCGCCGGGGGGATGAGCGCATTGTCGGCGTGTCTCGACACGACTGCAGCGACCGGCGAGATGGACGTTCCCTCGGGTTCGGCCGATCCCAAATCGTACCCGCAATCCCAGCACGCGTGGAACGATTCCCTTGTGATCGACCCGCACGGAAACACCGCAGCACCGAATTATCAATTGTTGTTGTTTCTCCGTTACACCGGATCGATCCCTCCGACCGACGACGAGCGCAGGGCCGTCGCAGAGTGCCTCGAAAGCCTCGACCGCGCTTTCCAGCGCGGTACCGGCGGCGACCCTGACGCGCTGATCCTCGACGGATTGCTCACGATGGTCGGTTACTCACCAGATTACTTCGCCAAGTTCGATGACTCGCTTCCGCAGAACGTCGATCTCCCATTTCCGGAGGTGGTGCTCGATGCTGTCGGTGAGGGCGAGTCAAAGGCCGACCACCACGACGCCGTGGTGGCAATGACGAGCGACCGCGTCGAGGTGTTACTCGCCGCCGAACAGGCACTCCGCGGCAACCGGAGTACCGTCAACGACGTCGACGTTCCGTCGGCGCCAACTGAGGTGTTCGAGGTGGCCGAGCGTCGGACAGGGTTCAAAGGTGAGGGACTGATGAGCCGGAAACTGGCGGCCGAGGTAGGGATAGACGCCGTCTCCGAGGAGTCGCCGTCTGCGATGGGGTACAAGTCCGGATTCTCGGAGAATCAGGCGACGGAACGACGGGTTACGATCCGGGAGGGACCGTTCGCGGGCGGGACGACCCTGCACGTCTCGCGGTTGACCCTCGACCTCGATTCGTGGTACGATCTCCCCGAGAGCGATCGGGTCGACAGGATGTTCAGCCCGGACCACACCGTCGAGATGGTCGGCGAGGCGGGGAAATTCCTCGCCAGCGACAGCCGCGTAAATGAGGAGATGGCTGCGGCGACGACCGAACACACACGGACAGAAGGCGTTGTGGGCCACACGCAGAAACTCGCGAGCGCGCGCGACGAAAACTTCGAACCGCGCATCCTCCGTCGGTCGGAGGCAATTACCGTCGACGGCGGCGAAGTCGGGTTCAACTTCACCTCGGTCCAGCGGACGATAACTGACTTTATCGAGACACGGCGAGCGATGACGTTCGTCGATGGTGGCGACGATCCATCGGGTGGGTCTAGCTGTCCGTTCCACGGGGACGGACCGACTGACCGGAGCGCCGACGGCGATCCGTCCAGACGCGGCGACTGCCCTCTCGACGACGGTATCTTGGAGTTTCTCGAAACCGAGCGCCGGGCGAACTTCCTCGTTCCGCCGCGTCGGTTGCGTGCTCTCCCGGAACCGAGCGGGTAACCGGGGCGACTGACTTGTGGTTCCGTCGCGGGTCTGCTCCGGCGTTTGAGGGGGGATCGTGCGGTTCGTCGTGTTCGTAGTCGAGAATGAGTAGATCCGACGTGTCTCGGCGAGTCCCTTGAACGCGGGGTGCCCGTCGACCTCGACGAACTCGTCGTTTGTGGTAGTCTATTCCGGCTCCGATCGGAGACCTCCTCGGCCAGCGAAAGGGGGTCAGTTCGCGCTTTCCTCGGTCGCCGCCTCGCTCTCGAACTGTTCGGCGTCGAACCACGGGATGACGAGTCGACCGCAGTCGAGGAGTGGGCGAATTCGACGGCTCCCTTGATGGCATCGACGCTCTCGTAGCAGGCGTCTCCGATGCGACCGATCAGATCTGCCAACGGTTCGTCCGATCCTCGTAGCGAGCAGAACTCATCGAGCTATAGACCGAAGTCTGAAATAACGTTTCAAAATTGTTACTCGTCTGGCAACCGGCAATGCGAGTCGGTTCCCTAGTTCTCTGGCTGCGAAGATCATGGCCGAATCATCTAGCGCAGGCTGTTCCAAATGGTGAAATCGACCTGACTGACGGGGAACTCATTTGATACTATTGTGTGATTCCTTTCCGAGGTATCACCTAGCAAACTCGGGTGTGGGGTCCGGTACGAAGTCATTCGGATCCTCCTCAAGACGCAGTTGTTTCTCGCTGCGACGGAGTAATCCCGATTGTGAAGCCTGTTGGCGACCGTATTGGGCACCGACCGCCGTTCGGGGCGGCAGCGACAGGGCGGACTCAACTAACGAACGGGAGACGGCAAACGTCGGACGAGAGCTGTGGCCGCGCTTGGGTGCCCCGTCGATCGCTTTCTCTTTCGCCACCTTCGGTTCACGATGTGAAACGAATCTCGGGTGACTTCTACCTTGGCCGTTACCTCTCGTAAGAACATCCACCGTATTAGGTCGGATACGCCGAAGACTGCCGTTACGATCATCGACGTGTAAACAGTGGTATTCTCCCCACAGTCGCCTGGAGCAACGGTTCCCGACCAGTCTTCGACGCCGCCGCGGCCACGAACCGCCCGATACTCTCGTAATCGCGTTCGGCCTTCCGACGATTTTGATACCGTGTGACTGCGCCGGGATGGCCGCTTGTCACAAACACGGGAGAGGCGTCCTGACGGCCCCTTCGTCGACCTTGACTCGCGAGGCAGTTTTGCGTGTTTACTATTTGTGAACTGACGTCCGTCGGGACCGTTCGAGTGCTGCGGCCTCTGAGAAGTTGATCCACGCCCGCTAACGGGAGCGCTTCGTTCTCGGCACACATTCTATTACAGTACTACGGTTGTAAAACCTGGGCAGGGGAGACAGCCCATTGAAGACGTCGTTTCACTCGATTTCTTCGAATTCAGGAACAAAGCGCCTCTCGACCGGTGCGCCTACGGTTCGAATCACCCGAACCGCCGTCGACGACTAGCGACTGCCCGCCGAGGTAGCCAAACCTCGGTGACGAGGACCGAAATCTCAACCCGAGGTTACTCCATCCCTCTGAGCTTTACGAGTCACCTCTCAATCGTATCGACCCTCCCTCTGAGCTCTCTCCCAGTATCTGTATGGAGATCGCCATTTTGCGCACGTTAGTCCAAACACTTCTATTGAAAACCCACGGAAAACACGCTACTATCGTCCAAATTTACGTTTATCGATTGTTCGTTTACGATAGTTCCGAAATTGATAGCAGTTTGTGTTTTCTGTGCACACTAACCAGGTTTATCCTCAAAATAGAACCGGGAACGATGTTGAGTAATCAGAATTCTTATAATGTGTTTAGCCTGCATGTTCTGAGTCGTACTGTCTGTTGATAGCTACCGTAACGCCATAATACCGTTAAGAATCCGCAGAATACATCTGTATAGTGGCGATATCTGTTTCAGGGGTGTTACAACATCGCCTCCGAGTTATGAGCTGATCGAACACAGTTGGTTCCCTCAGTCGGGTCCCACTTGGACGGACATACTCTGGAACAAATATTATTATTTGTATGAACCATCCTCGTGAAGGCCGGTTCGTCGACCACCTCTTTCTGTTCATCGAACCCGTCTCCACCTCTGAGTTCTACCCCGTTGTAGACCAAGCGACGGATTAGGATACAAAGAGGAGACCCTCACGTTCCCAGCCGCGGTTGGGAAGGGGACTGCGTCGAACCTGGATGTCTTCCGGGCGAAGAAGTCCGGGCGAAGAAGGGAACAACCCGCAGGCGACTTTGAGCAGTTCGAGCAGGTGAAGCAAATGTTAGAGCAGGCCGAGGCCGACGGAAAAGGGACCTAAAAATAGGGATCGTGCTGTTCGGGCCCGTCAAGAGCGCGTGCTTACGAACCTCGTACGTATAGTCGTCGTTCGAGCGAGCGATCGCCTATACTTGAGTCTCTCGCGTTTGGTCAGGTACTTGCAGTACGGCTATTCCCAGAGGCGTTGTAGGATTTGGGCGCTGTACGGGCTAGTGTTCTAGCTTTGATGCGGCGACGGTTTGAAGCTGCGGCCGACCGCTTACCGATTGTCGTCAGTGGTGCCGGCTGCTATCGCATTTCCGTCGTAGATATCGACACTAACCAACACTGATCCCCTCTCGCGCCTCGACCTCTTGGACGTTTCAAGAAGAGCGGGAAGAGTAGAAGATGGCCTTACTTCGCAACAATCGTCTCGATGAGTTCCGCTGCCGTTTTCAGGTTTTGAGTTGCGGTGGCGCACCCGTCTTCGGGCCAGTAATCAAGAAGCCCCGCCTCATCCAATTTCGGCAGGTGGTTGTGGTGGAGTTCTATTTCCATTTGGTCGGGATCCTGCTCAGCGTCCTGTACTTCTGCAGTAACCTGCTTCACGAGAGACGAGCGAGTGACGGGGCGGTCTTTTTCTGCGAGGATATCGACCACGGCGCGGCGGTACTTGTTGTCAAGGGCGGCAAGGTAGTCACCAGTCGGCTGTCCGGACGAGATGCCGTCTTGGTTGATCGCCATTTCTGTTTCTACGAAAGTGGCCAATCCATGAATAACATCGCCCTAAAGAGTTTGGTGTAGTGGCGACTATCAGTCATATAATCCATTTCTCCCAACGGATTAGGAGGGGAGACAAAGGGAGAGAGCCCTTGTACCGCCCTCTCTTCCGTCCGTACGTTACTTCTAACTCACTCTCGAAAATGGGAGGTGCCGAACGGCCGAGAGCTTTCATCGAGAGTATCTCGCAGGCAAGTTCGACCGACGGGACTGAGGTGCTGTTAGACAGCGATCTGTACGAACCGTAGTTCGGCGCGTCCGCTGTTTTTCGTGGATCTCCCAGCCCGCCGTGAGAGGAATCTCTGCGTAGAAAAGAGAGGCGGCTGCACGAGACGCGCCGGTCCCGTTGCCCTTCGTGTCACGATGTCTGTGGCGCACTCTCGTTTCGCACAACCCACGTCGAGAACTGTCCATTCGTATAGACCCGTCCGGCGGCCGTGTCGGTCCGAAGACGGTCCATGTCGTCGTCCGTGATGAAGCGGATGCCCGGCCATCTGTTCCGTGGTTGGTTTCGATACCACGAGCGTCGGGTCTGATGCACTGCTTCCTTGCATCTCATTTGTACCCGAGAGCCTCCAACTGCGCATCGATGTCCGCCTCGTCGTCCGGAGCCGGTAGCGGGTCCGGCTCGTACGTCTCCTGGTCGGTCGATTCGAGTTCCAACCACGGAACGCGTTTCGCCGCCGGGACCCACGAGTTACGGGGGTGCCCGAACACGCCCCACTCTCCGAGGGCGTTCGCGTGGTCCGCGGAGATGACGACGTCGCCCTCGACGTTCTCCAACAGTAGTTCGACCTCTTCCAGAACGAATTCGAGGTTCTTCCGGTAGGCGGTCCACAGTTCCTCGTACTGAAGTCCGCCGTCGCGGTACTGATACCACGAACTCCGGTCGTCTTCCTCTTGTGCGGCTTGGCCGAAGCCGTCGCGACGGTCGTATCCCTCCGACCAGTCGACGGGGACGAACGGTTCGTGCGGTTGCATGTACCACGCGATAACACGGTCTGCGCCGCCGCGATGGGCGTGAATCGCGCCGTCGGTGACCGGCCGCGGTAGGACCGTCCCCTCCTCGTGGGACCACGAGCGTCGCCACACTTCGTCGAGATGCCACCAGTCGTCTTCGCGGACGCAGTCCTCGCGGGTGAAGGGATTCCCGGTCACGAGGGCTGTCTCCGCCATCTGGTCGCGATACTTCTCGGCTGTCATCCGCTGAAGCCACTCGTGGGACATCGACGCCGCGGAGACGTGCGTTTCGACGTCGCCGTCGTCTATCCACGACGTTTCGCGGGCGACTTCGCGAAAGAGGTCCGACCGACAGGCGTCGAGGACGACGAGAACGTCCCAGTCGCCGCGTTCCCAGTGGGGCGTCCCGTAGTTGATACGGCCTCCGACGCGCCGGGCGGCACCGGTTACGAGTTCGCCAGTCGCGTACTTCGCCGCGTCCAGAGGCGGGTGCCGGTCGAACATCTCGCGCGTCTCATCTACCCAGTCGACGAACGTCATTTCGCGTTCTCTCCGTCGGTTTCGAGGTCCTTCAGCCGTCGCTTGATCTCCTCAGTATCACGCTTCAGCGGGCTTCTCTCCGCTCTCTGGCTCTGCCCCTGATTGAACGACTGTTCGCTGGGGTAGATGACGGCGTAATCGAATACCATCCACGCACAGAGTACGAGGACCGCAGTGGAGAGGAATAGCCAGAACGTCCCGAACGCGTCCCGGAGTACCGGCGTCGTAGACCACGCGGCCGACATCGCGGAAACCATCGTAATCATCCGCGAGATGATGCCAGACCGCTGGAAGAGAACTTTCGCCCCACCGAGTCGGATGACTCCACTCGATAGTTGCGGGAGCAGTCTGCTCTTCTCTTCGCTCTCACTCATCGTTGACCTCCATGCGACGGTACTCTGCGGTAAGAATCCCGGCGTAACACCGGTACGCCGCCCACGCGGGCCACTTGTGCGCCGCAAGTCGGAGTAACGGCGAGGCGGCCGACAGTGGACCGCCCAGCCAGACGTCCACACTTCGGTTGATCAGTTCCAGCGGGATGTCGGGGTCCCAACTTCGGCGATGGGGGCGCGAGAACTGTTCCGGCGTTCGGTAGGTCCAGTTCGGTGCTTCGTGGTCCGAATCGGTATCGGCGTTTACCCCCAGCGGAACGGAGATCCGGAGGACACCGCCCGGGCGAAGAACGCGTGCAGCCTCGGCGAAGAAGCCGGCGCGGTCCTCGAGGTGTTCGACCACCTGCCGAGCCTCGATGACCTCGACGCTGTTGTCGGGAGCGAACTCCCACTCCTCTTCGAGGTCGGCGACGACGTCCGGTTCGACGTCGGGGTTCGCATCGACGTTGAGCCACTCCGGACGGTGGTCCTCGCCACAACCGAGATGGAGGCGCTCCGGCTTCTCGTGGTGTTGTGGTAATCGGTTCGCATCGGGGCGACCGACGATCATGTCTCACCACCGTCCGGAACGGTGGGCCGTGGAGTCGGGTAGTCGAGTCCGGTCTTGACACGAGCACTTTCGACCGCTTCGTGGACGATACGTCGCATTTCCGTTCGGAATCGATCCACCGAGAACTGCTGTGCGAAGTTCTCTATCGCCGGCGGCGAACTCCGGACTCCGTGTTCCTCGAACTGTTCGATGACCTCGACGAGGTCCGGAACGCTCCGGTCGAAGAGCAGACCGTTGACGTCGTCGGAGATCTGGAACTCGGTGAAGCCGTCGCGCACGCCGATGACGGGCGTACCGGCGGCCATCGACTCGATCGGGACCATGCCGAAGTCCTCGTTTTCGGCCGCGAAGATGGTCGCCTTCGCGCCGGAGACGAGTTGTCGGAGTTCGTCCCACTCGACGAAGCCGCGGAACTCGACGGTCGGGCCGGCGATGCGTTCGAGGCGCTTCCGTTCCGGCCCGGTGCCGCCGACGACGAGGTTTACACCCGCACGCGTACACGCTCGGACGATCGTTTCGATGTGCTTCGACGGATAGAGCCGCGACCACGTGACGTAGTAGTCGCCCGTCTCGCGGTCGTGTCGCGACCACTCGTCGACGTCGACCGGCGGGTAGACGACGTCGACGTCGTCCGGGCTCACACCCCAGTAGCGGACGATTCTCCGCCTGACGAGCTCCGAGTTCGCGACGAGCCGGTCGGAGTACTTCCCCTCGGGGTGGAACTGCCGGGCCGCCTTCGCGTACAGGTGCGCGACGGGACCGTGGTTCGAGTCGCTCTCGGCCCAGCGGTCGTACGGCGTTCGCTGTGGGCTGTGAACGTACGAGACGACGGTCTGGTCGTCTCGGGGGACGAACCAACCGGGGTTGTTTCCGGAGGTGACGACGACGTCGAAGTCCCGAAGTTCCGGCGCGTCCGCCCACGCAAACTGGTAGTACGCGTCTCGGAGGATGATCGACCGGCGGATGAAGCCGCCGGCGATGCCGTCCCCGAAGAGGTCGTGAACGGCCACGTCCTCCGAAGTCGCGTCTTCGTTCACGAACCCCGCGTAGACGTCCGCGTCGAACGTCCGCGCAAGTTCGTCGGCCACCATCTCGCCGCCGCCACGTTCCGGGTAGTGTTCGTGCGCGACTGCGACACGATACTCGGTCGCCTCAGTCATTGCTACCGCCGTCCGTTTCGGCCGAGTCAGAGCCGTGGTCTACAATCGCAACGGAAACCGTCTCTCCCGCGTAGTTGCTCCCGCTGGTGATACGGCCTCGAGAGTCGGGTGTCACGCTCCGCAGACTCTCTTCGGCCTTCGTTTCGACGGGGACGTTCATCGTCCCTCACCGCCGTGAGCGATGATCGGATGACGCCGATAGCCGACGAGACGCCGTTGCCGTCGTCGGGGTGTGCTTTCGATATTCATGGTTTGTCGGACACGGAGAAGTACAGCAGAGGCTCACGATGCCTAAGGTGGTGAGTTCTGTCGGCACCGGAGCTTCACCCCTGCCCTTCCCCTTGGTGTCTGCCAGCCTCTCTCTCTCCATCCCACATAAATTCATTGTTAAGTTAAAGTCAGTATACATTACTAGTCCTTCAAGATACAGCTCGCGTAATGGTAAAGAGCGGTAGCAACTCCGTCGCAGAATTCCTCCGTCGGATAAAAGTAACTACTATTGCGTATTTAAAATGTCAAGTGTGATCGCCTTCGTGGTCCGTCCGAATCGCTAGTCGGTACGAGGCGCCTGAAAGGCTGGCTACGATGACTCTACGACCGAGATTACAGTCGGCACGCGGACGCGTGCCCGACGTGGACTGAACAAAGTATTTATCAGCTCGTCTCACACAGTCACTCACGCGTTATTCGATACGCATTCAAAGCCCCACTGAGCGTACTTCTAATATGACCCGCCGTTCACTCCGATTCAACCGACGCACACTCGTCGTTCTCTTACTCCTCGGCGTCGTGCTTCTCGCAGTCCTCTGGGCGTCTGGGGGTGCGATTGGAGATTCGAACCCCTCCGTCGACGCCAACGTGACCGAGCGCTACCGCTCCATCGACGCGCTCACCGGAACGCAGACGGTCACGATGCGGACGAACGGCAGCGTCACGTCTCGGAACGTCGCCACCGTCACGCTCGTTCCGGGAACCGAGCGGAAACGGATTCTCTTCGAGAACGCGTCGGACCGGCGGTACGAACGACAGGTCTCGAACGGGTCGACGCTCTGGCTCCACGATACCGACCGAAACGCCGTGACTGCGGTCACGTTGACGGGACCACCGACCGATTCGCGAACGGCGACCCGGATTCAACGAATCGTCCAAGCCGCGGGGCTGACCGACGACGCGGGCCGGCCGAAATCCATCGGCGTGTCGCCGTTGCCCGTCGTACCGCGACAGACCGGTGCCGCCCCCGAAGTGGACGAAAACCGTAGTTACGCCGTCGAATTCGTCGAGACCGACACCGTCGACGGGCGAGACGCGTACGTGTTCGACGTCGTCCCCGCGGACAACCGGAGCGAGGCCGACTACAGACAGCGGTTGTGGGTCGACACCGAACGGTTCTATCCGCTACGCAAGCAGACGGCGTGGACCGACGACGGCACTCGGCGGTCGGTGACGACGACGTACACGAACGTGACGTTCGACGCGGAGGTGTCGGCGGACACGTTCCGACCCGAACTGAACGACGACACGACTGTGCGGCGACCGAACGTCCCCAGCACGGAGTGGTACCGAAGCACCGCCGCCTTGGAGGCGCAGAGTTCGATTTCGGTGCCGAATCCGACCGTGCCGTCCGAGTTCGAGCTGGTGTACGCGACGCGAACGACCGGCCGCATCGAAGGAGTCGGGCTCCGCTACGCCGCCGAGGGGCGCGAGCTCACAGTCGCGAAGTTCAACTACACCCTCGATATCGGCTCCGACGAACGCGACGTGACGATCGACGGCCGGCCGGCGACCCTCGACTACGGGTCGAGCACGTCGCTCTCGTGGAACTGCGACGGGTACGCCTACACCGTCCGGGGAACCGGCGTCGAAACGGACCGTCTGATCGAAGTCGGCCGCTCGGTGGGCTGTCAGGCCTGAAATCGCGCGAGTTTCTGGGTCAGAGACTCGCCCCCCTTTTATATTATCCGACGGCTCGTCGGTCGAAGTGCGATGGGATCAGACAACCTGACAACGTCCCCCCGCGCCAGACGTCTGGTGGTGTGCCCTCTGACAGCACAACGTATCCCATCGCAGTCTCCGTTGACGCCTCAGCCCCTCCAAAGTATCGCGGTCCTGCCCCCCCAACCCCGCGGTACTCCTACGACCGGCCGCCACGTCCGCCGATGTTCAGAACCAACGGGTCTTATTAATCCGAGAGGCGGTTATCCGACCGAAACGTGAGTGAGGATCCTGCGCTGGGTGATCTCCTCGACGTCCTCAGCGACGAGTACGCCCGAGACATCCTCGCAGCGACGAGTATCAAACCAATGTCCGCACAACAGCTTGTCGACGAATGTGAGATGTCCAAACCGACGGTCTACCGCAGGGTGGAGCGATTGCAAATGCACGGGCTCCTCGAAGAGCAGACCAAGATTCGGACCAGTAACAACCACTACAGCGTCTATACGGCCACCCTCTCCGAGGTTTCTATCACGTTAGACACCGGCACCTTCGAGGCGGCCGTGACGCGCACCGCCACCGAATCGTTCCCCGGAGAGGGGGAGAGCGACACCGCCGACCGCTTCACGAAGATGTGGGAGGACCTCTGAGATGGCCCCCCTGGCCGCGTTCATCGACTGGGCTATCATCGCGCTCGCCCTCGGGTCGACGCTCGTCGGCAGCTACGTGGGATATCAGGCCTACCGCGGGTATCGCCGCCACGACAGCCGAGCGATGCGAGCGCTCTCTCTGGGGCTGTTTTTCCTCACGGCCGTCGCGTTCGGTATCGCCTTCGTCGGATCGCTTCTCCTCCGCGAAGGGTACCTCGGTCTCCAGTATCAGCAACCGCTCACGTTCGTCACGCGACTGTTTCAGTTCCTCGGAGTGCTGCTTATCGCCTACTCGTTGCACTCGCGGGGATAACTCGCTCGCGAGGAGGTGCGGATGAGTGTATCCCCCGGCTGTTTCGTAGCCCGAAACCCGAATGGTCGATATGGAACCGCGGGAACATGGTTAGCGCGTAACCGGGATTCGCGAAGCGGTCGTAACGACCCACGGATGCGAACCCGGCGTTGAGTATATCGAGCGGGGAACGGGTGGGGAGACAACTGCTCGGTACGCACACTTACCGATCGGTAGGTTCAGGTCAAACTCTCCTGCGCCGACTGTGGGAGGGTGGTCGCCCGCCGCTATCGTGACTGCACGTCCGTCCATCGGCACGAGACGTACGTCTCCTCCCGTTGTTCGGCGTCACTGTCGCAGGCGGGGGGAGAGTCAGTCGGGCGGCGTTCCCTGCGGGGATGCGACAGCGTGCGAGTCTGCGGAACCGTCCGACGTGCCGGAACGTGACGGGCAGGAGGGAAGAGCGAGAGAGATCGATTAGTCCACCGCCGGCCCTTCGACGCCGCGGAGGACGTTCCCTTCCGTCGTCAGGTAGTAGTCCTCGGCGAGTCGGTCGGTGCCGCCCGCGAGCAGGTAGAAATACTTCATATTCTCGGACCACCAGTATCCGGGCGTCAGGTCACCTTGCTCCATCGGTGACGTCGTCACGTCCGTGATGACGGTGTAGCCGTTCTCGACCCGGCAGTGCTCCTCCATCGCCCGCCAGAGTTCGTACGCGCGTTTGCGATACACCGTTTCGCCGGTCCGTTCGTACAGGAGGAGGGCACCGCCGAGGTACTCCGGTCGGAGCCAGTACGTGGTCGCCTCCGCGGAGAGGTCCGTGTAGTCTATCGACCCCGGGAACAGGTCGTACTTTTCGCGAACCGCCGTCCACGAGTCGTGGTAGGCGCGGCCGATTTCGGGCTGCCCGGCCTCGGCCATCAGCCCCGACCAGAAGTTCGACAGTTCGCTCTGCGTGTGCGCGACGACGTCGCCGGTGTCCATGTCGACGCGGCGGTACCACAGGCGGCCGTCGTACGTCTCGGCTTGGTGTTCCTGAATGCCGTCGACGAGGACGCCGAACCACCGCAGGAAGTCCGCGTCGCCGAACAGGCGCCACCCGTCCCAGAGGTACTCGTAGAAGGAGTCCGAGGGCGGGCCGATGCGCGCGACGGTGTCCTGCCACTCGCCGGTCTCGACATCTATCGAAGCCCCGAGGAGGTCGAGGTCCGATCGGCGGTCGTACGCTGCCTCCATCGCCGCCTTCGCCAGTTCGTAGTAGCTGTCGTCGCCGACCTCCCGGGAGAGTTCGCCCCACTCGGCGACGTACGTCCCGATTTCGGCGACGAAGTTGACGGAGTCGCTCACCTCACCCGTCGCCGGGTTCACGAACCGGTAGGGCATCCCGGTCGGCGACTCCTCGAACGCCGGGCGCAGACGGTCCGCCAGATCCCGCGCGAGGTCCAACAACGCCTCGTCGCCGGTGACCTTGTAGCCCGACAGGAGGCCGCCGACCATGCGGATGTTCGCCTCGAACACCTGCATCTCGGCGTCGATGTCGAAGGACAGTTCCTCTTTTATCCACTCGACCGCCTTCTCCAGTTCGCGGTCCATCCCGAGAAGGTACAGCGTGTCCAACGCCTCGACGAGGGTGAGGCCGACGGGCTGATCGAAGAAGAACTCCTCGTAGCCGCCCGAGACGGGCGTTATCATGTCGTGACCCCACGCGTGCTTCTCGTAGTTCTTCCACGCCCACTCGAACCGCTCTCTCACCTTCCGCGCGGCCGCCTCCGACGCCCGTCGGCGATCCCCGCGAGACTCCCCTGTCGCGGCGGCGCCGGTCGTTCCGACGGCCCCGACGACCCCGAGGGAGGCGAGTCCCTTCAGTGCGCTTCTCCGGCTGATGCGACGTCCTGTTTCGGTAGTTCGTCTCATAGTCTGGTCGGTACCAACCGGCGTCGATCTCCCATCCGACTGCCTAGTCGATCGATGGGTGACAATTGTTGCCGATTAGCACAACCCTCTCCCCGCGCCGACAGACAAAAAGTCATTTCATAGACATTACAAAATGTAACATTGCTAGTGAGTTCGCTCCGTCAAAAGTACCGCCTCGGCGTCCCCCCGTTCGCGAGACCCGGCCGCCTCCTCGGGGCGGGGTGAGGTATCCTCGTCCATGCGTAATTCGGAACGTGAACGCGCACGACGGGACTCGAAGACCGCATCGAAACCCTCACCGGCGGAACGATGTCGGCAGACGCCCCACAGAAAAATCGCTGATGGAGAGTGTACGGCGCGGAACGGTCGATAGCCCCTCTCCGGGGCGACGAGAGTTCGGGCGGGAGCGATGCAATGAGAGAAATGCGCAATCTGTTCGCGGTCTACTAGCGTACTCAGTAGAGACGACAATATCAGTCAGAGACGGATATATGGAAAATATAAGAGTACTTTACCCGTTCATTTGTTCTGTCCGTTGTCATGTACGATCGAGTGACACGAAGAGAACTGCTTTCGACGGTGGGACTGTCGACCGCGACGGCCGCGTTCGGGGACGGAGTGCCCGGACGTCTCGCGTCGGTCTCCGGGGAAGACGCGTCGAGCGACGACGGCCACGAGAAGACCGGTATCGAGGCTCCGCAGGGCGTGCAGACGGGCGACGTGACCGCGGACCGAGCGATCATCTGGAGTCGGGCTAGCTGCCCCGCCCGGATGTACGTCGAGATAGCGACGGACGAGTACTTCTCGGACGTGCGAACGGTTCGCGGTCCGGCGGCGCTGGAAGTCACGGACTACACGGCGAAGCTGGATCTTCAGGGACTTCCCTCCGGGGAGACCATCTACTACCGGGTGATATTCGAGTCTCTGGTCGAACCGGGCGTGCGCAGCGAACCGGTCGAGGGGTCGTTCCGGACGCCGCCGTCGGCGGACGAGGACGGGGCGGTTCGGTTCGTCTGGGGCGGCGACGTCGCCGGTCAGGGGTGGGGTATCGACCGCGACCGCGGCGGCATGACCATATTCGAGGCGATGCGGGAACTCGACCCGGACTTCTTCGTCCACTCGGGGGACGCTATCTACGCCGACGGACCGCTTCCGGAGACGATCGAACTGGACGACGGCGCGACGTGGAACAACGTCGTCACCGAGGCCAAGGCGGGGGTGGCCGACACCCTCGCGGAGTTCCGGGGCAACTACAAGTACAACTTCCTCGACGAACACTACCGGAACTTCCTCTCCGAGGTGCCGATGATCCCGCAGTGGGACGACCACGAGGTGGTGAACAACTGGTACCCCGGCGAGACGCTTCCGGAGGACGACCCCCACGACGTCAAGAGCGTGAATCTACTCGCCGCCCGCGGTCAGCGCGCGTTCACCGAGTTCATGCCGATTCGCTCCCACGACGACAGCTGGGACGAACACTACGACAGTTTCCGCTACGGGTCGGCCCTGGAGGTGTTCCGACTCGACCTCCGAAGCTATCGCGGACCGAACACGGCGACGCGTAACAGCGAGCAGAGCTCCGAGACGGCGATTCTCGGCGCGGAGCAACTCGCGTGGCTGAAGCGGTCGCTCGCGGAGTCGGACGCGACTTGGAAGGTCGTCGCCTCCGACATGCCCATCGGCCTCGTCGTCACCGACGGCGACTACTTCGAGGCGATCGCGAACACCGACGGCGAACCGAGCGGCCGGGAGTTCGAGATCGCCGATCTGCTGTCGTTCCTCTGCGCGGAGGAGGTTCGCAACGTCGTCTGGTTCACCGCCGACGTACACTACACCGCGGCGCACCACTACCACCCCGACCGGGCGCAGTTCACGGACTTTTTGCCGTTCTGGGAGTTCGTCACCGGACCGCTTCACGCGGGGACGTTCGGCCCCGGCGAACTCGACGACACGTTCGGTCCCGAGGTGGTGTTCGAGAAGTCACCGCCGGAGGGTGAGGCGAACCTCCCGCCGAGCGACGGACTGCAGTTCTTCGGTCAGGTCGACGTCGACGCCGACTCCCGAGAGATGACCGTCACGCTTCGGGACCGCGACGGGGCCGAACTCCACAGCCAGACGCTCGTACCGGGGGAGTACGGTACGCTCGATCCGGCCGAGGACGGCGAGGACGACGATGGCGCCGGGGACAGCGACGGCGACGACGGATCGAACGGAGAGGACGACGACTGATCGGGGCGTAAAGAGTACATCCCTTCCGAGAAACAAACGCCGGTTCGTCTCCGAAACGACCGTCGGATCGGCGAGATCGGTCAGTTTCCAGTTGGCCGCCCGGTGTAGGGCAAGCGCGCGAAAACGGGTATTCCGCTGCTACCGAAGCGAAGCTATACGTTAGAACTGCTTGTACGTGATGTCGATGCTAGACGTCGTATTGATACTCAACTCGAGTCTACTGATCTTCGGATCCGTTGTCGCTCTATTTCCGGGGCTCGCAGTCGAGTTCGACGAGAAGTGCTGGTCGCTACTTCCCTTCTCTCGACCGTGGGCGCCTCCTCCGAGCCTACAACGCGTATTCTATCGGGTGCTTGGAATCCTACTGTCGCTGACAGGGTTGGGTTATCTCTACAGGTAGTTCACGCACCCTCTTACTGCCGATCTCAGCCTCTCTTCGCAGAACCAACTCCCGACAGTAGTTCGTCGACAAGCGGCGTCGGAGCCTCGTCCACGAGATCTGCTGGAGATGTTTCCTCCGTAACCGATACCGGCGAACGAAGCCTCCGAAGCGAACCGGAGAAATACGATCGGTCAATTTGACGAGAGCAGTTCACCCGGACACCGAGCGCCGTTTGGAAACGCGAAGTCCGACGAGGTAGAGAAGAACGATGAGGAGTTCTATCACGGCGAGTTCGACGATAGTACGAAACACGAATGCAGCAGCCACTCCCAGTACGAATGCGGAGACGCCTACTACCAACGGAGATCGAGAGCCGTACTTCTCCGCCTGCGAGTAAACGAACGACGAGACGAGGGCCTGTCCGACGAGGAACACGAGGGAACCAATACCAAAGGCGGGCATAGATAGCTCTCTGTGCTGACAATACAAATATTCTCTGCGGCTGACCGCTCGGTTCGTTGTGCGTCTGATTGATATCCTCAACGCATCAGCAGAAATATTCGAATACTGTCGGCACAGAACCGTAGGGCGGTCCTCGCGGACGGCGCACTGACCGAACGCGGAACGCGCGGGAACTGCTGGAAGACGACGGACTGTTGCGACTCTCTGAAAGTCTACTATTGGGGAAGGTATATATTACTCCTCTCGGTGGGGAATCTAATGGTCCACCGCCGAACGGTTCTGGCAACTTGCGGCGTATTGAGCGCAGGGTTCCTTAGCGGTTGTTCGACGGAGGGAAGCAGCGAGGCCGAGACCACCCAACACGATACTACCGCTACGGAAGACGCACCGAGCAGTGATTTTCGTCCGTCAGTTCCGGATTCGCTCGACGAGATGAACAGAACCGGAAATGAGTGGGTCGGCTCGACGAGAGGGGACCCGCACTCACACGGCGTCCTCATTTGGAACAGCGGGACGGCCAGCTACCGATTGAACGAACGTATCTTCCGAGATGGAGAGCGAATCTACGAAGGACAGGGGAGAACAGTAAACCCAGAGACGTACGCTCTGATACGTCTGCGCGGTTCGGCACGGTATCGATACCGGCTCTGGAGTACGTCTACGGAAGTCAAGTTTCGCGTTTCGAAACCAAAGTTCGAGAAGCCCCACTCCGCGACAGTAGTCGAGTTCACCGATACGGGTGCGGCCGCTCGAACTGTTGCCGATGCCGACTGGCATCACCTGTTCACCGAGACAAACCGGTCTAGAGACGGATGAGAACACCTCCGTAGGCGCGGCATCCGGGTGTCTTCCGTCGATCCATCGTTCAACAGATCTTCTAGTGGAGACGGAGAGCCGAGAGGCTACCCGTCTCGCTTTTCGTATCCCCTTCGGTACGTCACGAACCCCCCATCTTTTCGGTGGTGGAAGGGCATTGAGGGGTAATGCTAGAGATTCCGGATTCCTTGAAGCTATTTTTCGAGACGTCGCTCCAGCAATCTGAGGACAAGTACACCATCCACGTCCCACGCGAGTTCGTCGAGGAGGGGTCCTTAGATACGGAACAGACCTACCGAATCGCAGTTATCGAACGGACGGCGGCCGAACGATCCTCGGAACCGTCAGAGCCTCTCGAAGAGGGAACATCGACCGAATCTCGCTCCCCCGAGACGACGAGAAGCGAGTCGCAGGTACGAGAACAGTATGCGGCGACGCCTACTCGGTCGCACTCTCCGGTACCGCCAGTTGAGGAGGGCGAGACGCGAACGGTAAGCATCGACTCCCTCGGGGAGGAGGGGGACGGTATCGCGAAGGTAGAGAACGGCTTTATCGTCATCGTCTCAGATACGCAGCCCGGTGATCGAGTCGAGGTCGAGATCACGGACGTAAAAACGAACGTGGCCTTCGCAGAGCCCATCAGCGAGCCCACTGTCTACTGATCTCTCTCGGCGTAGTTTCCATGTGTCGAGCGCGGTGAGATACCGTTCCTTCGTAGATATCTTATCCTGAGTTTACACGACTACTAGCGTAACGGGGATGCACAGCGGTGAGCCGCGGCGGTTCAGTAGGGGTACGGAGAAACGAGCGCAACAGGAGGAGTTCTCCACCGAAAAGGAACGAACGGTGCTGCCTTCGTGCGGTGCCGTTGGGTTACGAGTTCGAACTCAGCTCTGGGACAATCGAGTTCGCCCACTGGCGTCGGTTGAGAAGCGCTTGCTCGCCTTGGTCGGAGACTTCGTAGTAGTTCGTCCGCCGATCGAGTTGCCCTTTCTCCACGTAGCCCTCTTCGACGAGCGTGTCGAGGTTCGGGTAGAGACGACCGTGGTTGATGTCGTCGTGCTGTTTCTCCATTTCTTCTTTCACTTCCTGTCCCGACGGTTGATCGAGGCCAGCGATCACGGTCAGAAGGTCACGCTGGAAGCCAGTGAGTTCGAACACCTGCTCCGTCATACGGTGGTAAATCAACGGACATAATCAAAAATCATCTGCCCAATATTCCTTACTTTCCAGTTTATCAGAGAATGTGGAACTTCGCTCGCAGGTGGAGAGAGGCCCCCGCGAGAGAGCACGACGGATGCACCATCACCCACGTGATATTCTAAAATACAGTACTGCTCGCGCTCCGGAGAGCCCTTTCTCTTTTCCTGAGCGGAAACGTTAGTTGCCGTATGGCAACGTTCGATGACGCAGTTGCTGTCGTAACGGGAGCCGGATCGGGGATCGGACGAACGACCGCTCTGACGTTTGCAGAACGCGGTGTGAGCGTCGTTATCGCCGACGTCGATACGGAGGGTGGGGAGGAAACCGTCGCACGAATCGAGGACGACGGCGGGAACGCCCTCTTCGTCGAAACTGACGTTACCGATCCGTCGGCGGCGGAGTCGATGGTCGACGCCGCCGTCGACGAGTACGGTCGCCTCGACTACGCGTTCAACAACGCCGGCATCGGTGGCGCACAAAATCCGGTTGCCGAGTACGACCCCGAAAAGTGGCAGACCGTCGTCGACGTGAATCTCGTCGGCGTGTTCAACTGTATGCGAGCCGAACTCAGTCAGATGCAGGCGCAAGACGAGGGCGGCGTCATCGTGAACAACTCCTCGGTTCTCGGAAAAGTCGGGTTCGAGAACTCCTCGGGATACGCCGCCGCGAAGCACGGCGTTCTCGGTCTGACGAAGACGGCCGCCCTCGAAAACGGCGAGACCGGTGTCCGTATCAACGCCGTCTGTCCGGGGTTCATCGAAACACCGCTTCTCGAAGCGGGAGGGATCACGAGCGACTCGGAGATGCGCAAACAGATCGAGAGTCGTCACGCGATGAACCGACTCGGAACGCCGGAAGAGGTAGCAGACGCCGTCGTCTGGTTGTGCGAGGACGATGCGTCGTTCATCACCGGCGAGGCCCTCGGTGTCGACGGTGGCTACCTCAGCCGGTAGGCTCATCGATAGAGAGCGTGCGAGTGGCGATTTGAGAGAAACTATCTGGCGTCGATCGTTGCTTTCATTCTATCCGTGGTCGGTGCCGACGTTCGAGAGGACGTGCTCGACGCCGGAGGACCGTGGCGAACGAAGCATCGACGTCGGCGAGGCCGCTACAGGAGCGAGGTGACCGTCGGCCAGTAGACGAGCCAGGAAACGGCGACGACCAGCGTCGCGTACCCCAGCGTCACGAGACCGAACGAGACGACGTCGACGGTAGAGAGCGGTCCGCGGTCGAGCGACACGAGGACGGACGTCGTGTTGAACGGGAATATCGTCGTCGAGCCGACGACGATGAGGGTGGACAGGCCGAGATAGAGCTGGTTGATCCCCATCCGACTGCCGAACTGCAGGAGTACCGGGAGAGTGACCACGATGGCGGCCGAAGCCGTCGAGAAGAATATCCTGACGAAAGCGGCCAGCGCCAAGAGCACGGCGACGCTCTGCCACATGGAGAACGCCGCGAACGGGACCAGCCCCGTCGTCGTCTCGACGAGGAACGCGAGCGCACCGGTCGACTGCATCGCGTCGAGGATGGAGAACATCGCACCGACGACGAACAGGATACCCCAACTCACGCTCGCGACGTCCTCGCTCGCGAGGACGCCGATTCGTGGCAGTGATAGTACCGCGACGGCGAGGACTGCGGGGACGATGGTCGGCACGCCGACGAACGAGCCGACGATCCAGAGGACGACTGCGCCGAGGAGGACGGTCCCGACGAACCGCTGTTCGGTCGTGAGCGCCGGCGCCACGTCGACGTCTACGGTCTCGCCGGACCCGTCACTCGCGGTCGCGGACGCCGCCGCTCTCGTCGGCGACCCGTCGGCGTAGCGGTACTCGGCGGTCAGCGTCGTCAACCCGTAGAGGAGGAGGACGGGCGGGATCATGAGCACGCCCCACTCGACCCAGGTGACCGACCGGCCCGCGCGACGGATGAGGTTCGACGTGACGATGGCCATCCCGCCGCCGGTCATCAGCGCCATCGAGGCGATGGGGTTCACGTGCCCGATGACGAGGAACGAGGAGCGTTCGAACGCGCTCCCCCGACCGAGGCCGTACGCGTCGGCCATCTCCCGAACGACCGGGATGAACGTGATCGCCCGTGCGACCGCCGACGGCATGACGAACGCGAGTGCGAGGACGTTCAGCGCGACTAAGCGGACCGGGTCGGCCTCGCCCGGTTCGCGCGCGACGAGTCGCGACGCGAACCACGAGTCGAGGTCGACCTTCCTGATGGCCTCCCCGAGGAGGAAGACGAGTAACAGGAAGAAGACGATCGTCGACGCGAACCCGGCCGTCGCCGCCTGATACGTCTCGACCGCACCGAGTGCGAAGAGGAGCGTGACGCCGAGCGTCGAGGAGACGACGTACGGAATCACCGCCGTCAACCACAGGACGAGGACGAACCCGAACACGCCGAAGACGGTCTGCATCGCCGGCGTCATGCCGGCCGGCGGCGTGGCGACGGCCGTCCAGAGAATCGAGGCCAGAGCGCCCCCGATACCGACGCCCTGGCGAATCGCGCGACGCGACGCGGGGGATACGGTCACCATCGACGCTCACACTCCGATTTCGGGACGGTCGCCGTCCGGTTCGGTCGGTTCGGTCGATTCGGTCCGTTCGATACGTACGCGCTTGATTCGCGTCTGTTCGACCGATTCGACGTGGATATCGACGGTCTCGAATCGGAACGTCTCGCCCTCCTCTACGAGTCGGCCCGCCCGGTTGAACACGAACCCGGAGATGGTCTCGAACTCCTCGCCTTCCGGGATGTCGAGGTCGAACGACTCGTTTACCGCTTCGATCTTCACTTCGCCGCGGACGAGGGCCGTGCGTTCGTCGAGGTGCGCGATAGACGGTTCTTCCTCGTCGTCGAGGATGTCGCCGACGATCTCCTCGACGATGTCTTCCAACGTGACGAGGCCCTCGGTGGTCCCGAACTCGTCGATGACGATCGCCATCTTCACTCGCTCGTCGCGCATCTCCTGGAGGAGCGCGTCGACGTCCTTCCCTTCCGGGACGTGGAGCGTCTCCTCGATGAGTCCGTCCAGGGAGCCGTCGCCGTCGAGGCCGTCGTTCTGCTGGTGGAGCACTAACTCCCGGAGGCGGACGAGACCGACGACGTTGTCGAGTCGGTTCTGATAGACCGGCAGACGTCCGTGACCGCTTCGAATGCAGGCCCGAATCGCCTCTTCGACGGACGCCTCTCGCGGGACTGCGGTCATGTCGAGTCGCGGCGTCATCACTTCCTTCGCGATGGTGTCCCTGAACCGGAGGATACGCTGGAGCATCGCTCGCTCTTCGGTGTCGATGACCCCCTCCCGTTCGCCGGTTCGAATCATATCGCGGAGTTCGTCGCGGGTCACGTAGGAGTCTTCGAGGGTCGATTCGCCGCCGCCGAGTCGGTTGACCGCGCGCGTGAGGTGATCGAACGTGACGACGAGCGGATAGAGGCAGTATTCGGCGAGTTGGAGCGGGCGGGCGATGCGGAGCGCCCACGATTCGGTGTTCTCGATCGCGTACGACTTCGGTGCGCTCTCTCCGAAGAGCAAGACGAGCGCGGTCACGCCGAACGTCGCCGCGAGGACGGACTGGCCGCGCGAGAGGTAGAGACCGCACAGGCCCGTCGCGATGGACGACATCGCGATGTTGACGAGGTTGTTCCCGACGAGGATGGTGATCAGTAGCCTGTGGGGGTCCGATGTGAGACGTTCGAGCGTCGCCGCGCCGGGGACGCCGTCGTCGACGAGTGCATCGACGCGGTGGCGAGCGAGCGAGAACATCGCGATCTCGGAGGAGGAGAAGAACGCCGAAAGTCCCATCAGTACGACGAGAGCCGCGACCCCGGCGAGCGTCACGACTCCTCGGGAAGGACGAACGGCGTCGAACAACGGCGCGTCGGCGACGGTGAGAAACATTTGGAAAGGGGGTATACGGGGGTGTGAGTCAGTCGCCGAGCGACTCGCCGGTCTGCGGGGCGTCGGCGTCGACCTCGTCTACGCTTCCCTCCTCGTCTTCCGGGAAGTAGCACGCCGCCGAGTGGTTCTCTCTCGTCGCGGCGTCGAGGCCGGGTTCCGAGCGGCGACACTCCTCCGTCGCCTTCGGACACCGCGGCGCGAACGCGCACCCCGACGGGAGGTTCACCGGGTCCGGAGGCTCGCCCTCGAGGAGCACTCGCTCGCGATCGACCGACGGATCCTTCTCCGGCGCCGCCGAGAGGAGCGAGCGCGTGTAGGGGTGAAGCGGCTGCGACGCGAGGCTCTCGACGGTCCCCTCCTCGACGATGCGGCCGAGGTACATGATGGCCAGTCGGTCCGACACCTGCGTCAGGCTCGCGAGGTCGTGGGAGATGTAGACGACGCCGATGTCCTCCGTGTCGGCGAGGTCGCGGAGCAGATTGAGGAGGTTGACCTTGAGCGAGACGTCGAGCATCGACGCCGGTTCGTCGCAGATGAGGAAGTCCGGGTCGAGGACGAGCGCCCGCGCGATGGCGACGCGCTGGCGCTGGCCGCCGGACAGTTCGTGGGGATACTGGTCGAGGAACTTTCGTGCCGGCGTGAGCCCGACCTTCTCGAGGGTCTCGATTATGGCCGCCTCGCGTTCGTCGGTCCGATAGTCGTGGATCGTCAGCGGCTCCCCGATGAGCTGTCGGACCTTCTGTCTCGGGTTGAGGGAGTCGAAGGGGTCTTGGAAGATGATCTGGGCCTTCCGGCGGAACTCCTTCATGTTCCCGTCCTGGTAGTACTCGTTCGACTTCCCGTCGAAGGTGATTTCGCCGCCGGTCGGCTCCTCGAGGAGCGCCATCGTCTCGCCGAGCGTGGACTTCCCGCACCCGCTCTCGCCGGCGATGCCGACCACCTCGGATCGGTGTACCGTGAGCGACACCCCGTCGACGGCTCTGACGTAGTTGGGGTCCTCGCCCCGAAACTTACTGAGGATCGTCTGACTCTGGGGGTACCACTTCTCGAGGTCCTTCGTCTCGAGGATGGTCTCGCCGATATCGGATTCGGAGGACTCCTCTTCGATGATTCCCCACGCCTCCGGGTCCTGCGCTTCCTCGCGCATCTGCGCCGCTTGCCGGATGTTGTGACACGCCGAGTTGTGGTTCCGGTTCGGGAGGTCGACCGGGTCGGGGTGGGACTCCGCGCACTCCTCGGTCGCGAACGGACACCGGTCTTCGAACACGCACGAGGTGGGCTCGCTGTCGAGATTCGGCGGCGACCCCGGAATCGAGACCGGATCGGTCCCTATCTCGTCGAGTTCCGGGAACGAGTTCTTCAACCCCATCGTGTAGGGGTTCGTCGGGTTGATGAGGACGTTGTCGACGCTCCCCTGTTCCATCACCTTCCCGCCGTAGAGGATCGAGAGTTCGTCGCACGTCTCGGCGATGACGCCGATTTCGTGGGTGATGAGGAGAAGCGAGCTGTCGATCCGGTCTTGGATCTCCAGTATCTTGTCGATGATCTTGTCTTGGACGATGACGTCGAGTCCGGTCGTCGGTTCGTCGGCGATGATGAGGTCGGGTTCCAGAGCCAGCGCCATCGCGATAGTGACGCGCTGGCGCATCCCGCCGCTGAACTCGTGCGGGTAGTCGTCGATCCGGTCGGGGTCGAGTCCGACGAGGTCGAACAGTTCCCGCACTCGGTCCCGCGCGGTGGACTTCGAGACGTCCCGGTGTTTCTGGATCGCTTGCCTGATCTGGGCGCCGGTCGACATCACCGGGTCGAGCGAGTCCATGGCGCTCTGCGGGATGTACGCGATGTCCTCCCACAGGATGTCACGGCGTTCCTGCTCAGAGAGGGTCGTCAGGTCCTTGCCCTTGAACTCGATCTGCCCCCCCTCGACGTTCCCGTTGTCGGGGAGGAGCCCCAGTATCGCTTCGGCCGCAGTCGATTTTCCGGACCCGGACTCGCCGGCGAGTCCGTAGTTGACGCCCTCGTCGATGCTGAACGAGATTCCGTTGACTGCGTGAACTTTGCTGTCTTGCGTGTCGTACGTGACCTTGAGGTCTGTGACGTCGAGGAGACTCATGATTCGGTCTGGATTTCGGGGTTGATGACTTCCTCGTAGGCGCGACCGACGAGGAACACCGAGGTCGTAATCGCGGCGATGCCGACAGCCGGCGGCAGGACCCACCACCAGGCGATGCGGATGTTTCCGGACGTGAACACCATCCGGAGCATGCGGCCCCAACTCGTCGTCGTCGGATCGCCGAAGCCGAGGAACGCGAGGCTCGCCTGCGCGGCGATGGACCACGCGACGCCGTAGGCCGTGTACAGGAAGCCGATCGGCAGGACGTTCGGCGCCACGTGGTAGAACATCGTCCGGAGGTTGCTCGCTCCGCTCGCGCGCGCGGACTTGACGAACGTCCGTTCGCGGACGGAGAGGACCTCCGAGCGGACGACGCGGGCCGGCATCTTCCAGAGGAACGCGGCTATCACGCCCGTGATGAGCCAGATGTTCGGCGTCATGAACGTCAACAGCAGCAGCGCCATCGGGGTGAACGGGAGCGAGAACGTCAGGTCGGTGAGGCGCATCAGCACCTCGTCGACCCACCCGCCGTAGTACCCGCTCACGAGTCCGACGAGGAACCCGATCGCACCCGTTCCGATGCCGCCGAACAGTCCGACGATGAACGTCGGCCGCGCGCCCGCGAGGAACTGGCTCAGCACGTCTTTCCCGTAGGCCGTGGTGCCGAACGGCGCCGCGGCGTTCGGCGACGAGAGCCGCATGATACTCCCGTCGGCGTTCTTGACGTCGTAGCCGATGGGGTCGTGCGGCGCGAGTACCGGTCCGAAGAGGCCAAGGAGGATGAAGGCCCCGATGATGAGGGCTCCCGCCAACGCGAGCCTGTCTTGGCGGACGAACGCGAGTTGCTCCTTCAGCGCGCGCTTCCAGGCGTTGACCCGTTCGAAGACGACCGCACCGTTCTTCGACTCCGCGCTCATGCGGTCCCACCTCCGCTGGTCGAGACGGTCGGGTCGAAGTACGCGTAGAGGACGTCGGCGACGAGGTTCGCGATGATGACCGCCAGCGCCATGATGAACACGGCCGCTTGGACGACGGGGTAGTCCTGTTGCTGGATGGCCATGACGAGGGCGCGGCCGATACCCGGCCACGCGAAGACGACTTCCAGCAGGATGAGGCCCTGGAAGATCATCCCGAGCCGAAGCGCGAAGTACGTGAGGACCGGCAGCATCGAGTTTCTGCCGGCGCGAGCGAGCTGCTCGAGTTCGGTCAGTCCCTTCGCCTTGTGGAGTTTGAGGAACTCGGAGCCTTTCTTCTCGATGACGCCGTTCCGTGCGAGTAACAGGAAGTCACCGCTGTAGTAGAGGACGGCGACGCTGAACGGCAGGATGTAGTGGTGGAGGAAGTCCATCGAGAGGTACGTCTCCGCGAACCCGCTGGGCGCCGCGGTGATGTCGCGCATCCCGAACGCGGGGACGACGTTCAGGGTGTACGAGAAGACGATCACGAAGATTATCGCCGTGATGAACACCGGCGTCGACCGGAGGTACGTCGTCGTGATGATGCTGAACTTCTCGAGCCTGCTCCCGCGGTTCCACCCGACGAACATGCCGAGCAGCGTGCTCAGAACCGCCGTCGTAACGAGCGCCGGCACGAGCAGGATGAGCGTGTTGAACAGTTTCGGCCGGATCACCTGCCAGACCGGCTGACTCTGGAGGATGGAGTACCCGAACTGGAAGGTGAGGATGTTCTTCAGGTACGTCAGGTACTGCTGCCAGAGGGGCTGGTTCAGCCCGTACATGGCCATAATCTCGTCGACCTGCTGTTCGGTGAGGTTACCCGCTGTGATGAGCGCCTCGAAGGGACTCCCCGGCAGGAGCCGCAGGACGACGAAGATGACCGAAACCGCCACCAAGGTCAGCACCGCGGCGATGGCGAACCGCTTCGCGAGGAAGCGCTGGAACTCGCTCATCGCGTCACCTCTCGGTCTCCGGCGGTCACGTCGGGCTGTGCGTCTCGGGGTCGTTCGTTCACGCGGCGACCGCACGCGGCGTACTGACGTGGGGTCGCTCCCGTGGTGTCTGGAATCGAATGCATATCTCGACTGGGCGTTGGTCGCTTCCGCGACGGCGTTGGGTGCGGAACCATGAGTTGAGTCGGGTCAGGTGGTCGCGTGGGTGGTTACGAGAAGTCCGACTGCCCGAGTTCCTCGCGGCGCTTGTGCGTGTTCCCGGTCTGTATTCGCTCGACGAAGGCGGCCCAGGCGTCGCCGTTCGGGAAGCGGATGTTCCCCTCGGAGTCCCAGGTGTAGCCCGCCTTCTCGAGGATCGTCTTCGCCTCGTCGACGCTGTGGGAGTACTCCGGGGTGTCCTCGGTGTGCCACGGGTTGATCGGGGAGATCGGGTTCTCGCCCTTGGGAACGGTCGCTCTGCCCTGCAGCACGCTCTCGGTGAACCCCTTCTTGTCGACCGCCTTCGCGAGGGCGACGCGGAACTCCTTGTCCCGGACGAGCGGACAGGAGAACATCAGCTTCACGTCGAGCGGCGCGAAGTTGTCGGCGACCATCTTCTCGATGCCGTCGGTCTTCGCCGCCCGGTCCGCCTGACCGTTCGATAGCGTCGTCCCGATAGCGTCGATTTTGCCCTGCTGGAGCGCTCCCAACATGGAATCGACGTTTCCGACGTTCACCCAGACGACGCCGTCGATACCCGAACCGCTCGCGAGGCGGTCGCCGAGGTACTTTCCGCGCGTCTCCTCGTCGAACAGCCAGTGGTCTTTGTTCGCCGACACGGTGAGCTTCGACCCCTGCTCCCAACTCTCGTACTTGAAGGGCCCCGTCCCGACCGGGTTCTCCGGGTTGTGCTGGGACGGGTTGTCGACGTCCTTCCACTTGTGCTTCGGAATGATGACGCTGCGGACGACGCGTTGCGTCGTGAACGCGGCGTCGGGGTACTTCAGGTTGAATCGCACCTTGTGGTCGCCGAGGACCTCCGCGCTCTCGATGGGTTCGTAGAACGGGACCTGACTGGTCGAGGAGTGCTCCTTGTAGAGGTCGACGGTGAACTTGACGTCCTCCGCGGTGAACGACTCGCCGTCGTGCCAATTGACGCCCTCCCGAAGGTCGAGTTCGACGGTGGTGTCGTCCACGAACTCGGCGTTCGTCGCGAGTGCCGGCACGACTTCGAGGTCCGGCGTCGCGTCGAAGAGGCCGTCGTAGACGTACTTGAGGCGCTTCTCCTCGGCACCCCCCGCCGCCCACGGGAGGTTGAGGGAGTTCATCGACGTCGTCACGCCCTTGACGTACGTCGTCTCGTCGGTCTTCGGCTGGAGGTTGACCTCCGACCACCTGAACGAGTCGCCGGTCGGCCCGTTACCGGGTGTCTTCACGTACCCCTCCCACTTCTTCCGGTTCGCCGCCGTGATGACGTCCGGGAACAGGCTGATGATGCCGCCGACGTCTTCGGCGAATATCCGCTGGGCCTTCGAAACCAGCTCTTGGCGCTTCTTCTCGTCCCCGGTTACGGTTCGCTGTTTCTCCAGAATCTCGTTCAGTTCGGGGTTGACGTAGTTGTCGTAGTTCGAGGGGTTGTCCTTGTGCCGACGCATCAGGAGCGGATTCGGATCGAGTCCACGCTGCGGGTCGGGGCCGTGTGTGCTCATCGAGATGACGGCCTGTAGGCCCGGCGTGTTCCAACTCTGCGCGTAGAGTTGGTTGAGTGGCCGGTCGTTGAGCGAGACGGAGAGACCGAGGTCGTTCGCCGCCCGCTTCACCATGAGCGCGTGTTCGCGCATCCACGGGTCGTCTTCGCTCGAGAACTCGACCGGAATCGGATCGAGGACGGCGCCCGCTTTCGCGGCGTAGTCGAGCGGGGGCTTCTCCGCGTCGATGTTCGACCAATCGTGCCAGTACTTGGTCTCGACCGATTCGGGCGTCCCCTCGGGGACCTTCGCCTCGAGGCTCTGCCCGCTACTCGTTCCGCTACTGTTGGATCGATTGCTACAACCAGCCAGCGCGGTCAGCGCAGCCGTCCCGGCCGCGGTCGTCGCGAGGTACTCGCGCCGACTGAACTGGTCGTCTCCACCCGAACGCTCCGATTTGTCACGGTCTTTCGACGCCATGTACCCCTCCATTGAGAGGTATTCACACTCAATATATTCCCGAAGGACAATGATGAACATCGTTCTTTATAAGGAATGTCTAGCGCCTGACGTTCGCACGGAACTCTCGGCGGGGACCGTTCGTTAGAAATCGTTCGGGCCGTAGATCAGTTCGAGCAGAGCCCGTTCGGCGGTTCGGAGTCGCTCACTCAGCGTGGACTGCGCGATGTCCAGTTCCTCGGAGAGTTCTTTGGCCGAAACCTCCCGTGGAACGTCGAAGTAGCCGAACGTGTACGCCGTCTCCAGGATTTCCAGCTGTTCGGTGGAGAGCTTCGTGGTTAAGACCTCCATTAACCGTCCGCTATCGAGGGGTTCGCCCGGCTGTTCGATCTGGTTTACGCTCTGTAGTTCGAACGTTCCGAGCGTCTCCTTTATCTCGTCGGCGAGTTCCCGAAAGTCCTCCCACTCGCGGGTCGTAACGACGACCTCGAACAGGCCGTCTTGGTAGACGATCCGGTTCGGGATCGCTTCTTTCCGAAGTACGATGCCTAAGATGAACGGGTAGGATTCGGTAGCGAGGAGCGTGAGGCGTTTTACCGTCACGCCGGTCGGACCCGTCGGAATCGTGCGCGTATAGAAGAGTGTCGTCCCGGAGATTCCGCTCACGAAGTCCGCCGGATCGAAATCCTCCGTCGCAGAGATCGTGAGTGACTCGATCCACTTCCCGTCCTCGACGTAGAAGGCGTTGTCGAGTTCGATGCTCCGAACCTCGTCGATCGTGTTCGCGATTTTGGACATCACTCCCGTCGGAGTCGTTCGAAACTCAACTCGTAGAATGAGATCTCACCGCTGTTTCGTTCTGGGATACCCCTATATACTTTCACCGATACCTTCGGACGGAAACGTGCGTTGCGGCGTTCAGACGCCTCCCAACCGCTAATTTCGGTGACAAGATTGTGGCCGTACGTCTCCGAGGCGGCTAAACGCCGGAACGCCGTCGACCACGGAAAGTCGGTAGTTCATATCGGAGCGTACACCCGGTGACGGCGTACGCATCGTTGCCACTCCTTGGAGACCCAGTACGAAACGGGAACTATCCTAGATACTCTTACAGAAGGGGTAACAACGTAGCGCCTTATCAGGGCCCAAAGGCCGCGATATCGGCTCCCACCGTCGCCAGTGCGTCGGCTGGGTTCGGGTCGCTGTCGGCCAGATGCGTATACCGGTGGTCCGGGATGCTCGATAGCGCCGCCGTGACGGCTTCGCTGTACGTCTCGACGCCCGGTTCCGTCGGGTCGTTTCCGCCCCAGACGTCTCGGATGACCGTCATCGAGTCGATGCGCACTTCCAGCCTGCGTGGCTCGTAACGCGCCAGCAGTTCGGAGAGCCCGAGTTGGAGGGCGACGTACTCGGCGGTGTTGTTCCCCGTCCGGGAGCCGACCGGTCGGCCGAGACGGGCGAGTTCCTCCTCCGCGGCGTCCATGATGACAGCGCCCGCACCCGCGGGACCGGGGTTGCCGCGCGAACTGCCGTCGACGTAGAGGACGAACGTGTCGCTCGTCGCCTCGGGGACGGACGGTCGGGTGAGTCCCGACTCAAGCAGGCTTTCCAGTGCGCGACGCAACTCGGCCGAGGTGGTCGCGGGGTCGAAGAGACCGCCGTAGCCGGGGACGGCGTCGTCGATGGCGTCGGTGGCGGCCGTCACCTCGTAGCCGACGCCCGCGAGCACCTCGTCGACGAGCGTGGCGAGCGGCGAGAGATGTTCGGCCGGGAGGGGGTCGTCGGTCACGATACACCCCGCTTCGGGCTTCGGTTCGGGGCCCTCACACCGACACGCCCGGATGACCTCGTTGGATGATCGCACCACTGCATATCGGTTCTTGGTAGTCGAGCGGGATAATCTCTTCAGGTGGGAGACCGGTGGGGAGCCGTCTCGAATTGGTCGGCTCCGTGGGTACTGTGGTGGCAGATACGAACGGCCTAACGAATAGTGGGTGTGATCTACAAGAATGCCTCGGCGAGACCGGGTGAAACAGGTAAGTGATACCTATTTTAGTGATGGCTGAGGTGTACCCGTATGGTCTCCCGACGAATTACCGCCCTCCTCGCTGTCCTCGTCCTCCTGAGTGGAGTCTCGGTCGTGGCCGGCGACGAAATCACCTCACCGCCGACGATGACGGTGACGAACGAGGATACGACGACGTACCGCGTGACGGCATTTACGGCCGAAAACCGGCAGACGGCGTTACTGATGAACTTCGCAGTCACCACGCGAGAGGGGGAGCGGCGACTCGCGACGCTTTCCCAGATGGTGTGGCCGGAGGGGTATCGGAACGTCACTCTCGTCGACGACGGGATTCCGACCCGGCACGTCACTGTCGACCCCGGTGAAGAGGAGACGATGACGGTCACCGACTGGACGCCGGGTAACGTCACCGTCTACGTCGTCGAGGACCTCGGTGACAACGAAACACACGTGCACACGAAGATCGTGAGCTGCACACAACGCGAGCAGGAACACACCCTCACGCTCAGGGAAGATGGTTCCGGCGGTTCGTCCGTCTGCGCATCGAGCGTGGATTGGCTGCTCGCTTGATTCCGTTGTGTGCCCTGAGGGCGAGGGCGACACTGGCATCCGGTCAGCAGTCACCCCGTTGTTCGAGGAGAACGGCGAGTGCAACCGAGTGAAGGGGGGCGACGATACCCGTACTCAGAAAGCCCCCGACGAGTGGAACCTGGGCGAGTACCCAGTACCCGACTCCGAAGATGACGACGAGTGAGAGCAGCGGCCAGAACGCCCCTTTCGAGGCGCACACGCTCCGTTTGAGTGCGACTGCGACCCGGTCTCCCCTACCGACGAAGCCCGAAAAC
This sequence comes from Halopelagius longus, assembly GCF_900100875.1. NCBI lineage: Archaea > Methanobacteriati > Methanobacteriota > Halobacteria > Halobacteriales > Haloferacaceae > Halopelagius > Halopelagius longus. The sequence continues at coordinate 250,939 of NZ_FNKQ01000004.1, read as the reverse complement.
AGGAAGAACCGCACGGAGACGACCGATACGATCACGAGTCCTAATAACGTAAGCGGCAGACTATCGAGGGAAACGGACGTCGGGCCGAGGAGGACGGGAATCACGCCGGTCGATCCGAAGACACCGAGATACCGGACGAGCGATCCGAGGTGTCGATCGGTATCCAACGCACGAGTGATCGTGACCCACCCTGCGAGTCCGACCACGAAGAAGACCGCAACTTCGAGTGTGACAGCACCGAGAGCGTACGGCGTTCGAAGGTCGACGACTGCACTGAGCGTTCTGACGGTCCGGGCAGGACCGCTCGGGAAGAACGAATATTGGACGCTGAGCGCTTTTCCGACCCATTCCGGAGTCGTCACGGGGATGGGGTCCCACGCTCGAATCGCGTCCGCAAGTGCGATAACTACCCCGGCGATCACGAACGGAAGTCCGAGAAGCGGGTCACGCTGAAGTCGTGTCAGCGCTCGTTTTAGAACTCGTCCGAACGCCATCGGCTGACTGACTGATCGCGTCTCGGAGTTCGGTGCTGACTCGCCAGGACCCTGAGGCGTCATGCCGCCTCCTCCAGTGCGAGAATTCGCTTACGGTTAGCCGCATAGAGGACACCGTCGCCCACGATCGGTGTCGATAACGGGACCTGTGACGGGCGATACTCGAACAGCGTCTCGCCGGACTCCGCGTCGAGAGCCACCAACGAGTACCCCGATCTGACCGCGTACACGGTTCCGTCGGCGACGACGGGGGTCGTTGGGCCATCGAACGGCGCAGTCCAGCGTTGTTGGCCCGTCGCGAGAGCGATGGCGTGTAACGATTCCCGTTCGTCCGCGACGAAGATCGTGCCGTCTGAGACTGCGGGCGTGCTTTCGGTCGCGTTCCCGTCCGTCGAGTACCGCCACACCTCGGAGCCGTCTGTCGGATCGAGTAAGTAGACGAACTCCCGAGACGGGACAACGACTCCGTGTTCAGTCGCGACCGGCGGGAGGAGCAACTGGTCGTCGAGTTCGACCAGCCACTGTCGTGCGCCGGTCTCGGCGTGATACGCGGCCGCCTGCTTGGGCCAGTTCGTGACGAAGACGAGTCCATCCGACACGGCGGGACGATTGATCTCTGCGCTTACTGGGTCGTCTTCGTGGTGGGTTCTCCGCCACAGGACCCGACCGTTGTTCGGGTCGAGTGCGGCGACGGAGTTCGTCCCGGGGAGTGCCGCGTAAATCACCCCGTCAGCGGTGACCGGAGTGTCCGCTTCCGCCGGGCCGAAGAACCCCCCACCTGCCGACTGCGGCCCGGCCCACCGTTCGACCCCGACGGGACGGTTCAAGAGGGGAATCGTGAATCCGCCGCCGGCGTTCAATCCGAAGACCCCGGATGGGGCAGTCACCGCGAGCGTGTCGGTGTTGTAGGCCGGCGCTGGAGCGAGTGCCGGAGACGATTGATACGGGCCGGCACGTCCGAACTGACGGTCTCCGGACTCGCTGTCGAGTGCGAGCAGTCCGTTGCCGACTGCGTAGAGGGTATCGCCGCGCCGAACGAGTGACGTCGTTCCGAGAAACCACTCGGGTGCATCGTGCGTCCACCGAATCGAGACGGTATCGGTGGGGCCAGACGCCGTCGGGTGATGACCGGTTCCGGCCGGGTCGTACCGCGCCATCGGCCAATCGAGGCCGGAGTCGGGACTCGCTTCGACAGCGTCCGCAACGGGTGCTCCGTGGGTCAGACCCGCAATCGCGAGCCCGATAGATTGGAGAAATCGACGTCTACAGGAGGGCATTCAGACACCTCTATACGGTTATGACTGTTGGGTGTTCCGATACGTTTCCGACCCCGCTGAGCGGACATCGCGGTAGCCGTAGCAGTAGTAAACACAGAGGAAACTGGATTCTGTATTGAATAAATAGTGCAAGTCCACTCTGGTCGTTCTTTTACCACACGTTACACTCCAAATGGAAGACACATAGTCGGTAGTACAGTTCTCAGATCGTGGCTCGTCGGACAATCCATACAGCGCTCCGTCTCCTGGGTGGAATCTTCGCGGAGCGTTTCTTTGGACCGCTGTTCGTTCCTGATCCAACGGGACTGCTCGCCGCGGGCTCGACAATTAGCGTTACGGTGGTTGTGAGTCTCGTTCTCTCCCGTTCTGAGGGGTTGGGCGAACAAACATCAACTAGATTATAAAACGTTGCGCGCATCGCCCAGACCGGGACGATCGCGTGAGCGATACGCACAATATATCACACAGCTCTCCGACACGTATCACGGACCATCGATCTCGACAACGCCGCTGTCTAGACACCGATTACCGACCGACGAATCGTCGATAGAACGTCGTCTGGACTCCGTACGTCAAGTACCCGGCCGCTGTGAGCGCTAAGACGAGCGGGATGAGGGGCCAGACGAACGACGAAGCGAGTCCGAGGAGAGGCACCCCGACGACTTTGAGTACGACCATACTGAGGGTCGTCACGAGACTGAACGCGAGAACGAACAGGATCAAGAGGACGATAAATTCTGCAGACCGGTCTCCGCTCCGTTCCGTATCGGTCAACACGTAGCCGGCGATTGCACTGAGGCCCACGACCACGACGATTCCGGGGCCGCCGCTGAGACTATAGGTAGTTCGAGTCGCAGCGAGATAGCCAGCGTACGCGACGAACCCGATCATTCCGATCATCAGCCCCGCAAACGCGCCTTTGACCGCGCCGAGGAGTCGGGTCCGGTGGCGGCGATACGATTCCGAGTCGACGCGATAGGCGAGTAGGTGCGAGCCGACGAAGACCGCGACCGCCGTGAGGGTCGGAAGGACGAAATACGGGATCGAGAACAGCTGATCTCCGAGGAACCACTGAAACGCCAGTGTCGGGACGATAGCGAGTGTCCAGCCTGCAAGGAGCGACCCGACGAAGACCACACGCTTGCGGTGCGCCGACGCCGACGTCGCGAGTTGACCGCTCGTTACCCACCGATAGCCGCCGATACCGCCGACGAGGAGGCCTAGCGGGGCGGCAAACTGAATCGATGCCACCCAATCGGGTGGAAAGAACGCGTCCGTCGTCGCGCGGTAATAGTTTTGGAGGAGTCGTCCGAGTGTATCGAGGACGAACAGCTGAACCAGACCCCACTGAAGCGCAGCCACTAACGCCTGATTCTTTGTGGAGGGTCCATCCGGGGTGGACATATCTAGGTTATCTCTACCTTCTGATTAGAACGTATTGGTGAGCTGTCGTATTTAAAGCCCACGTACTCCGTATCTCGGATTCGCATCGGATTCCGCATCTATCGGCAACTGGTGATCCAATTCTGATGAACTCCTCGGGAGGCCTCAACCGTGCCGTGTCGAACAGCGGAAACAACCACGGAGGCCTCGGATATTCGCCTCAGTGACGCTGCACGAACCGCTACGCAGCAGTTTGAATCCATCACGAGATAGGAGCTCCCGAAGAGAGGAAACAACTGGAGACACGTTGGAGGTTGTATCTAGAGGGGACGCTCGGACCCAGAGAGACGACTATTTGGGCACAAGAGGTAGGTATCTCTCGGACCGTTATCGAACTAGTGCTCAATCGGTTTCGCCATCCGCTCGTCGCGGTTGCCGTCGCGCTAGTATTGACAGTGCCGTGGATCGGGACGTTCGTCTCGTCCGGTGGGTACGGAACCGTACATCCGGGCGAGAATATTACGCCCGGGATGGCCGTCCTCGTCGGTGGGCTCGCAATCGTGGGTGCAGCGTTCCTGCTGGCGTGGGCGGCCGAGACCGCCGAAAAAGACGTCCCGCAGGCGTTCGCCATCGCGGTGCTTGCGGTGCTTGCGGTGGCACCCGAGTACGCCGTCGACGCCCTCTACGCGTGGCAGGCCGGTGCCGGATCTAGTGAGGCCGCCAACCTCGCGGTGGCCAACATGACCGGTGCGAACCGAATTCTCATCGGCCTCGGGTGGTCGGGTATCGCACTGTTCACGGTCTACCGCGCAAAGCGCACTGGCGACGCAGCGGTCGACTACCGCTCAGGATTTCTCGCGGATGCGGTCAGTCTCGACCGGGACATCGCGACCGAGATCGCGTTCTTACTCGTCGCGACCGCCTACGCCTTCGTCATCCCGCTCAGTGGCGGTATCGGGCCGGTCGATACGCTCTTTCTCGTCGGACTGTTCCTGCTATATATCGTCGTCGTGATCCGGGGTGACGCCGGTGCGTCCGAGGAACACATCGGTGTCCCCGCCTACTTCCACCAGTATCCGAAAGGGCGGCGCATCGCGGTCATCATCTTCGGGTTCGTATTTTCGGGCGTGATAATCTTCACTGCGGTCCACCCGTTCGCCGAGGGGCTAGAACAGTTGGGGCTTCAGTACGGCATCCCCGAGTTCTTCATGATTCAGTGGCTCGCACCGCTCGCCTCGGAGAGTCCCGAGCTTATCGTCGTCGCCTACCTCGTCAACAAAGCCCGCTCGACCGCTGGCTTCAACGCTCTCATCTCCTCGAAGCTCAATCAGTGGACGTTGCTCATCGGCACGCTCGCTGTCGTCTACTCTATCTCGGCCGGTGCTATCGGAACGCTCTCGTTCGATCCGAAACAGGCGGCGGAAATCTGGATCACCGCCGCCCAGAGCCTCTTTGCGATCGCTCTCCTGACGAACTTCGAGATTAGTATGCGTGAGGCCGCTGTACTACTCGTCCTGTTTGCGACACAGGTTCTCGCGGAGTTCTACGTGATTCAGACCTACACCGAACCGACTACGACGACGATCAGCATCTCTATCCTCTACGCCTACACCGTCGTCTACGCCGTTCTCGGCGTCGGACTGTTCGTCAAGCGTCGCGACAGCGTTCGCGAACTCCTCGAACGAAGCGCCTCGAACGTTCGGACCGCGATAGGAAACGGGACGAGCCAGACGGAACACGCGGACTAACGATACTGCATCGACGGCGGAACAGCCATCATACCGACACTGGGAGTTGATCTCACCATATTTATCGAAATCAGCGTGTTGAATGGAGAGGGTGTACTCAGCAGAGTAAGCTCGCAAACGGTGTTAGTCAGCAGTGTACACCTCGGTCCAGAGATAAACGATACCGAGTAGCGAGTAGAATATGCCCAAACCGGTAGGTACCCATTGGCTTTGCTTGGCAAAGAGAGCCGCCTGCACCAACCCTACCACCACCATCGCTATCCCGAAGATTGTATTGAGTAGTCTGCGTTCCATGCTGCGAAGATGGCAGATAGAGGTAATTTACTTTCCGTCATAACACCAAGCCCGAGAATACGGTGTGGCCGGTACGCCTTCTGAATGCAGTTTAGTATATCGACGCGAACGGCGAATTCCCCCATCCATAGTTCGCGAGAGCGAGTACTGGACCTCTGAACGCCGCGTTTGTGAGACTCCGCAATCGGCCGCGACCGGAGCGCTCGACATTCGAAAACGGAGAAGAGAACGCACTCTATCCGGGAAGGAAGATACTGATGATTGCGACGACGAGACCGGCGAGTCCCATCCGGATTCCGGCGACGTACCACCGCTGGCGAGAGATCGACGCCATGTAGGCCCCGAAGGCGAACAGCACACCGACCGCGACGGCCACCGAGAGGACGGTGGCCTCGAACAACGAGAGGAGCGCCCCTTCGAACAGAAACGGAGTGAGCGGTAACACGAGGCCAAACAACGGTCCGAGTCCGCTCATAAGCGCGTTGACGACCTGCGTGCTGGTTTTGTCGCGTTCGATCTTCGTCTCGCTCAGATCGGTGAGCATCGCATCTTCGATATCGTGGATTTCAGCGCGCATCTCGGCGCGTTCGATCTCCCAAACGCTCCAGACGCCGGAGGTCGTGAGACCGACGGCACCGCCGAGACCGATCTTGATGACGGTGAACCCGTCCGGTACCCCCGAGAGATACGCGCCGACGGTGACCCCGACGCCAGTCAGTGCGCCGTCGAAGCCGTTGGAGACGAAGTACCGCCGCGCGATCGGCCCGATCTTGTCGAGCCCGATTCGTTCGGAAAGCGACTCCGAGTCGGGTTTCGCGCCCATCAGTCTTGGGGAGTCGGTGCATCTTCGACGATGTACTCTCCGCACGCGACCTGGTCGACCGAATGAATCGTCCCACCGAGGTCCTCGACGATGGCCTCGACAGCGTCGTAGTCGATCGCTTCGCCCTCGATGGTGAGTTTCAGATTCTGGACCTTCTTGTCGAGTTCGATGAGCGTCGCGTTGACGCCGGCAACGCTGTCTGCCTCTGCGACCTGCTGGGTAAAGGCGAGCGTCGGCGGTTCGTACGGTTTCAATACGTCGATCACTAAGCGTCGCGTCGCAACCATAGCATCGTCTACGGAGCCTCGTTGCAAAGTAGTTCTGACACACGATCACATGGGTCCGGTCCGTATCGACTATAGATCGAGGAATGGAATCAGCGTTCTAATCAAAACGAATATGCTCGTTCCCACGCTAAGTGGGAATATGACCAAGGTGGATTCCAAAGGGCGAATCGTTCTCCCGAAGGAGGTGCGAGAGCGTCTCGGTATCACTCCGGGTACAGAGGTAGACATCCGCGAGGAAGACGGGAAAGCAGTCGTCGAACCGGAAGACGACCCCGACGAAGTTCTCGAACGGATGGAGCAACTCGTTGCTGAGACGTCTTCGGAGCGAGGGGAGACGACGCCGCTCACCGAAGCACCCGACCCAATCGCCCGAAAACACAGAGATGCTGTTCGAAGAGGGGCGGAGAAAAACAGCGATGAGTAACGACGGTGGTCCGTATCTTTTCGATGTCGGAGTGATCGCTCTCGCACACACGACGGCCCCGGTTCGTGATTCTGCGCTCTCGTACGTCCGAGATGCCATCGCCGGCGAGATAGATGCCGTTGTTCCGTATCCCGCGCTGTTCGGAGCGCATACCGTCCTGACGACGTACTACGGTCGTTCGAACGCTGACGCGTCTCGACTGCTCCAGAATTTTATGGACGCGAAGCGAATCCGGTGGTACGACGGGATGCCCGAAGACGTCGTTCGGGGCGGATTTTCTCGGGTGAGTGAAGCAAACGTCGGTGGTTGGGACGGGTACTACGCTCAAGTAGCGATCGACGAAGGGGCGAACACTGTGTTGACGATCGACGACGACTTCGAGGGGTTCGATGCGTTCGATACCGAGGTCATCCTGTCGCCCGACGAGTTTAGCGAGCTGAACCGATTCCTCGGGAACTGATTCCAGATCTCGCCGAATCGAGAAACCGTACTACCAACGACTGCTAACGGACGGGTTACCGCGTCCTCGGCGAACGATGTCTCGAAGCCTCGCCGTCGACGCCCACGCTCGCGTTCGGAGTGCTCAGCAAGACGGGGAGTGACCGGATCAGAGGAACTCGTTTCCTCGGTTCCGGAATCGCCGTCGTTCATCGGGTCCGGGAAGGCTGTGATAGTCGTCGGCAGTCGTCTCGTTCGGTGACGCCTCAGGGAGGTCCGGATAGCTGTCGAGGAGATCGACTGCGAGGGACGCGCCCGTCGCCGACAACTTCCGGTACACCGAGTCGACCGTGTCCGTGGGTTCGATGGAGAACGCACGCCGTGCGATAACGGGTCCGGCGTCGAACTGCTCGGTCATCCGGTGGGCGGTGACGCCCGTGCGATCGTCGCCGTAGTAGAGGGGCCAGAACGCCGTCGCTCGGCCGCGATACTTCGGGAGCAACGAACCGTGTAAGTTGATCGCGTCGTTCGAACGGTCGATTAGTTCGGGCGGCAGACGTTGGCCGGCGACGACCGAGAGAATCACGTCGGGGTCGAGTGCCCGCATACGCTCGATAAACGCGGGGTTCGACACGTCGGCTACACGCTCGACGGGTACTCCGTGTGCCCGAGCAACTGCGGCGACGGAGTGGTATCCACCTATCTGTATACCGAGATGGCGGCCCAGCGCATCGAGGGCGTGCCCGCGAAGATAGCGGACTGCCATTCGGAAACCCGCTCGGGGCCCGTACATGCCGAACTGTTCCCGAACTTGTCGTGAGAGCGGTGCGTCGAACGGCGCGATTACGAGACGGTCCACGTCGGCGGCGTGCGCGTCGAGAATCGGCTCGATGTACTGGGGGAGATACAGGGGTTCCTCGCTCGTGAATAGGACGACCTGCACGGCCGAACTAGGTGAACTCGGCAAGAAAGATTTTCGCTCGAGTAACACAAAACCTATTCCACCGTACGAGGAGTTCGCGTTCATGTCCCCACCTAGGCCGTGTAAATCGAGCGTTCGCCGCGGGGTTCTGCGCGACCTCTCTCGCACCGTCGGCGCTCTCGCCGTCGGTCTCTCCGCGATTGCCCTTCTCTCGGTCTGGCACCGACTGACCTCGTCGGCAGAATCGGGGAACGCAGGTTCCGCGCCGCCAGCGGAGGACATCTCCGACGCAACGCTCGTGGAGTACGAACTCGATTGGTACCGCTATCTCAAGGCCTTCGACGCCCACCACGGGGCCGGCGGTAGCCCCGAACGCGACGTTCGGTCGGGGTCGTTCCTCAGAGGGCTTCGCGTCTGGATAGGCACACGGTTCCTTCGGGGGTACACTCTCGGTGACGAGGTGTACGTCTGTCCGAACGCGCCGCGCGTTCTCCGGGTTCACCAAGCGGGTCACGCACCCTCCTTCGGCAGTGAGTTTCCTCCCCTCGTCCGTCCGCGACGGGAAGACGGAGGATTGGAGGATGCTCCGGTGTACACCTTGGACGTGATGCTTCCCGGCGCGTTCCCGCACACGTTCCTGCGACTACGCGACTCTCGGAATCTCACTGGGGCGTACGAGACGTGGCTCCGAGACGGACGAATCGCGAGAGTGACCTGCTAGGCGATAACGTACAGTATCTGGCTACCGTGTCGAAGGATGTCCGACCCCGCCCCGGTCCTTCCGGACCACCGTTTCATCGGCCGCCTCTTCCGCGTCGTTAGTCTAATTAATTACGACTAACCGTAGTGAGACGACCCTAAATTCGTTCTCACGATCACGTAGGCCGTTCCGGAATAACGGCGATCTGTCGGCGGATTTTCGGATCTCTCCCTCCAACTCAACTCATCGGCCGTCATCGCTCTATCTTCGGGACGTGTGTTGAAGAGATGAGCATCTCACGGAGAAGAATCTGGTTTGTCGATGTTCTCACGAGATCTCGTTCAGATAACTGGGAACAAGATCTATATGAAATTAATATAAGAACATTATGGATATAGCCAACGTCCACACATATATAATCATACAAAAGTAGCTCGATGTACCCGGTACACTCGTCGGTCCACCGTCGGACGTGTGGACGGATACGACCCTGAGAGTCCGTCTCGTCCGTTCGCTGTCGGAAATTGGCTCGGGGTGACGAAGATTCCCGGAATCATCACTCCGACAGAGTGATTACGGTCGGACGGTCACCCTCCGACGATGTCAGACGGTATACGTGAGATCGAAGTCGACCTGCCGGATGTCGATCCCGCGTGGCTGTCACTGCCTGCGGGGTTGCTGGCCGCGGTGGGGGTGTTCGAGTTCGCCCCGCTTGCGGCCGACGCGACGCTCATGCTGGCTATCACCGTGTTCTGCGTCGCGCTGTGGATCGGGTCGCCCGTCGATCCGTGGTTCACCGCGCTCGTCTGTCTCGGTCTGATCGGGGTCGCGTTCTCGACGGATCTGGCGCTGACCGGCTTCCAGAAACCGGCGACGTGGCTGGTCGTCGTCGGCATCCTCATCGGCGGGGCCGTCCGCCAGAGTGGGTTAGCGGAACTGGTGGAACTGCTCGCCCGCAACCGAACGCCCGACCGAGTGCTGACCGACGCGGTGGTCGCCTACCGTTACCTGCTGGTCGGCCTCTGCGTCGCCAGCCTCGGATTGGCTGTGCTCGTTCCCTCCTCGCTCGTCCGCGTGCTCATCCTCGGACCGATCCTGATCTCGCTGGGCGACCTGTTCACCGAGCGACGGCCGAAGGTCGGCCTCTTTCTCGGTCCCCTGTTCGCTACGTTCTACGGTGCCTCGGGTATCCTGACCGGAGCCCTGCCGAACATCATCGTCACGGGACTGGTCGAATCCAGCGGCGGTCCGGCCATCTCGTGGACCGAGTGGCTGCGCTGGCTCGCGCCCGTGATGAGCGTCGGCCGGGTGCTGATCGTCGTCGCCGTCGCCTACCTCCTGTACCGGCCGCGCGACCGGGACGCCGTCGTTCCCCCCGAGCGTACGGAGGTCGTGACGGTGTCGGCCGACGAGTTGCGCATGCTGGCGTTCCTCCTGGTGGGCGTCGCCGTCTGGATGACGGACTCCCTCCACGGCCTCCACCCGTTGTTCGGCGCGCTCGCGGTCGCCGTCCTCGCCTTCGCCCCGCGAATCGGCGTCGTCGGCTCCGAAGCCGTCGCCGACGCCGACTTCTCGATCCTGTTTTTCTTGGGTGCGATCTTCGCCGTCGCCGAGGGCCTCCGGCGGACCGGATTCACCGACCTCGCCGCCGGCGAACTGCTGTCGTACCTGCCCAGCGATGCCTCGTTCCCGATCGTCCTCCTGTTCGTCGTTCTGATCGCCCAGTTGCTCACGCTCGTCATGGAGGGGATGGCCGTCGCCAGCGTCCTCACGCCCGTCCTCGCGTCGTTCGCGGAGAGCGCCGGCGTCCCGTTGGTCCCCGTGGCGATGATGGAAGCCGCGGCGCTCAACACCTACTTCTTCCCCTACCAGTCGGCCGTCCTCGTCGCCATCCTCGGCATGGGCGTCGTCGACACCGTCGAACTGACGCGGATGTCCGCCGCTATCGCGGTGGCGACGTTGCTCGTTCTCGTCCCCCTCCAGATCGGCGTGTTCGCGGTGTTCTTCTGAGTCTCCGCCCCCGTCTGAGCGCCGTCGTTCACTCGCTCGCCGCCGCCAGTGCACTCCCGAATCGGACGGTCCGTTACAGGACTACCGCTGTAATTTCTCGACCGGTTTCGCCGCTCTAGGTTCGTCGCGTCCGGGGAACTGCCGGATCGACGCCGTCCGAGTACTTCCGGTCGTTCCGCAGTACTCGATTCCTCCGAGGTCGCGTAAACGTAGAGTCAGGGAGTCCGAGCTGTCGACCAATCAGCAATACTCTCCGAAGGACGCGCCCTTATCATTTTTACTCGATTATCATCTGCCGTATGCAGTACACGGAGGAGCGGTAAGATGGAGACCGACGCCAGCTCACTCGTCGACGGCCTCACGCTGGAAGAGAAGATAGAACTGGTCCACGGGACGCTCGACCCGGACGGGAAGGCGACGGGCTACGTCCCCGGCAACGAACGGGTCGGCATCCCGCCGCTGACGATGGTCGACGGTCCGCTCGGCGTGCGAGCGATGGGGGAGCAGGCGACCGCGTTCCCCTCGTCCATCGCGCTCGCGTCCTCGTGGAACCCGGAACTGGCTCGGTCGTTCGGGGTCGCACTCGGCCGGGAGGCGGCCGCACACGACCAAGACGTCGTTCTCGGCCCGGGTGTCAACATCGTTCGGACGCCTCGGGGCGGTCGAAACTTCGAGTACTACAGCGAAGACCCGCACCTCACCTCCCGGATGGGCGTCGGGACAATCGAGGGAATCCAGTCCGAGGGCGTCGCGGCGACGGTCAAACACTACGTCGCGAACAACCAGGAGACGAACCGCTACGAGGTGAGCGCCGAGGTCGGCGAACGAGCGTTACGCGAGATGTACCTACCGGCGTTCCGCGCCGCGGTCGAGGAGGCCGACGTCCTGTCGGTGATGACCGCGTACAACCGGGTCAACGGCGTCCACATGAGCGACCACGAGTACCTCCTCTCGGACGTGCTGAAGGGCGAGTGGGGGTTCGACGGGTTGGTCGTCTCCGACTGGTGGGGGACGCGGAGTACCGTCGACGCGGCGCTGTCCGGCCTCGACTTGGAGATGCCCGGAGTCGAACTCGAAGCGTACCTCCCGGAGGAGGCGGTCGAAGACGCAGACCCCTCGGACGACGGCGGGGAGTTGCCGCCCATGCCGGACGTCCCGGCGTACTTCGGGGACCCGCTCCGAGAGGCGGTCGAATCCGGAGAGGTTCCGGAGGAGGTTCTCGACGAGAAGGTTTCGCGACTCCTGCGCGTGTTGGAAGCGATCGGTCGGTTCGACGACGACGGGAGCGAGGGTGCGCTCGACACGTCCGAACACCGCGAGTTGGCCCGAGACGTCGCCGTCGAGGGGACGGTCCTGCTGACCAACGACGACGCGTTACCGCTCGACGACTCGGACTCCGTCGCGCTCGTCGGACCGAACGCAGACGCCGCCAAACTCGGCGGCGGCGGCTCCTCCGAGGTGACGCCCTTCACCGACACCAGTCCGCTCGACGGACTTCGAGAGCGAGCGGCGTCCCTCTCGTTCGAGCGCGGCGTGCCGCCGATAGCCGAGTCGTCCTTCTTCGCCGACGAGGGCGGACCGACCGGGGACGCGGAGGCGAGCATCGACGACGCGGTGACGGCCGCCGAAGACGCCGACTGCGCCGTCGTCGTCGCTCAAGACGACGCCACGGAGTTCAAAGACAGAGCGCACATGGCGCTCCCCGGCGACCAGAACGAGTTGATATCGGCCGTGGCCGAGGCCGCAGAGCGAACGGTCGTCGTCCTCCGGACGAGCGGTCCCGTCGAGATGCCGTGGCTCGAATCGGTCGATGCCGTCCTCGAAACGTGGTACCCCGGGCAGGCCGACGGCGACGCACTCGCGGACATCTTGTTCGGCGACGCGGACCCGGGCGGTCGGCTCCCCGTTACGTTCGGCCGGTCCGCCGAGGACTATCCGACGGCCGACGAGGAGGCCTTCCCGGGGGTAGAGGGGAAGGCCCACTACGACGAGGGCGTCTTCGTCGGCTACCGCTACTTCGACGACCGGGACATCGAACCGCTGTTCCCGTTCGGACACGGCCACTCGTACGCGACGTTCGAGTACGACGACGCGACGATTAGCGAGACCGACGACGGATTCGAACTCGCGGTCGACGTCCGCAACGTCGCCGACCGACCCGGCAAAGAAGTCGTTCAAGCCTACGCTCGGACATCGGCGGCGCCGGTCGCCGTCCCCGACCGCGAACTCGTCGGCTTCGAGAGCGTGACGCTCGAACCCGGAGCCTCGGCGACGGTGGGCGTCTCGCTGGCCCGCGAGGACTTCGCGTACTACGACGAGGACGACGGGTGGACGGTCCCGGAGGGGACGAACGCCGTCCTCGTCGGTCGCTCATCGCGCGACATCCGGGCGACGTTCGAGGTGGACGTGTAAGACGACAAACCCCCTTCCATCTTTCCGACCGGTTCGTCGAGTTCGTCGCCGCGCGATCCGTGCGTCCGGTAGCCATTATTTTACTATACGGGGGAGTAAGGAGACAAACACACAGTTTAACCTCTCACAATGGGTGTAAGCATCCTGTCGGAATAGATTCGTAACGATAGGTAGTTCGAGGTCTGAATTCCGATTCATTCCTCGTTATCGGTATACACGCCAATTCAATAATTCTATTAGCGGATTCTAAAAATGTCGAGTTCTGAATTAGTATCGGGTGATCAGAAGACATGTGCGAAATCATCGGATGTGGAGATGGAGGGAGAGGTGGACCGTCTCCGGCGAGAGTCGGAGCGACGGTCCCGGTTCAACCGCGATACCGGCGAGGGCGGCGACCGGCGCCGTCGGCGAGGGCGAGTTCGACGGTGCTCGGACGAAAGACAGGAGCGTCGGCACTCAGGAGTGCGCTACCGAGGCGAGTGAGGATTTCGCCGAACCGGGACGGCCGCGGTGTGACTCTGCCCGGTCGGTTCGACGAACGGTCGGAGCGGACGGCAACTCTCCCCCGAAGACACGGCTACTCGACCGGAGTGAAGGGACGACGCCGCTTCCGGATTCTACCCGGCGCTCCGACGAAGACACCGCCGTCTCGAACGACGGCTTCGGCCGGTTACTCGCCGAGGGGCGGCACTACCGAGTTCTCCCACTCCCGGCGGTTTACGAGGGCCACCTCTCCCTTTTCGGTCAACTCGTAGTAGTTCGTCCGCCGGTCTATCTGTCCTTTCTCGACGTACTCCTCCTCGACGAGGGCGTCGAGGTTCGGGTAGAGTCGGCCGTGGTTGATGTCGTCGTGTTTCTTCTCGAGTTCTTGCTTTACCTCTTGGCCCGAGGGCTCCTCGAGGCCCGCGATCACGGTGAGCGTGTCGCGCTGGAACCCGGTCAGGTCGAACAGTTGGTCGGTCATGTTCTTTCAATTAAAAGGATATAATATATACTATCTGGCAGGTGATGCAGAATGTCACCTCTACTTACGAGAACGACGGGAGGACTTCCTCCTCGTAGAGGTCGAACACCGCCTCTTGGTCGTCGCCGATCTGATGGATGTAGACGTGGTCGTAGCCCGCGTCGAGAGCCTCTTGGATGCTGTCGATGTGCTGTTGGGCGTCGGGGCCGGTCATGATGCTGCCCTCCGCGATGTCCTCCTCGGAGACCATCTGCGTCGCTTGCTCGAAGTGCGTCGGCGTCGGAAGAATCGCGCTCAGTTCGCCCGGCAGTCCCGAGTTGCGCCACTTCTCGTGGGCGGTGGAGATACCTTCCTCTTCGGTCTCGGCGACGCAAGCGTGGAGTTGGCAGAGTCGCGGCCCCTCGCCGCCGTGTTCCTCCCACGTCTCGATTACGTCCTGCGGTCCGACCGACCAGAAGCCGTCGCCGATTTCGGCCGCCGATTTCGCGGCGTGCTCCCCGTACGCCGACACGCAGATGGGCGGTTGCTCGTCGGGGAGCGTGTACAGTCGCGCGTTCTCGACGGTGTAGTGCTTCCCGTGGTGACTGACCCGTTCGCCCGTCCACAGTTTCCGGACGACGTCGACGGCCTCTTCGAGCATCTCCAGTCTGACCTCGTGTTCCGGCCAACGGTCGCCGTAGATGTGTTCGTTGAGGTTCTCCCCCGTCCCGACGCCCGCGAAGAACTGCCGCCCGTCGAACATCGCCGCCGTCGTCGCGGCCATCTGCGCGTACAGCGCCGGGTGATAGCGGAGTATCGGCGGGGTGACGCCGACGCCGACGTCGATGTCGTCGGTCCCCTCCGCGACGCCGCCGAGGGCCGTCCACGCGAACGGCGCGTTCCCTTGGGCGTCTATCCACGGGTGGTAGTGGTCAGAGATGGAGAGGAAGTCGAAGCCGACCTCCTCAGCGCGCTTTGCGTGCTCTACGAGGTCGGTGGGACTGTGCTCCTCGCTCGACAAGGTGTAGCCGATTTCGGTCATGAGAGGTCGAAGCGGTCGGTCTGGTGCCGACCTTTCGAAGCACTCGGCCTGTTATGTCACTAAGTCCACTGCTTGCCTATGGACGGCAGTCCGGCCCTCGATAGAACCGACCGCGCGAACCGAATCGCTGCCCGCCTCGGCTACTCGTCCCGCAGGAACGCCTCGTCGCCGTACCGGTCGCGGAGTTCGCGGAACCGCTCTCGCTGTTCCCGAATCGTCGGCGTCTCGCCCTCGTATGCGTACTCGAACATCTCCTCGGGGTCCGCCTCGTGGGCCTCAAAGCGTTCGACGGCGTCCGCCAACGTCTCCTCTATCTCCTCGTCTATCGCCGCGACGCGTTCGTCGGTGAGGCGGCCCGTCTCGCGCAGGAACGACTCGAAGCGGTCGAGGGGGTCCTTCCGCCGCCACTCCTCGACTTCATCCTCGTCGCGGTACGCCGAGGGGTCGTCCGCCGTCGTGTGCGCGCCGTAGCGGTACTGGACCGCCTCGATGAGCGTCGGGCGCGGACGTTCGCCCGCCTCCGACCGCGCCTTCTCGCGGGCCGCCCGCGTCACGACGTACGTCGCAAGCGGGTCCATCCCGTCGACCTGAATCCCCTCGAACCCGTAGGCGCGCGCCTTCTGCGCGAACGTCCGACTCGCCGTCTGACGCTCCCGGGGCGTGGAGATGGCCCACTGGTTGTTGTTGCAGACGAACAGGGCGGGGACGTCGTACACGCCCGCGAAGTTGAGCGCTTCGTGGAAGTCGCCCTCCGACGTCGCGCCGTCGCCGAAGTGCGCCACCGCCACCCGGTCTTCGTCGCGGAGTTTCGTCGCCATCGCCATCCCGACGACGTGCGGCAGGTGGTCGGCGATGGTGATGTTGAGGGGGAAGACGTCGATGTCGGCGAGTTCGGCGTTGCCGCGTTCGTGTCCCGCCCAGTAGAGGAGGTACTCCCACGGGAATCCGCGCGCGACCACGGCGCCGTGTTCGCGGTACTGGTAGGCGATTACGTCCTCGGGGGCGAGCGCGTAGGTGGAACCGATCTGAGAGCCCTCCTGCCCCGCCAGCGAGGAGTACGTCCCCATCCGCCCCTGCCGTTGGAGGCTTATCATCCGCTCGTCGAACCGGCGACAGAAGCGCATGTCGCGGTACATCGCCACGAACGTCTCGTCGTCCAGTTCGGGCACGAGTTCGGGCGCGACTACGTTCCCCTCGGCGTCCAGCACCCGCACCCGGTCGTCGGGGTCGCGCGAGAAGAGGTCGTCCGTCGATGCCATCTCTCCTCCGTTCGCGGAGGGACGACAAGAAGTGCCCGGTCGGTTCCGACGGCGCTTAGGCTTCGATTATCTCGACGAGGTTCGATTCGGGGTCGCGGAGAAAGCAGATGCGCGACCCGCTTTCGGTCGTCTGCGGTTCGCTCAGCGTCTCCACCCCGTCGGGAAGCGACTCGTAGAACGCGTCGACGTCCTCGACGGCGAAACCGAGGTGCTTCGCGCCGGAGTGGTTAACCTCATCGGTCGGAACGTCCTCCCCGGCGGGGTCGTACTCGACGAGTTCGACTCGGGAACCGTCGGCGTCCAAGTGAGCGAACCGTCCCGTCGCACCGTCCACGCCGACGGCGGTGGCGAAGGCGTCGCCCGAGACGGTGAAGCGGTCGAGGACGTCGAACCCGAGCACGTCGCCGTAGAACTCCACGGAGCGGTCGAGGTCGTCGACGGTGATGCCGGTGTGGTGCGCGCGAAGGTCGGACATACCGAACTCCCCTCGCGCCGCCCGGAAATGTGCTTCGTCTCTCCCGCGAGGGCGGGTCAGTGTCGTCCGGCGCGCGTCGTCCGCACGGACATCGTCGTCAGGACGACGCCGCAGAGACAGAGGAGCGAACTGAGGAGGAGTCCGACGAGAAGCGAGAGCGTCCACGTCGCCTCGGCGGTGACGGTCCACCAGACGCCGACGAACCCGACTACCGCCAGTAGCGCACCGGGCGCGCCGAGGAAGAACCGGGGGTAGCGGATGCCGCCCGTCCGGAGGAGTCGCACCGCGACGGAGAAGCCGTGACGGACGGGGTTCGACGTGTTCGGGTCGGGAACGTCGTAGTTGACGGATATCGGCACTTCGTCGACCGTCAGGCCGCGTTCGCTGGCCGACTCGAGCATCTGAGATTCGACGCCGAATCCGGCGTCGGTCACCGCCACCGTCTCGATTGCGGTTCGGTCGAACGCGCGAAAGCCAGACTGGGAGTCGGTGACGGAGTACCCCGTGTTCGCTTCGGTGATGCCGTCGAGGACTCGCTGGCCGACGCGGCGGTACAGGGCCGTCTCGCCTCGATTCCCGTCGAGGTACCGACTCCCGATGACGATGTTGGCGGGCCCCTCCGCGCACGCCGTGAGCAACGCGTCGGCCTCCTTCGGCCGGTGTTGCCAGTCGCCGTCCAAGAGGACGAGATACTGCCAGTCGTTCTCGCGGGCGTACTCGAAGGCGTTCTCGATGGCCGTCCCCTTCCCCCGGTTGGTGTCGTGTCGGATGACGCGCGCGCCCGCCGCCGCGGCGAGTTCTGCCGTCGCGTCCGTGCTCCCGTCGTCCACCACGAGAACTTCCTCCGCGACGGTCCGCGCCTCCAGTACCACGCTCCCGATGGTCGCCGCCTCGTTGTACGCCGGAATCACTATCAGCGCGTCTGTCCGCCCGGTCTCTTCGGGTACCGTTCGACTCGCCTCGCCCGTCGCGGCCGTTCTGTCCATCCTTTCGAGAGCATTACCGCGGGCGGAATAAGTGCTTTCGTGCGAAATAGAGTGCATAAGACCTATTAACCCTGAAATATTGGAGGGCCTCTCGCGCACAGCCGAGCGCTGTTCGAGATCTCCGAGGCTTCTCCGCCGAAGACGGCCAGTTCTCGCTTCGACCGCGTCCCGCGGCGGCCCGCGCTGGCGACTCGGCGGGACGGACACTCAATCCTGCGTTAAAGTGGAGTTAAGGGACACATTCGTCGCTCGCGGGATTAGTAAGGACGGCCCCGAGGCCCGGTGCCGACTGTTCGTCGTCGAACGCACCTCGGACGGCGACGACCGGGGGTTCGGCCGACTGGTCGCGCAGTTGTAAGCGGCGGCCGACGCTCCCCCGGACCGAGTCCGCGGGCGAGTCGGAATCGGTCGGCCGTCGTAGCCTGCGAACGCGGCGGACGCGATAAATATCACGCGCAGTATATTTCTGGAGGGAGCAGGAGGGAGAATCGCAGGACGGGGCCTCGGTCGGATAGCGAGGCCACGGATCGGTAGGTGTGGGTACGTCTCGACGGTTGTTTTAACTTTCGAATGCCTGCAGGTCGGGACCGTCACTTCGGCCGGACTGGGACTGCCGTACAGCGTTATATGTCCAGAGGCTGTTAGCTATGGCGGACCAATGACACGCGACGACCTTCGGACGGCTGCGGAGGACAGCGCGAACCCGCACGGCGACTCGTCGGGAGTCGTGTTCGACCGGCGGACGGCGATAAAGACGGCCGTCGCCGGACTCGGCGCGGTGACGCTTCCGTGGGGAACCGCCGCGGCGTCGTCGCGGACGGACGCCCAGTCCGACGACCTGCACTCGCTGATGATAACGGCGAACGGGCCGTTGGAGTACGAGTTCACCGTCGACGGGACGATGGAGGCGGACACGGAGCACGGCGACTTCTCCGCCGACGAGGACGACGAACCGCACTACGTCGAGAACAGTCCCAGCGTCTACACGGTGAAAGACGAGACGGGGCCGACGTTGGAGAACGCGGGCGGGACAGCGTTCCACGGCGACCGGTTTCTCGTCGATTACTACGTCCACCTCACCCTCGATGCGCACCCCGACTACGAGGCGAACGTCTACATCGACGAGACGCTCGTAACACCAGAGGAACTGAACCGCATGCAGTTGACGGACCCCAGCCTGCACACGGTGACGATAGCGGCGAACGGCCCCACGTCGTACGAACTGCAGGTCGAACCGGAGATGACGCCCGACCGGAAGGGCGGGAACTTCTCGGCGGACGACGACGACGCGCCGACGGAGAACGACGACGGGACGTTCACCGCCGCGGGCACGACGGGACCGCTTCCGGCGGATGCCGGCGCGACGACCGTGCTCGGGGACCGGTACCTGTTCTCGGGGTCCGTCGAGACGTTGGACCTCCAACTGAGCGACTCGTCCCACGAGACGTACGTCTTCCTCGACGAGAAGCCGGTCGACCCGGAGGTCGTCCGCGAGAACCGATTCTGACCCGGCCGAGACGCGCCCGCGCCGCAGGAGAATATTTTTCCTTTTTCGTCACCGCGAGAGGGAAGTCGCGCGCTCGCACGCCTTCGACGGTGTTCACCCCGCGGTCACCGTGCACGCCGTGCACGACGAACGCCGGGAGCAGTTATCTGTCTCGGCGTTGTCATCAGTAAGTGGTATGACAGACAAAGACAAGCAATCGAGGAGAGCGGACGGTCTCCCCGAGTTGGGGACGAGGGGCGCGGCGTTCGACCGTCGGACGGCGATGAAGGCGGCCGTCGTCGGACTGGGGGCGGCGAGTCTCCCGGTCGGAAGCGTCGCGGCGGGGGGATCTGACGGATCGGACGACGTCCACACGTTGATGGTCACCGCCAACGGGCCGGTGGAGTACGAGTTCACCGTCGACGGGACGTTGGAGGCCGACACGGTGGGGGGCGACTTCTCCGCCGACGAGGACGACGAACCCGGCGACGGGCCGGGTCCGTACAACGCGGCCATCACGGACGTCACGGGGCCGTTACCCGAGGACGCCGGCGGGACGACGTACCTCGGCGACCGATACCGAACGTTCGGGTACATGCAGTTCGACGTGGAAGACTCCGGCTACGACGTGAACGTCTACTACAACGGCGACCCGGTGGCACCCTCCGACGTACCGGAGTGGCAGACCGAGGAGGGAGAGTTGAACCTCTTCACCATCGCGGCCAACGGTCCCACCGAGTACACCATCCAGATGGAGGGTACGTTGAACCCCGACACCGTGGGCGGGAACTTCGCCGCCGACGACGACGACGAACCGGTCGAAAACGACGACGGGACTCTCACCGCCGCCGACGAGACGGGACCGCTCCCCGAGGACGCTGGCGGGCTGACATACCTCGGCGACCGCTACCTCTTCTGCGGATCGGTCGAGGAGTTGAGCCTCGACCCGGGCGATTCCTCGTACAACGTGGAAGTGTACCTCGACGAGCGGATAGTCTCTCCCTCGACCGTCCGGAACAACAGCTTCTGATCCGCTCTCGGCCTTCCGCATCTTTCGGTCGGCGTTCGGGTCCGGTCGGGGTCCGTCGGACTGGAATACGGCTTCGGACGCGGGGTATCGCTCCGTTTTCCGACAGCTACTCACACTTATGGCACTCATCGACATACCGTCGCTAGTGTGAGTGACACCGAGGCGGACGCCGCGGTGGAGCGCATCGCGCTTCTGGCGCGTTCGACGGCGCGGGCGACGCTACTCGTGGAGTTGATGCGTCGTCGGGAGCTCCGCAGGCGCGAACTCGCGGAGTGCGTCGACGTCTCTCGGACGACGCTCCAGCGAAATCTCGACACGCTCGCCGCCGCGGGGTGGGTCCGGCGGTCGGGACGGACGTACAGAATTACGACGGCCGGCGACGCCGTGGCGCGGTCGTTCGAGGAGTTTCGCGAGGTGGTCGAAATCACGGAGCGACTGTCCCCGTTTCTGCGGTTCGTCCCCCGAGAGGAGTTCGGCGCGGACGTTCGGTGCCTCGCGGACGCGGACCTCCTCTGCGCGGACCCGCCGGACCCGTACGCGGTGCGCAACCGCCACGTCCGCGCGCTGAAGGAGATGGACGAGTGCCGGATGGCGGTGCCGTTCACCGGCCTTCACGCACAGGAGACGCTCCGCGACCGAATCGTCGGCCACGGGGCGCGGGCGGAACTCGTGGTCGAACCCGAGGTGGCGGAGACGCTCCGGACGAAATCGCGGTACGCGTCGCTGTACGACGAGATGGCGGCGACCGGAAGATACCGGGTGTACGTCCACGAGGGACCGGTTCGCTACGGCGTCGCGCTCATCGACGACACGGCGCAGTTCGTCGCCCACGAGGAGTACGAACCGCGCGCTCTCGTGGAGACGGACGACGACGACGCCGTCTCGTGGGCCGCGGCGGCGTTCGCCGAGTACAAGCGCGAGGCGACACCCCTCACCTGAACGCTGGCGAACCGCCGGTACCGTCTCTCACTCGGAGGCCGCGTTCACCGCGTCGAGGAGAGCGTCGTGGGCGTGGCCGTTCGAGGCGACGATACCGCGGGCGTGGGGCCGCCACGGGTCGCCGTCGAGGTCCGTGACGGTGCCGCCCGCCTGCGTGACGTGATATGCGCCGGCGACGGTGTCCCACGCGTTCGGGTCCTCGTCGAAGGCGACGGCGGCGTCGAGAGCGCCGGAGGCGACCATCGAGAGCGTCAACTGCGCCGAGCCGAGTCGCCGCACCTCGCCGAACCGTTCGGTGAGTATCTTCGAGAGCGACCCGACGGTGTCGGCGTTCTCGGCCGTCCACCGAAGCGTCGGGGCGACGACGAACGTCTCGGGGTCCGTCGCGTCGGTCACCGAGACGGGTCGTCCGTCGCACCGCGTGCCGTTCTCCGTCGCCCGGTACGTCTCCCCGCGCGCCGGGGCGACGTTGACCGCACTCAGGGGCGTCCCGTCCTCGACGACGGCGACGCTGGTCACCCAGTCGTGCATCCCGCGGGTGTAGTTCTGCGTCCCGTCGATGGGGTCGATTATCCACGCGTACCCCTCCTCGGGGACGGTCTTTCGCTCGTCTTCCTCCTCGCCGACGACGGCGTCGTCCGGGAACTGGTCGCGGATGACCGACACGACCCGACGCTGCGTCGCCCGGTCGATGTCCGTGACGACGTCCGTCTTGCTCGACTTTCGCTCGACGGTCAGGTCGGACCGGAAGTGCCGGTTCGCGTACTCGGCTCCCTCGTAGGCCGCATCCACGGAGAGCGTCTCTCTCGTCGTCATACCGAGAGGCTCGCAGCCGGTCGTAAAGTAACCCCGGACTCGGGACTCCGTACCACCGGGACGCGCGGCGACTGACCGCCGAGGGGCGTGCTGTGCGCTACCGTGTCCCGAAAGCGTCGGTGCGGTTCGCGCACGCTCGAACCGAGTGGGAATTCACAAAAGAAGTTACACAATCGCCGGGGCGGAGTCGGTCCACCACTCCGGTAGCGAAAACCGCCGACGGGAAGGTTCGTCACCCTTCCTCAATGAGGTCTATCTCGTGCGGCGGTGCGTCAACGATGGCGAGATCGCGGCCACGAATCGTCGTCCCGCCGAGCGTCGGGGTTCGGTTTCCGGGGTCAATCTCGAGAGGCTCCGCTCGGAAGTTCAGGACCCACGTGTAGCCGTCGCGTTCGGCGAGTCGAACGAACTCGGGGAGGCGTTCGCCGAACGGAACGTCGGCCCGTTCGAGGAGAGTCGTCGTAATCGCGTCGGCGAGTTCCGCTTCCGGCCAAACGCCGGCGTACGCGGCGTGTCCGTTACCGTAGTCGTTCCTGACGATAGCCGGTTCGCCTTCGGCGACACCGGTCTCGTGTCGGCCGACGACGGTCGCTTCGTCCGCGGTGAGCCACTCCGCCCACGTCCTGTACTCGTAGGTCTCACCGTCGTACCTGACCCGTTTCTCCAGGCCGGGTGCGAGACTCTCGTGTTGCCCGACGCGCGCGCCCAGAGGCTCCGCTAGCGGACCGGGTGCGAGTTCGTCTCGGAGTTTGTGGTACTCGTCCTTCATCGCGGTTCGGATCGTCAAAAGCAGTTCGCCGCCGTCGGAAACGTACTCGGCCAACCGCTCGGAGAGTTCCTGATCGACGAGGTGCAGCGACGGTGCGACGACCGCCGCGTACTCGCTCACGTCCCTGCTCGCCGGCACGAGGTCCACGGTCACGCCCCGGGAGCGAAACGCTCGGTAGTACGCTCGAAGGTGCGCGAAGTAGTGGAATTCGGGCGTGTGGGGTTCGGTTTCGAGCGCCCAGAGGCTATCGTAATCTACGAGCATCGCCACGTCCCCGGACGGCGCATCGAGATTCGGGAGTTCCGCGAAGTCCTCGGCGGCTTCCGTCGCCTCCGCGAGGCCCCGGTCCGGTGAACCGTCGTAGTTGTTCAGTCCGCCCCAGTACTGCTCCTGTCCGAAGCGGCATCGTCGCCAGCGAAAGTACGAGACGACGTCACAGCCGTGAGCGACCGCTTGGTGGGACCAGAGTCGGACCATCCCGTCGGCGGGTTCCGCCGAATACGGATACGCACGGATGTCGCCGGACTGGCTCTCCATCACCCAGAATGGCCCGTCGCTCGCGCCGCGGTAGAGTGCGTGGTTCATACCGATCATATCCGGGTCCCCGACCCGCTGGAACGTGGCTCCCTCCTCCGAGGCGGGGTCCGGCGCATCCGGTATCTGCTGGCTGAAGAGCGTCGGATAGCAGTCCCAGGCCGCGAAGCTCAGATCCTCGCTCACGGAGAAGGCGTCGATGTCGGGGAAGTTGCCCATGAAGTTGTGAGTGACGAACCACTCGGAGTTCGCCTCCCGCAGAATCCCCGTGTGAAGCCGATTGTACTCCGCGACACTGTCGGACGCAAACCGCTTGTACTCCAACAGGCGAGACGGGTGGTGTTGGTCCTGCGCGGGCGTCGGACCCGGGAGGTCGACCTCGGCGAACGACCCGTACTCTTGGCTCCAGAACGCGTTCCCCCACGCCTCGTTGAGGGCGTCGACGGAGTCGTACTTCTCCCGGAGCCACGTCCTGAACGCCGAAGCGCAATCGTCACAGTAGCAACGCGTCGTATCGTGACAGCCGAACTCGTTGTCTGTCTGCCAACCGGCGACGTACTCGTCGTCCGCGAAGCGAGCCGCCATCTTCTCTATGATCCGACGACTCTCCCTCCGGTACACCGGCGAGTTAAAGCAGTAGTGCCGACGGCTACCGAACTCGCGGGGCGTACCATCCCGCCCTTCTTGGCGGATACTCGGGTACTCGTCGAGAAGCCACTTCGGCGGCGTCGCCGTGGGCGTACAGAGTACCGCTTTCATCCCGGAGTCGCCGACGAGGTTTACGGCCTCCTCTAACCACTCGAACTCGTACACCCCCGGTTCGGGCTCCATCCGGTTCCAGGAGAACTCGGCCATGCGGACGTACTCGATCCCCGATTCCGCCATCCGCTCGATATCAGCTTCCCACTGCTCGCGGTCCCAGTGCTCGGGAAAGTAACAGACTCCCGTGTTCATCGAACTCCCAAAGCCGGGCGAGGGTAGTAAATCCCTCACATATTTTGAGGAGGAAGACGGCCGGACGAGGGCAGTAACTGCGACGAACCACGGCACCGCCCGACCCGTTCGCACCGAAGCGCCGCGCCGCGAAGCGACCACACGGATCCGAGCGTTCGACCGATTCCTGTGAGAGGCATCGAAGTACAAAAACATATATCCAGAAAGCGGCACTATCGCCTGCGTTGGCTTCGAGTTGTCTCCGGCGAGAGAGATATCCGACGACTCCACCGCGACAAGTGAAGACGCCCCCGCCACTCCCTCTCGTCCGAGGAGGGATAGCAGGGCGTCGCACACCGCGTCGGGTCACAGGTGGTTCCCTCACGGCGAACAGTCCACCGGTACGCCCAGCGTCCGTTTTGTAGAACAGAAAAGTTAATGAGAATGGAGTGATATTATTGATTAATCATGGACGCCAAGCACCCGGTGAAGACCACCGAGAAGACCCTCGCCCTCATAAACGAGTTGGCCGAACGTGGTCCCTGCGGTGTGACCGAGTTGGCGGACAGCCTCGACATGGGGAAGAGCGCGGTGCACAGTCACCTCTCGACGCTCCGGAAGCACCAGTACGTGTTGAAGGACGACGACGACTACCGACTCGGGTTGAAGTTCCTCGAACTCGGCGGCAACATCCGGAAATCGATGGAGTTCTACCAAGTCGCGGAACCGGAGGTGAAGTCCATCGCCGCCAAGACGGGCGAACTCGCCAATCTGCTGGTCGAAGAGCAGGGGATGGGCGTCTACCTGATGCGCTCGAAGGGCGATCAAGCCGTGGACTTAGACACCTACGCCGGACTGCGCACTCACCTCCACACCACGGCGCTGGGAAAGGCCATCCTCGCGCACCTGCCGGAGTCCCGCGTCGAGGAGATAATCGAGCAACACGGCCTCGAACGGAAGACGCCGCGGAGCATCGGCACTCGCGAGGAACTGTACGACGCGATCGACGACATCCGCGAACGCGGCTACGCCATCGACGACGGGGAGCGTCTCGAAGGGTTGCGCTGCGTCGCTGCGCCCGTCAAAACCTCCTCCGACAAGGTGTTGGGCGCGATAAGCGTCTCCGCCCCCGCGAGTCGCGTCAGCGACGACCATCTCCACGGCGAGTTCTCCGAACAGGTTCTCAGCGCGGCGAACGTCGTCGAACTCAACATCAACTACTGAGTATCCGTTCTCGATTTCGAAACCGCACCCTCATTGCCGACGGGGTTCCGGTCTGCACGTACTCTGACAGTAGTACTAGAGCATCCCGACCTCGCTCGTCGAGCGGGAGAGATAGACGGCGCGTCTCTCACGAAGATGTGCCGGCGCATCGTCCTCACTCTGACCTCGCCGAGATCGCTACTCGACGCGGGTCCACACCTGCATCTCGCCGGGTTCTCGGTTGTCCCACAGATAGTAGGGGACCATCGTGAGCTGTGCGGACTCGGTGTCCGTCTCGTCGTCGCGGCGGTACAGCGTCCCTTCCCATCCGTCCAACGCCGGCACCTTCGCATCGGCTTCGAGGATGGTCACTCCATCGAGCAGGTCGTTGCGGTGCTCCGCGTCGATAGCGCCGTCTGAAGCGAGTGCGTATTGATGGAGTGGTCGATCGTTGTCGACTGCTTCGGCGCAGTAGACGAGCGGGCCCCGTTCGACGGCGACTCGGCCCGCATCGCTCTCGACCGCGGGATGAGCACGGACTAGTTCGGTTTCCCGTTCGAAGCGGATCTCGATCCGGTCGCCGCCCCACTCACCGTCGAGTTCGACGTACTCCTCGCCGCTCTGGTCGACTTCCTCTCCGTCGATCAAGACGGACGCGTCGGTCGTCCACTCGGGGATCCGAAGGCGGACCGGGACCGGCCCGTCAGCGTCGACAGTGAGTGTGACCTCACCGGACCAAGGCAGCGAGCTCGACTGGGTGAGTTCGACCTCGGTCCCGTCGACGGTCGTCGTCACTGTGCTGCCGACGTACTGGTTGACAGTGAGCGACCCGTCGACGTTCGAGTAGACGTACTGTCCGAGCGACGCGAACAGGCGCGCGGCGTTCGGCGGACAACAGGCGCAGGTGAACCACCCCTTGCGATGGTGGTCACCCGAACTCTCCAGGGGGTTCTCGTAGAAGAACCGCGTACCGTCCAGCGAGACGCCGGCGAGGAACCCGTTGTACAGTGTCCGCTCGATCACGTCCGCGTACTTCGCCTCGCCCGTGAGTTCGAGCAGTCGCTGGTTCCAAAAGATGCTCCCGATGGCCGCACACGTCTCGGCGTAGGCATCCTCGTTCCTGAGGTCGTAGTCCTCGGTGAAGCCCTCGTGCTCGCGTTCGGGGCCGATGCCCCCGGTCACGTACATCCGCTTCGTCGTCATATTCTCCCAGAGGCGTTTCATCGCCTCGAACAACTCCTCATCGTCCGTCTCCGCCACGAGGTCAGTGACCCCCGCGAAGAGATACATCGCTCGCACCGAGTGTCCCTCGACTGTCTCCTGTTCCCGGACAGGAGCGTGGGCCTGCGCGTACGTGCCGACGTACTCGCCGTCCTCGTCGAGGAACAGACTTCCCCCGCCCGCAGCAGGAATGAGTGCGCCGTCGTCCCACGAGTGGCCACCGATTTCGTCGGAGTGTTCGAGTTCCCATTCGAGACGGTCGTCGTGGCCTCGGAGGTCGACGAAGTACTGTGCAAGGTCGAGATAGCGCTCGTCGTCCGTAACCCGATAGAGCCTGACGAGTGCGAGCTCGATCCCTTCGTGTCCGGGAACGCCGTCGATCCGGTCACCGAAGACGTCGTCCACGTGGTCAGCGAAGTTGATGGCCACGTCGAGCAGTGACTCCTCGCCGGTGGCCTCGTAGTGAGCGACTGCGGCCTCGATCAGATGACCGGCACAGTACAGCTCGTGCATGATGTTGAGGTTCGTCCACTTCATCTCCGGCTCGACGAGCTGGAAGTACGTGTTGATGTAGCCGGTGTCCTCCTGTGCAGCGGCAACTAGCTCGATCACTTCGTCGACCCGCTCTCGAAGAGCAGGATCGTCGGTCTTCGCGAGCTCGTAACTCGCCGCTTCGAGCCACTTGTAGGCGTCGCTATCCTGGAACCACATCCCCTGGAAGCCGCCTTCTTTCCCGTCGCGGGCGCGGCGGAAGTTCTCCAGCGTCCCCGATTCTTCGAGCTGTTCGTACTGATATTCGATCGTCACGTCGCGGTTCCGGGTCACCCAGGGAGACCAGAACCCGTCATCGATTTCGACGTCCGATAGCTTGATCTCGTCTGTTGTCTGCTCGTGTTCGCTCATTCTGTTTCAGTGAGCTGTCGTTGATTCGATAGATCGATCCGGTGTCGCCGGCCGAGCGGTGCGGTTCGCGCCAGTGCGAACGGTATTGTCGGCCACCTCTTATTAATGGTACAGGGGGCTATCTGAGCTGTTTGACCTGTTGTTCGGAGTGGAGTGGCGGGTTGTACACGGCGTCTTCGGTTTCGTCGAACAGGTGGATCCGGTCCGGGTCGATAGCGACGCCGATCGTATCGCCGTGGTCGAAGTGGCGGGATCCCGGTACTTGCGCGAGCAACTCCTCATCGCCCTCGCCGAGAGTGAGGTGAACGATGTCGAACGAGCCGACCTGTTCGAAGACACCTCCCGGAGTCGCGCGTCGAGGAGGTAATCAAGCGACACGGCCTCGAACGGAAGCGACCCCGGAGCATCGGTTCGCGAGGGGAACTGTACGACGCGATCGACGGCCTCCACGGCGAGTTCTCCGAACAGGTTCTCGGTGCGACGAGCGTCGTCGCACTCATCATCAACCACGAAGAATCCGTTCTCTATTTCGAAACTACCCCTCGTCCGGACCGTCTGTCGGACCACTGACTCGTCCGCCTCAAAGGCCGTTACGAACCTACGTCCGTAACGAACGCCGTTCCTACTGCCCGAGTTCGTTCTGTACTAGAGAACAGAGGGAACACCGACTGATCCAAAGTCCCCACACTTCGGACGCTCCAATCGCGGTCGGTTCAAGACGCGGTCGGCGACGAGAGAAGGCGTTTTCGGGACGACGTTCTCCTCACTGGCGACGGACGCGAGGGGTGCCTCGGGGAGGTATCTGATTTCGAACATCAATTCTGGGAAGATGACTGGCGTGTTGGCCTCTTGACGGCCGACAGCACCGCCATCATCGGCCGACTGGACCGGCAACCTACCATCCGGAAGTGGACACCGTCGCGGGCGTGACGGTTGTAAATTCGCTCTGCTCTCCTTTCTGTCGAAGCTTCGAGACCATTTCTATCTCAAAAAACATTATGTATTTGGCGTGACGGTAATGGGACGCATGACAGACAGTCATGGCAAGCGACGGTTCGATAGGCGCAGCGTTCTGAAAGTTATCGGCACCGGTATCGCAGGCACGGCCGCGGCCGGGCGCGCCAGCGAGACGGTTTCGGCGACGACGGACGGATCGACGCACTATCACAACGAACTGTACGGGCCGCACTTCCCGGATCCGACCATCCATCGCGACGACAGCGGTACGTGGTGGGCGTACGGGACGAACATGGACCGGAGCGACGGGAGCAACGACTCCGAGGAGCTTCTGATACCGATACTCCGGTCGGACAACCTCCACGAGTGGACGTACGTCGGGGAGGCGTTCGATTCGCGACCGGGGTGGACGTACGGGTCCATCTGGGCGCCGGACATCCACTATTACGACGGCGAGTGGGTCATGTTCTACTCGCTGTCGCCGCGGCCGTGGGAGAGCGGCGAGTTCGGCATCGGCCTCGCCAAGTCGGACACGCCCGACGGTCCGTTCACGGACTACGGACAGATACTCGGCGACAACGATCACGAGGGCGGAGGTAGCATCGACGGCTACTTCGTCGAACACGACGGCACGCCGTACCTGTTCTGGGGGAGTTTTCAGGGCATCTACGTGACGGAACTCACCGCCGACCTGCAGGACTGGAAGCCGTCGACGCTCCAGCAGGTTGCCGGCCAAGCGTACGAGGGGACCTGCGTCTTCCGGCGGAACGGGTACTGGTATCTGTTCGTCGCGACCGGGACGTGCTGCGACGGGTACAGCAGCACCTACGAAGTAGAGGTCGGGCGGTCACAGAGTCTCTTCGGCCCCTACACCGACCCCTCCGGGACCGACATGCTGAACTACGACGCGAACAACGCCGGCGTCGCACAACTCACGGCCAACAGTCGCTTCGCCGCGCCGGGTCACGGCGACATCGCGACCGACGATAACGGCCGGGACTGGTTCGTCTACCACGCCTACGACCGCAACGATCAGGAGTACGTCGACGACGTCCCCGCGCGGCAGTTCTTCCTCGACAGGGTCGAGTGGACCGAGGACGACTGGCCTCTCATCGCCGGCGACAAGACGCCGAGCCTCCAGTCGGTGGAGCCGAACGCGAACGACACCGGCGTCCTCGACGACGGCATCTACCGAATCGCGAACGAAAACAGCGGGAAACTGCTGGAGGTCGCCGACGCGGGGACGGCCGACGGAGACAACGTCCGGCAGTGGTCGAACAGCGGATGCGCCTGCCAGCGCTGGTGGGTCGAGTACGTCGGCGGCGGCGAGTACCGCATCGTCAACCAGAACAGCAACCGCGCGCTCGACGTGACGGACGGGTCGACGGCGAACGGCGCGAGCCTCCAGCAGTGGGGGTGGTGGACGGGTCCCTCGCAGAAGTGGGAGATTGTGGAGAACGGCGACGGCACGTACAGACTCCGGAACGTCAACTCGGGAAAGGTGGCGGACGTGCTGAACGCCTCGACGGAGGACGGCGCCGACGTCGTCCAGTACGACTGGACCGGCGACGCCAACCAGCGGTGGTCGTTCGACTTCGTGAAGACCGTCCAGCCCGCGGACGACGGCCGGCCGTGGTGAGGGCGCAGCGTCGCCGGGCCGCCCGCCGAGTCACGGAGAGAAGTGCCGATGGGCACGGCCGCTCTCCCCATTAATTACACCTTCTTATTTGAATAAACAATTACTTCTTTCGGTGGGTTTAATATCTCTCAACTAACAGGCGGTAGTACATGGTTAAACATGACGCAGGTCCCGAAACGGACAGACGGACGTATATAGCCGCGCTCGGCACCGGACTCGCCGCCGGGTTGGCGGGCTGTGCCGGCGGGAACGGCGGGGGAGAAGGCGGCACGACGAACGGAAGCGGCGGCGGCGGCAGCGGAGAGTGGAACGAGACGCTCGAAGTGCTCCACGGCTGGTCCGGCGGCGACGGCGAAGCCGCGGTGAGCGCCCTCATCGAGGCGTTCAACGAGGAGTACCCCGACATGGAGACGAACTTTCAGGCCGTCGGGGCGAGCGCGAACGTCAATCTGAACGCGACCATCCTCCGCCGGATGGTGAACAACAACCCGATGAGTTCCTTCGCCAACTGGCCGGGGAACAACTTAGAGCGCTATCGGGGTCACCTCATGGACCTCGAGAAGGACGTCTGGGAGGCCGAGGGGTACAAGGACGTGATGCAGGACCGAGCCGTCGAACTCTGCACCTTCAACGACAAGATGCCCACCGTCCCGCTGGGGTCCCACCGGATGAACAACCTGTTCTACAACATCAAGGTGTTCGAGGACGCCGGCGTCGACCCGAAGAGCCTCGACTCGATGGACGCGTTGCTGTCGGCGCTCAAGACGATTCAGGAGGAGACGGACGTGACGCCGATGGGTCAGGCGATGAAGGCGCCGTGGACAGTGCTCCAACTCTGGGCGCAGGTCCTCATGAGCC
Source organism: Halopelagius longus (assembly GCF_900100875.1). Lineage (NCBI taxonomy): Archaea > Methanobacteriati > Methanobacteriota > Halobacteria > Halobacteriales > Haloferacaceae > Halopelagius > Halopelagius longus. Next base: position 219,734 of record NZ_FNKQ01000004.1, on the reverse strand, counting down.
AGTCCGGCGTCGACGCGTACACGAAGTTCATCGAGGGGAACGGAGACAAACAGAAGATCGTCGAAGCGCTGAAGACGGTCAAGGATATCCAGCAGAACTACATCACCTCGGACGCTTCCTCGGTCAGTTTCACCGACGTGGGCGGGAAGATGATAAACGGCGAAGTCGCCTGCATGCACCAAGGCAACTGGCTGGCGGGGCAGTTCCGCTCGAACGATTCGTTCAACTATCAGGAGCATTGGGGGTGGATTCCGTTCCCGGGCACGGAGGGCGTGTACTGCTACCACCTCGACTCCATCGTCGCGCCGATGAACAACCCCTCCAAGGAGGAGACCATCGCGTGGGAGAAGTTCGTCGGCACGAAGAAGGCGCAGATAGCCTTCAACAACCTGAAAGGTTCGGTTCCGCTTCGAACCGACATCGACCCGAGCGAACTGAGCGACTTCATCGCCATGACGTACAAGGACCTCACCAGTTCGGAGAAGTACCCGCCGACCATCGCGCACGGACTGGCAGTCCCGCCGGAGCAGATGGGTAACTGCAAGACGGCGATGAGCGAACACATGATGGGTCCGTACGACGTCAACGCGGCCGCGGATGCGCTCCTCAAAGCCGTCTCGGGATAGCGTAATCACACTAACAACACAATTTATTACGACGGACCTGAACACTCTTACCGATGGGTACGACCGAAACGACCGAAACGACCTCGTCGTCGTCCGAGGAGGTGGGCTGGGAGAGGAAGCTCAGGTACTTCCTGAACAGCGACTTCGTCCGGTCGTCGCCGTACTGGGGGATTCCGTTCCTCATCATGGGAATCGCCGTGTACGGCGGCATCGGGTTCAACCTCTCAATCTCCCTGACCGACGCGAAAGGACTGACTCCGCCGGATTACAGCACTCTGGACTTCGAGATGTATCGACAGGCGTTGGCTAGCGACGCCTTCAGGCAGGCCGCGCAGAACAACTTCGTGCTCCTCGTCGTATTCACGACGGTCTGTCTGCTTCTCGGTCTGTTCTTGGCGGTACTTTTGGACCACGGCATCCGGTACAAGGACAAGATTCAGACCATCTATCTGCTCCCGATGAGTCTCTCGTTCGTCGTCACGGCGCAGATGTGGCTCTGGATGTTCAACCAACAGAACGGGCTTCTCAACATCATCGTGACCGCGCTCGGCTTCGAGCCGATAGACTGGATCGGAAACCCGTCCATCGCGCTCGGGTCGGTGATATTCGCGCTCATCTGGCAGTTCAGCGGGTACACGATGGTCGTCTACCTCGCCGGACTCCAGTCGCTCCCGGACGACCAGTTCGAGGCTGCTCGCGTCGACGGCGCGAGCACGGTCAAGACGTACCTTCGCATCATCATCCCGCAACTCAAGGAGTCGTCGGTCAGCGCCGCCGTCATCCTGATGGTGTTCGCCCTCAAGGCGTTCACGTTCCTGTACGCGCTCACGGGCCGGTACCGCCCTCCGAACGGCACCGACATCCTCGCGACGCTGATGGTTCGGCAGGCGTTCAAGTTCGGTAAGTGGGCCTACTCGGCCGCCATCGCCACCTACCTGCTCCTCTTGGCGCTGGGAGTCATCGCACCGTACCTCTACTACCAGTACAAGCAAGGGAGTCTCTGAACATGTCGCAATCAACCTCTGACGGCGGAATCGACGTCGCCTCGTTCGTCGAGGACTGGAACCTCGGTCGAATCGCCCAGTATACGCTGGTGATACTCTTCATCGGCTTCTTCCTCGCACCGCTGGAGACGGGCCTGATGACGGCGCTGAAGACGAACGAAGCCGTCGCCCGGTCGATACCGCTCGTGCCGCCGACAGGAGAGGGATTCACGCTCGGGAACCTCCGGTTCGCGTTCGACAGGCTCTCGGGGGCGTTCTTCAACTCGCTTTTCATGGCCATCCCGGCGACGCTCGGTAGCGTCCTGTTAGGGAGCATGGCCGCCTACGGGCTCACGATGGTCGACTGGCGCGCCCAGATCCTGATGCTGGCGCTGTTCCTCATCGGCATCTTCATGCCGTACCAAGCCGTCTTGGTGCCGCTGTCGCGGTTCTGGAACAACATCTTCCCGCTCGCGTCGATGATCACCCCCCTGTTCCAGACGCTCCCGTTCCTGCAGGGGTACCACGCGAACCTCGTACCGCTGATAATCACTCACATCGCCTACGGGATTCCGATCTGCACGATACTGTTCCGGTCGTACTACCAGAGCCTCCCGAACTCGCTCGTCGAGGCGGGAAAGATCGACGGCGCGTCCATCACGAAGATATACCGGCGCATCGTCCTGCCCATCTCGAAGCCGATGTTCGGCGTCGTCTTCATCTACCAGTTCACCCAGATCTACAACGAGTTCCTCTTCGCGTTCACGCTGGTCACGGGCGCGGACACGCCCGAGGCACCGGTCACGCTCATCCTCCCGGCCGTCGGCGCCTCGACGTCGGGTATCGACTTCGGGATTCGGATGTCGGCGTCGTTCCTGGCCGCCATCCCGACGCTCATCATTTACGTCGCCTTCGCCGAACAGTTCGCTAAGGGTCTGCAGACGGAGAGTGGATAATCATGGGAGAAATCGAGATCGACAACCTGACGAAGCGGTTCGGAAGCACGACGGCGGTCGACGGGCTGAGCCTCGACATCGAGGACGGAGAGTTCCTCGTCCTCGTCGGCCCCTCCGGATGCGGGAAGTCCACCACGCTTCGGTGTCTCGCCGGGCTGGAGTCCGAAAGTTCCGGCGACATCTACATCGCGGGCGACCACATGAACTACCGCGTCCCGCAGAACCGGGACATCGCGATGGTGTTCCAGGACTACGCGCTGTATCCGCACATGACCGTCCGACAGAACATGCGCTTCGGCCTCGAAGAGGAGGAGGGGTACACGGCCGAGGAGCGCGACGAGCGCGTCGAAGAGATCGGAGAGATGCTCGGTATCGCGAACCTCCTCGACCGTAAACCCGACGAACTCTCGGGCGGACAGCAACAGCGCGTCGCCCTCGGCCGCGCCATCGTACGGGACCCGGAAGTGTTCCTGATGGACGAGCCGCTGTCGAATCTGGACGCGAAGCTCCGGGCGCAGATGCGCACCGAACTCCAACGGCTCCAGAACCGATTCGGCGTCACGACGGTGTACGTCACGCACAATCAGACGGAGGCGATGACGATGGGCGACCGCATCGCCGTGATGAACGACGGCGAACTCCAGCAGGTCGGCGAACCGCTGGAACTGTACCACGCCCCGGCGAACCGGTTCGTCGCCGGCTTCATCGGCGAGCCGATGATGAACTTCCTCGAGGGAACGTACGACGACGGCGTCTACCGCGGCGAGCACATCGAGTACCCGTTCGACGAGCAGATTCGAGAGCACGTCGACGGCGCCTCCGAAGTGGTGCTCGGCGTCCGCCCCGAGGACGTCGAACTCCACCCCGCCCGCGACGGAGCCGAGGCGACGCTCGACGACCACCAGTTCCTGATGGAGGTGGCTGTCGTCGAACCGCACGGCAATCAGAACATCGTCTACCTCAACCCCGTCGACGAGACGGGCACGGAGACCCTCTTGCAAGCCGTCGTCGGCGGCACCGACGACCCCCAACCGGGGATGCGAGTGATCGTCGGTATCGACCCCGAGACGGTCCACGTGTTCGACGCGCGGACCGGCGAAGCGCTCCACAACCGTCGCTTCGAATCCGAACGGGAGGTGACGGTCTGACCGTGTCCCGACTGGCACTCGACGACGTGACGAAGGTGTTCGGCGACGGCGAGTCGGAGGTCGTCGCGGTCGAAGACGTCTCGATCGACATCGCGGACGGCGAGTTCCTCGTCCTCGTCGGCCCCTCCGGATGCGGGAAGTCCACCACGCTCCGGATGATCGCCGGCCTCGAAACGGTGACGGACGGCGAGATTCGACTCGGCGACCGGGTGTTGAACGACGTCAAGACGCAGGATCGAGACATCGCGATGGTGTTCCAGTCCTACGCGTTGTACCCGCACCTGACGGCCGAACGCAACATGTCCTTCGGACTGGAGGAGTCGACGGAGATGTCGGACGCCGATATCTCCGAGCGCGTCGAAGAGGTTGCGGGGATGATGGGCATCGTAGACCTGCTCGACCGAAAGCCCGGTCAGTTGTCCGGCGGGCAACAGCAGCGTGTCGCGCTCGGTCGCGCCATCGTACGGGACCCGGAAGTGTTCCTGATGGACGAGCCGCTGTCGAATCTGGACGCGAAGCTCCGGGCGCAGATGCGCACCGAACTCCAGCAGCTACAGGAGCAACTTGGCGTCACGACGGTGTACGTCACGCACGACCAGACGGAGGCGATGACGATGGGCGACCGCATCGCCGTGATGAACGACGGCAAACTCCAGCAGTTGGGCGAACCGCTGGAACTGTACCACGAGCCGTCGAACCTGTTCGTCGCCGAGTTCATCGGGGAGCCCTCGATGAACTTCCTGCACGGGCGGATATCGGGGGCGACGTTCGTCGGCGACACCCTGAACTACGAACTCGACGACGACATCATCGCGGCGACCGAGGGCGTCGATGACGCCGTCGTCGGCGTGCGTCCGGAGGACATCGAGGTGCTGCCGAGGGCGCGCGTCGGCGACGACTCCGGCCACGAGTTCGAGATGGTCGCGACCGTCGTCGAACCGATGGGTAACGAGAACATCGTCCACCTGTCGTTCTCGGACGACCGGACGGAGGACGATCTGGTCGCCGTCACGGAGGAACCGCGTGCGGTCGAGGAGGGCTCCACCGTCGTCGTCAGGATTCCGCCGGAGATGGTCCACGTGTTCGACCAGACGACCGGCGAGGCCGTCCACAACCGCCGCGTAGAGAGCAGCGGACGGTTCGCCACGCCGTAGCGTCGTCGCGCTCTTCCCCCCTACTCTCCGTTCGCGTTCGAGCGAACGGACGCGCCGTATGCGCTCGGCCGTCACGTCGATAGAGACTCGTCACCGACACTGCGACGGCCGCCACCGACGCCGGAACGGCCGTCGCCGATATCTCTCGGCTGTCGCGTCCGCAGCCGTCTAAAAAGAACAGCTATCGTCGAAAGGAGAGCGATACGCGTCTCATCTTCCGCGAGTCGCGTCAGCGAGGACCCCCACGGCGAGTTCTCCGCGCGGTCTCAGCGCGACGAACGTCGCCGAGTTCGACGGCAACTACCGAGAGACATCGGACGGACCGCGGAACCGCGACGGCGCGACGGCGCTCCGACTCGCGTTCCGCCCGACGGTTCGGATTCGGCGAACGGTCGGATTCAGTAGTTGTCGTAGACGGTCTTCTCGATGGTGTAGAACTCCAGTCCGGCGTCGCCCTGTTCGCGCCACGTCTCCGAGGACGAGCGTTTGAACCCGCCGAAGGGGACGTGGAGTTCGAGGCCGGTCGTCTTCTCGTTGACCTTCACGACGCCCGCCTCCGCCTCCTCGAGGAAGCGGTTCGCCTCGGTGTGGTCGTCGGTGACGACGCTCGCGGAGAGGCCGTACTCGACGCCGTTGGCCACCTCGATACCCTCCTCGAAGTCGCTCACTTCGATGACGGCGACGACGGGGCCGAACACCTCCTCTTGGGCGATTCGCATGTCGGGGTCGACGTCGGTGAAGACGGTCGGTTCGACGAAGTGCCCTTCCTCGACTTCGTCGCCCTCGGGGACGCCGCCGCCGGCGACGAGCGTCGCACCTTCGTTTTCGGCCACCTCGATGTACTCGAGGGTGGAGTCGCGTTCGCCGGCGCTGACCTGCGGGCCCATCTCGTGTTCGTTTCCGGGACCGATGTCGATGGACTCGGCGCGGTCCGCGAGTTCGGCGACGAACTCGTCTTTGACGTCCTCGTGGACGATGGCGCGGGAGCAGGCGGTACAAGACTGACCGGTGGTTCCGAATCCGCCGCTGGCGACGATTTCGGCCGCCTCCGCGGGATCCGCGGAACTGGCGACGACCGTCGGGTTCTTCCCGCCGAGTTCGGTCTGGGCGCGCTTGCCGGCGTCGGTGGCTTGGTCGTACACCATCTCGCCGACCTGACCGCTCCCCGTGAAGGAGACGGCGTCGACGGCGTCGTTCCCGATGAACTCGGAACCGACTTCGCTGCCGGGACCGGTGACGACGTTGAGAACGCCGTCCGGGAGTCCGGCCTCGTCGAGCGCTTTCGCGAGTTCCAGTGCGACGCCGGGTGCCAGCGACGCGGGCTTCAGGACGACGGTGTTACCCGCCGCGAGCGCCGGTGCGAGCTTCCACGCGGGGATGGCGATGGGGTAGTTCCACGGCGTGATGAGGGCGGCCACGCCGACGGGCTCCTTCCGGGTGTAGAGGTTCGTTCCCCGTCCGCTCGCGCCCTTCACCGTGCCGCCGAGGTCGGCGGCCTTCGTCGAGAAGTAGTGGAAGATGTCGATGGCGCGTTGCACCTCGCCGGCCGCCTCGGGGCGGGCCTTCCCCTCCTCGGCGACGAGCATGTCGGTGAGTTCCTCCTTCCGTTGGGCGAGGAGGGTCCCCGCCTCGCGGAGGATGCGGCCGCGTTCCGGGCCGGGGGTGTTCGCCCACTCGTCTTGGGCGCTCGCGGCGGCGTCTACGGCGTCGGCCGCGTCGGATTCGTTCGACTGCTGATACCGCGCGACTGTCACGCTCGGGTCCGCCGGATTCTCGACGTCGATCGTCTCGCCCGTCTCCGATTCGACCCACTCTCCGTTCACGTAGTTGCGTCTGGTTTCCGTCATCGGGTACACTATCACAGTTCAGATATACGGTTGTTACGGTTTCGTAGAGGACCGACCGGCCCGCGGGCAGTCCACTACACTTTTGTCGGTCGCAGGGAACGTTCGTACTATGTCAGTCGATGACTACCTAGAGAGCGCCAGAGACCGCGACTGGGAGGAACTGGAGTCGGGGACGCTCCGCCTCGCCATGATCGGACTGGGGTGGTGGACGCGCGAGCAGGCGATACCCGCCGTCGAAGCGTCCGAGTTCTGCGAGACGACCGTCGTCGTGAGCAGTACGCACGAGAAGGGTGCCGAACTCGTCTCGGAGAGGGAGACTATCGAGACGGCACTCACCTACGACGAGTTCGTGGCGGGCGAGGCGACCGACGAGTACGACGCGGTGTACGTGTGTACGCCCAACGCCCGGCACCTGCAGTACGCGGCGGCGGCGGCCGAACACGGGAAGGCCATCCTCTGCGAGAAGCCGATGGAGGCGTCGGTCGAACGCGCCGAGGAACTCGTCTCGGCGACGGCGGACGTTCCGCTGATGGTCGCCTACCGCATGCAGACGGACCCGCAGGTGCGCCAGATGCGAGAACTCGTCGCCGAGGGGGCCATCGGCGACCCCGTCACCGTCCAAGGGCACATGGAGCAACAGATGCTCTCGCTCGTCTCCGGCGACCCGGACCAGTGGCGACTCGACCCCGAACTCGCCGGGTACGGCGCGACGATCATGGACATCGGCATCTACCCGCTCAACACCGCCCGGTTCGTCCTCGACGCCGACCCCGTCAGCGTGACCGCCCAGATGCACTCCGAGGACGAGGCGTTCCGAGACGTTCCGGACCAACACGCGACGTTCACCGTGCAGTTCGACGACGGAACGTACGCCGCCTGCACGGCGAGTCAACACGGGACGAGTGCGGGCGGTCTCCGCGTCATCGGGACGGACGGCGTGTTGACGCTCGAAGAGACGTTCCTCGGACAGGCCTCCCAGACGCTCACGCTCCGAAAGCCGGACGGGGAGACGATCGAAGTCGACGACGGTCGACGGGACCTGTTCGGCGACCAGATGATCGAGGAGTTCGACTACTTCGCCGACCGCGTCATCCGAGGGGAACCCGTCGCGCCCGACGGCGAACACGGACTCGTCGATATGCGGGCCATCGCGGCCATCTACGAGGCGGCGGAGACGGGCGCCGAGATATCGGTCGAGTAAGTCGGTCTCGTCCGTGAGTTGACGAGTCACAAGTTTTACTATCTCCCTTTCGAAACACTCCATTCGTAATGGTTGACCACGCGAAGCTCCGCGACCCGAACGCGGAGTACACGATGCGGGACCTCTCCGCGGAGACGATGAACATCACGAACGACCGCGGCGGGGTCCGCGACGCCGAGATTACGGACGTGCAGACGACGATGGTCGACGGTAACTACCCGTGGATTCTGGTTCGCGTCTACACCGACGCGGGCGTCGTCGGCACCGGCGAGTCCTACTGGGGCGGCGGCGACACCGCCATCATAGAGCGGATGAAGCCGTTCCTCGTCGGCGAGAACCCCCTCGACATCGACCGCCTCTACGAACACCTCGTGCAGAAGATGTCCGGCGAGGGCTCCATCTCGGGGAAGGTCATCTCCGCCATCTCGGGCATCGAAATCGCCTTACACGACGTGGCCGGGAAACTCCTCGACGTGCCCGCCTACCAACTCGTCGGCGGGAAGTACCGCGACGAGGTGCGCATCTACTGCGACCTCCACACCGAGGACGAGGCCAACCCCGAAGCCTGCGCCGAGGAGGGCGTGCGCGTCGTCGAGGAACTCGGCTACGACGCCATCAAGTTCGACCTCGACGTGCCCTCGGGCCACGAGAAGGACCGCGCGAACCGCCACCTGCGCGGCCCCGAAATCGACCACAAGGTCGAAATCGTCGAAGCCGTCACCGAGGCGGTCGGCGACCGCGCGGACGTCGCCTTCGACTGCCACTGGTCGTTCACCGGCGGGAGCGCAAAGCGCCTCGCGGAGGCCCTCGAACCGTACGACGTCTGGTGGCTCGAAGACCCCGTGCCGCCGGAGAACCACGACGTGCAGGCGAACGTGACGCACTCCACCTCGACGCCCATCGCCGTCGGGGAGAACGTCTACCGGAAGTTCGGGCAACGGACGCTTCTGGAACCCCAAGCGGTCGACATCGTCGCGCCCGACCTCCCCCGCGTCGGCGGGATGCGGGAGACGCGGAAGATAGCCGACCTCGCGGACATGTACTACATCCCGGTCGCGATGCACAACGTCTCCTCGCCCGTCGGGACGATGGCCTCCGCACAGGTCGCCGCGGCCATCCCCAACTCGCTTGCCGTCGAGTACCACTCCTACCAACTCGACTGGTGGGAGGACCTCGTGGAGGAAGACGACCTCATCGAGGAGGGGCGCATGGAGATACCCGAAACGCCCGGTCTCGGTCTGACGCTCGATTTAGACGCCGTCGAGGAACACATGGTCGAGGGCGAGACGCTGTTCGACGAGGCGTAAGCCGACGTCGAGCCGGCGAATCTCAGATTTGCGCTGTTCGACGAGGCGTAATTCGTCGAGCACGTGACGCCGTGCGTCACTCAGTTCGACGGAGAATCGGTCGGGTAACTCCCCGACGGTCGGTTTCGACTTCTCTTTTCGGCGCTCGGTTCGTGAGGGCCGCGACGCCGTCGCACTCCGGTGGCGAAGAATCGGCGGCGTCCCACCCCGAAGCGCTCAGAAGGCGCTGTCCGCGAACCCGCCGTCGACGGTCACGACCTCTCCGGTGACGTACGAGGAAGCGTCGCTCCCGAGGTACACCGCCGCGCCGACGATCTCCTCACGGTCGGCGACGCGGCCGAGGGGCGTCCGCTCGTCGATGCGCGTTCGTTTCTCCGTCCCCTCAGCGTACGTCTCCTCGTTCTGGGGAGTGATGACGAAGCCGGGAGCGATAGCGTTCACCCTGATGTCGGGCGCGAGTTCCTTCGCGGACGCTCGGGTGAACGCCTCGACGCCGCCTTTCGCCGCCGAGTACGCCGGGAGGTTCGACATGGAGAGCGTCGCCGCCAGCGAGGAGATGTTGATGATCGACCCCGAGTCCATCGCGGGTTCGAACGCCTGCGTCACACGGCGGACGCCGTCGAGGGCGACGTCGGTGACGAAGTCCCACTCCTCGTCGGATATCTCCCGGACGGAGTCCCGAGAGATGGCTCCTTGGGATGCCACGACGACGTCGATGCCGCCGAACTCCTCGACCGCCCGGTCGCGGACGCGGGCGAGCGAATCGGAGTCCGTCACGTCACAGGTCACGCTTACGGTGTCGGCTCCGAGTTCTCGAATCGACTCGGCCGTCGATTCGACTTTCTCCTCGCTCCGACTGGTCGCGACGACGTCCGCGCCCTCGCTCGCGAACCCGAGCGCGATCGCCTGTCCGATTCCGCTCGTGCCGCCGACGACGACTGCGCGCTTGTCCTCGACAGTAACTGGAGTGTGCTCGTACGGTGCCATACAGAACAGGCGTGTCGATCACCGTTATTACTGTCGGTATCGGAGGACTCCGCGACGAACGCGGTGCGACACAGTCTTCGCCGACCGACAGTCTGATAGTCACCGCGGTAGCACGTCCCACTATGCGAGGACTCAGTAAGACTAGTCGCAGTAGCGGTTCCATGGAACTCCTCGACGTCGAGAAGCCGGAACCCGACGCCGACGAGGCGCTTATCGAAGTCGACTACGCCGGTCTCTGCGGGAGCGACGCCGGAATCTACGAGTTCGAGTCCGCGTTCGAGCGGATGAACCTCCCGAACATCATCGGCCACGAGTACACCGGCCGCGTCGTCGAGACGGGCGAGGCGGTCACGTCGTTCTCCGTCGGTGACCGCGTCGTCGAGCGCCCGATTCGGGGCTGCGGCGAGTGCTACCAGTGCCGCATCGGCGAGGAGAACGTCTGCCAGAACGCGGTCATCACGGGCGTCGACCACGACGGCGCGTACGCGGGCTACATCGCCGTCCCCGAAACGGCGCTTCACCCCGTTCCGGACGGCGTCGACCCGCGCCACGCGGCGTTAGTCGAACCGACGAGCATCGGCGCCCGCGCCGTGATACAGAACTCGCGAGTGGGGGCCGGCGACCGAGTATTGGTCGCGGGACCGGGGCCCATCGGACAACTGACGGCGCAGATCGCAGACGCACAAGGCGGCGAGGTGGTCGTCGCTGGCGTCGGACAGGACACCGACTACCGCCTCCCCCTCGCCGAGGAACTCGGATTCCGAACGATCAACGTCGAGGCGGACGATCTGGAGGCCCACCGCGAGGAACTGACCGACGGCGTCGGCTACGACGTCGTCTTCGACACGACCGGCCACCCCTCGGGACTGACGATGGCCGTAGACGAAGTCCGGAAGGGCGGTCAGATCGTCCTGATCGGCCAGACCGGCGAGACGACGATGCCGTACTCGCCGCTGGTCCGGTCCGAAATCGACCTCCAGTGTTCGTACGCGTCGATGTACGAGGACTTCGAGCGCTCGCTTCGGATGATCGAGTCCGGGGACGTCGACCACGAGACGTTCCTCGACGACCGCTTCTCGCTTCTGGACGCCGACGAAGCGTTCGAGACGTTCCTCGCGGGCGGGACGTGCAAGCCAGTGTTCGACGTCTCGGAACTGCGCGAGTAACGCGCGGCCCTATTTTTCCCGTTTCGGACAGTTCTCGGCGGTGAATGCCGACCGGCGAACGTTCTCACTGACCAGTACCGGTGAAAAAGCGGTGCGCTCGGATTATCGGATCGAGATTCCGGCCACCGTCGACGCCGGCAACTCGGCGATCAGGGAACCGCTGTCGACCGCCACGTCGAGTTCCTCGGCGGTGAACTCCTCGGCGTTGTCGGCGTCGACCTCCGCGTCGGGGTCGTGGTCCTCGAACAGTATCTCGGCGTCGATGGACTTGGAGTCGAGGTCCATCCCTTCGAGGGTGACGTCGACCGTCTTCCGCTCGCGGCAGTCGAGGTTCGTGACGGTGACGTACGTCTCGTCGTCGGCGACCGACGCGGACGCGCCGACGAGCGGTAGTTCGCGGTCCTCGTCGTCGCCGTCGAGACCGCGCGTCGGCGTCTCGACCGACGTCTGCACCGCCTCGTTACCCTTGTGCGGCGCGTACAGGTCGAAGACGCGGTACGTCGGGCGCGCCCACGCGTCGTCCTCGTCGGTTTCGACGAGGCACTGCAGGACGTTGACCGTCTGTGCGATGTTCGTCATCGTCAGGACGTCGCTGTGGTCGTTGAAGACGTCGAGGACGGCCGCCGCCGAGAGCGCGTCGAGGACGGTCCCCGGCTGTTCGAGTCCGTTGTCGGCCGTGGCCTCGGGGTGCCACGAGCCCCACTCGTCGATGATGACGCCGATGTCGTCGGTCGTCGCCACCGCGTTGATCGCCGCGGCGATTCGCTCGATGTGGTCCTCCATCTCGAGCGCCTCGACGAGGAACTGATCGTACTTCTCCTCGTCGGCCTCGGGGACGTTCATCGTCCGTCCGTAGTAGTGGTGCAGCGTGAGGTGATCGAGCGGGAACTCCACGCCCCACGGGGAGCCGTTGACCTCCTCGAGGAAGCGGCGGTTCCACTCGTGGCCCTCGAAGCCGCAGGCGATCAGCTCGAGTTCGTGATCGAGCATCAGGTTGTCCATCGTCCCGACGTACGTCGCGTACCGCCGGTACTCGCGGGCGTACTGCTCGGGGGTCATCTGTCCGCCGCAGCCCCAGTTTTCGTTGCCGAGCCCCCAGTACTTGACGCCGTAGGGCTCCTCGTGACCGTTCTCGCGCCGTCGGTCCGCGAGTTCGGTGTCGCCGTCGTAGTTGCAGTACTCGACCCAGTCGGCGGCCTCTTGGGGGTCGCCCGACCCGACGTTGGCCGCGAGGTACGGCTCCGTCCCGATTCGCTCGCACAGTTCGAGGAACTCGTCGGTGCCGAAGGCGTTGGACTCCTCGGGCAGTTCCTCCGGCCCCTGCGCCCAGAAGAGGTTCCGGCGTCGCGGTCGTTCCTCCTGCGGACCGACGCCGTCCTCCCAGTGGTAGTCGTCGGCGAAACAGCCGCCGGGCCAGCGGAGAACGGGAATCTCGAGGTCCGAAAGGAGCGAGACGACGTCCTCTCGGAAGCCGCCCTCGTCGGCGCTGTCGCTGGTCCAGAGCCCCTCGTAGATGCACCGCCCGAGGTGCTCGGAGAAGTGTCCGTGCACTTCGGGTTCGATGCGGTCGATACCCGCTGCAGTATGGACTGTAATGCGTGCGTTAGCCATCCGCACTCGTCTTTCTTGCACAGTATAATAAGTTCCTCGATTATGTCAGTCCGGGCCCATGAACCCGAGAGAGCGGGGACGACCGACGAACCGGTCGCTCCGCTGTGGTCGGGACGCCGGACGGTCGCTCCCGAAGGTATATTCAAGTGCTAGTCTCGCCACGTATCGGCCGTGACTCGACTCGAACGCGTCGCGGACACACGAAACGACACCGGCGAAGGACCGCTTTGGCATCCCGACGAGGGCTGTCTGTACTGGGTCGATATCCCGCCGGGGAAGCTGTACCGGTTCGATCCGGACGCCGGAACGCACACGCTCGCGTACGAGGCCCCCGGCGACCAGCCCATCGGCGGCTTCACGATTCAGACCGACGGGTCGCTGTTACTGTTCGAGGACGGTCGGATCAGCCGGTGGCAGCCCGGATCGGAATCGGCGGAACTCGTCACCGGCGTCGACGCCGACACGCGGTTCAACGACGTCATCGCGGACCCCGAGGGGCGGGTGTTCTGCGGGACGATGCCCGGCGAGGACTCGCTGGGCGACCTCTATCGGGTCGACCTCGACGCCACCGTGACGGCCGTCGTCGAGGACGTCGATATCGCAAACGGGATGGGGTTCTCCGGCGACGGAGAGACGTTCTACTTCACCGAGTCGGAGGCGCACCGGATCTACGCGTTCGACTACGACCGAACGACCGGCGAACTCTCGAATCGGCGGACGTTCGTCGAGACGGCCGACGACGGGATTCCGGACGGACTGACCGTCGACGAGGACGACTGCGTCTGGTCGGCCCGGTGGAACGGCGGCCGCGCAGTCCGATACGACCCGACCGGGACGCCGGTCGAGGAGATTACCGTCCCCGCGCGGAAGGTGTCGTCGGTGACGTTCGCCGGCCCCGAGTACGACGACCTGTACCTGACGACCGCACTCGACGGCGGTGACCGGGACGGCGAAGGTGAGGGGGCCGGTGCACTCTTCCGAGCAACGGGGCTCGAAACGGGTGGTCGCGAGGAGTTCCGCTCGCGGATCGAGACGGAGTAGTCCCGTTTCCGTCGCGGCGGTCGAGACAGGCCGTCCGCTTCCTTCTCCGGTGGTTCATCTCGGGGTCTCCCGCGGCTTGTCTCCGATTGCGTCGGCGAACGCTCGCGACGCCTCGCGACCGCCGAGAAGTTACCGGGACAACGGGACCGGGAGGTCGATTCGAAGGTCGGAGTCGACGGCCTCGTACTCCGCGGTGGGCCACGAACCGGTATCGGTGACCACGTCGACGCCGCCCGACGAGACGAGGACGGTGTCTTCCGTTTTCGCCCCCTGTACCGTCGGGTTCCACGCGTACGGCGCGGGCGCTTCGACGGGCGCGTCGGCCGACGGCGTCGCGGTCCACTCCCGACTCTCGAACCCGATTGCGCCGCCCTGATGGTGCCGTCGCCACTCGTCTTCCCGGCCGACGGCCGCGTACGCACGCTGTATCTCGCCGAACACGTCGCCGGCGGCGCCGTCCTCGGTCGTCGCCGCCTCCCGCGTCGCCGCCATCGCCGTCGCCGCGACGCGACTCGCGTCGTCGTGTCGCTCGCGTAGCCACGACGGGGCGTCGAAGTCGACGGTCCGGGTGACGGCGATGTTGACGCCGCGTTCGACCGCAACGACGGTGAGAAGTGCGTACTCGCCCAGCGGTTCGTCCGTCGGCGTGAAGTGTCGGTGGCGCTGGGAGCGTTCGGCGCCGCCGACGAGGACGACCGGCGATTCGAGCCCCCGCCGCCAGAGTTCCTCGCGGAGTCGTCCCGCCGCGGCACGCTCGGTATCGTCCGGAGAGACGTTTCGTGCCACCGTTTCGACCGCGTCGGCGGTCGCTCGGCCGGCGCGTTCGAGTACCCGCCGGTCCGGGTCGGTGAACGGAAGCCGCAGTCGCGAGGCGTCGATGGGGTCCAGACCCGGTACCGTCGGAACGTCCGCACCGGCGCTGTCGGCGCTTGCACGCGCCACCGCCTCCGCGAGGGACGACTCGTGCCACTCGAACGTCTCGACGGGTACCCCCGACGGGAGTTCTTCCTCGCGGAAGCGGTCCGCCTCGTTGTTCGACGTGAGCGCTCGGACCGCGTCGCCGTCGTAGCCGAGTGCGGCGACCCCGGCGTCCGCCGCGCGGTCGACCGTCGAGTTCCCGCCGTCGGTCACCCACGCGAAGTTCGCCGGCCTGAGGAACCACAGTTCCGTCAATCCCCGTTCGGCCATGAACTCGTCTAGACGCGTCAGTTTCTGGTCGCGTACCGCCGTCATACCCCTCGCGACGAAGGGCGTCGCATAAATTGTTTGGGTGCGAGTCCCCCGATTGGTAGGCGGGGGGAAAATATCCGTATGTCTACGTATCTGCCGTGAGCGGAGGGGGGAAGAAATATATGTGACGTTGATAAATTGTCATCCAGGATGGAAGATGATGACACGAGGTGACAGCGTCCATGAAAGGTTCCGACAAGACACGTAACTGGACGAATCGGCGGAAGTTCCTACAGGCGGCGGGTGCCGCCGGCCTCGCCGGGTTTGCCGGATGTAGCGACCGCGTCAGTGCCAGCGACGACGGCGGACTGTCGTACTGGACGCTGTTCAGTGGCGGCGACGGGGCCGTGATGGAGTCGATGGTCAACAGTATCAACGAGAGCACAGATCTGAACGTCAATCGGCAGCGAGTGCCGCCGGACGAGTACTACAACCGCTTGTACACCGCCCTCGCCGCGGGGGAAGTCCCCGACGTGGCGATACTCCACTCGGAGCGACTCCAGGAGTACAAGGACTACGTCGTTCCGATGACGGATCGGATCGACACGAGCATCTACACCGACGCGATCATGGACAAGGTGCTGCTCGACGGCGAACTCCTCGGGGTGCCGATCGACGCCCACCCGTACGGGCTGTGGTGGAACAAGGACGTCTTCGAGGAGGCGGGTCTCGATCCCGAAGCCCCGCCCGACACGCCGGAGAAGCTTCAGAACGTCTGTCAGACGATCACGGAGAACACCGACTACATCGGCGGACAGATCCACGGCGATTCGATCCTGGCGGCGATGTTCCACATGTTCGTGCGGAGCATGGGCAGTCCGCTACTGACCGAGGACAACGAACCGGGCTTCGACAACGAGGACGGCGTCGCCGTCGCGCGGTACTTAGACGAGATTATCAACGAACGCGGTTGGGTGCCGCAGGACGGCACCGCCGGGTGGGAAGCGTGGAACAACGGCGAAGCGGGCTTTATAATCGACGGCACGTGGCACCTGAGCGTCGTTCGCGACACCGACTTCGACTTCGGGGTGACGGCGCCGGCGGTGATGCCCGACGCGGAGAAACACATGACCAACACGAGCAGTCACACACTGATCATCCCGTACGACGAATCTCGCAGCGACGCGCGGCGAGAAAAGGCGATCAAGTTCATCCGCGAACTCACGCAGAACTACGCCATCCAGTGGGGCACCGGTGCGGGGCACCTCCCGGCGAGTAAGGCGGCCCTCGAGAGCGACGAACTTCGCAACAGTGACGCGTGGTCGCAGTCGGTGCAGACGTTCTACGAGATGTCGCAGAACGACCAGTTCGCGTACGAACCGCGGACGGACTCGAACACGGAGTACCTCGAGGAGATCTGGCAGCGAATCCAGTCGGTTCGGTTGAACGACGTCACTCCCGAAACGGGGGTCAAACAGGCCGCAAACGGCGTTCGCGGGGTGTTCGACTAACGACCCATGGCGCTCCCAGAACAGAGTTCCGAGGGAACGGACGAGGGCGGCTTCGGACTCGACATGACGTCTCGCCGGAGGCGCGAGCAACTCGCCGGAATCGGCTTCGCGCTGCCGTATCTCATCATCGCCGGCGGGTTCCTGTTCGGCCCGCTACTGTTCGGGCTGTTCATGAGCTTCCACAACTGGGATCCGGTCTTCCCCGCGCAGTCGGAGTTCATCGGATTCGAGAACTACCGGGTCCTGCTGAACGACCCGCAGTTCTGGCAGGCGTTGCGGAACACGGTCTACTTCGTGGTGCTGACCGTTCCGACCATCGTCGTGCTGTCGCTTCTGCTGGCACTCGGCGTCAACCGCGAGGTCAAGGGACAGTGGCTGCTACGGATGATCTTCTTCAGTCCGTACGTGCTGACCGTCGCCGTGATCGGACTGCTGTGGAGCGACCTGTTCAGCGAGACCGGGCTCATTCCGTACTACCTCCCCGTCGATACGGGGAACTGGCTGATATCGACGGACCTCGCGATGCCCGCCATCGTGATCGCGACGGTCTGGTGGTCGCTGGCGTTCAACTTCGTCGTCCTGCTGGCGGCGAGGCAGAACGTCTCCGACAGGCTCTACGAGGCCGCGAAGTTGGACGGCGCCAGCAGTTGGCGGATGATGCGGGACATCACGATTCCGCAGATGAAGAACCCGCTCATCTTCGTCGTCATCACGACGTTCGTCAGTTCGTTCCAAGTGTTCGGCCAGCCGTTCATCATGACGCAGGGCGGCCCGTCGTTCTCGACGACGACCGTCGTGCTGTACCTGTACAACACGGCGTTCAGCACCGGCGACTTCGGCTACGCGGCCGCGGTCGGCTACGTCCTGTTCATGATACTGATCGTAGTGTCTGCGACCAACTTCTACGTCCTCGGGAGTGATACGTCATGAGTACCGAATCGAGTGGACTCCTCGACGACGTCTCGCTCTCCGAGCAGGGGCTTCGGTCGATCGCCGTCCACGTCGTGCTGTACGGAATGGCCGTCCTGTTTCTCCTTCCGTACTGGTGGATGTTCACGACGTCGCTCAAGCCGCGCGAGCAGATCTACTCGTCCGTTCCGCACCTGTTCCCCAGCGAGATCACGTTCGAGGCGTATCGGCTCCTCCTCTCGGACTCCCAGATCGTCCAGTGGACGGTGAACACGATCATCCTCGCGACTCTCACCACCGTCACGGTGCTGATCATCGACTCGATGATCGCCTACTCGCTGACGCGCTTGGAGTGGCCGGGACGGAACGTCGTCTTCACGGTCATCGTGGCCTCGTTCCTCGTTCCGGGTATCGTCAACCTCGTGCCGGTGTTCCTGATCGTCGCCGAACTCGGACTGGTGAACAACCTGTTCGGCGTCGTGTTACCGAGCGTCGCCAACCCGCTGGGCGTGTTCATGCTGTATCAGTTCTTCCGGGACATCCCGGAGGAGTTGGAGGAGGCCGCACGCCTCGACGGCTTCTCGCGGTTGCGCATCTTCACGCACATCATCCTGCCGCTGATGCGCTCTGCGCTCGCGGCCCTCGGGCTGTTCATCTTCATCTGGACGTGGAACGCGTTCCTGTGGCCGTTGGTCATCCTGCAGGACAGCAGCCTCTACACGCTCCCGATCGGGCTTGTGACTCTGCAGGACAACATGGGAATCGCCAACCCCGGTATCGTGATGGCCTCCGCGGTGATCGCGTCGCTTCCGCTGCTGTTGGTGTTCCTGCTGCTGCAACGGCATCTGATCAAGGCGGTCGAAGCGCAGGGGACGGTCAAATGACCGCGGCGGAGTTCGACGGGCGCGACCCCCTGCACGCGACGATACAGTCGACGGGGCGGTTCGTCTGGGCCAACCTGGTCTCGGTGGTCCTCATCAGTGTCGGGTGGTTCTTCGCGTCGCTTCCGGTCGTCACCGTCGGGCCCGCGACGGTGGGGGCCTACCGCGCGGTACTGTCGCTCCGCGAGGACGACGGCGACGGCATCGACGGAGACGCGGTGTGGACGACCGTTCGCGAGCAGTTCGTCCACGCGACGCTCATCGGTCTCGTCCCCCTCGCGATACTCGCCATCGCGGCGACGTACGGCGTCACCTACCTCACGACGGGAACGCTCGTCTCGGGGCTACTGGCGCTGGTCGGCGTCTACACCGCAGCGTACATCTGTCTCGTGTGGGTGCCGACCTTCGTCGGCTTGGCGGAGGGCGAGACCGTCGCCGACGCGGTGACGGCGGGCTACCGATGGACCGCCCGCCACGCCGTCGGCGCAGTGGCGCTGGCCGTGGTGACGGTCGTGCTGTTCGTCGTGTCGTCGCTCCTGACGGTCGCGCTGGCGCTTCTGTTCGCCGGCGTGGCCTTCGCGTTCCACGTCGAGTTCGTCACCGCCGTCTCGGAGATCGACCGACTGGACGGACAGACAGTAGAGACATGAACCGAGAGATCGTACACGACAAACAGAGACACACGGAGGACACACAATGAGCAACGACAACTCGAACGCATCAGTCACGTTCAACGACACGAGAAAGGAGTACGGCGACTTCGTCGCCGTTGAGGGGTTCAACGCCCACATCGAAGCCGGGGAGTTCATCACCATCGTCGGTCCCTCGGGGTCGGGCAAATCGACCCTGTTGCGGATGATCGCCGGTCTCGAAGAGATTTCGGCCGGGGACATCCAAATCGACGGTAAGAGCGTCAGAGGCGTCGAACCGCAGCAGCGGGGAATCGCGATGGTGTTCCAGAACTACGCGCTGTACCCGCACATGAGCGTTCGCAAGAACATGGCGTACGGGCTGAAACTGACCACTGACCTCCCGGACGACGAAATCGACGAACGGGTCCGCGAGACGGCGACGATGCTCGAAATCGAGGACCTCTTGAGTAACAAACCGGCGAACCTCTCCGGCGGACAGCAACAGCGAGTCGCCACGGGGCGCGCCATCGTCCGCGACCCGAAGATATTCCTCATGGACGAACCGCTCTCGAACCTCGACGCGAAGCTGAAAGTGCACATGCGGACGGAACTGCAGCGTCTGCAGGAGGAGTTGGGGACGACGACGATCTACGTCACCCACGACCAAGAGGAGGCGCTGACGATGAGCGACCGGATCATCGTCCTCGACAAGGGCGAACTCCAGCAGTTCGGCACTCCCGAAGAGATCTACGACCGCCCCGCAAACCGATTCGTCGCGGACTTCATCGGAAGCCCCGCCATGAACTTCTTCGACGTGGAGCTGAGCGGTTCGACGCTCCTCGGAGAGGGCTTCGAGTACTCGATCCCGTCGAGCATCGCCGAGCGAATAAGCGACACGCAGGCGACGAACAGCCTCGAACTCGGCGTCCGACCGGAGGACATCTGGACGGGAGCCACGGGGGAGAACGCGATTCCCGCGACCGTCGAAGTCGTGGAGAACGCGGGCAGCGACAACTACCTCTACCTCGACATCGAGGGTCAGGAGTGCCGCGTTCGGGCCGAGAGCGACGTGAAACCGGACGTCGGCGACACGCTCCGCGTGACGTTCGATCCGTCGGACATACACCTGTTCGACACCCGAACGGGCGAGAACCTCCTCGTCGAGGAGACGGGCGTGGCGACGGTTTCCGACGAAGCGCCCGCCTGATCGGCTCCCGCGGTCGTCACCGCTGCCGTCAGCGATTCCGGATTCCGACGGACGAAGGGAATCGGCGGCGTCACCCGAGCGGCGACGCTCGAAACGCGGACGGCGGCGACGATTCCCGTGGCCAGTATCATCTCGGTCCCGTCTTCTCGACGCTCGTGCTTGCGTAGCCCCTCCGCGGCGTTTTGCACTCGGTACTCTTTTAACGATATCTGTACATGAACGGGTATGCGGTATTACCGACTCCCTGGTAGCAAGCAGAGGCCATCTTCAGATTCGCTCGTCGTCATCGACGACGGCGGTGACGCGTACGACCTGACGGCGGCGTCGGACGACCTCGGCTCGTTCACCGAACTCGCTCGCACGGCGAACGCCAGCGACCGTTCCATCGACGCTATCGCACGCGACCGAATCCCGGACGCCGACCGCCTCGAAACCGGCGACTTGGACGGCGACGCGCTCCTTCCCGTCGTCGCAGACGAGGTGTGGGCGGCGGGCGTCACCTACCGCATCAGCGAGCAGGCCCGCGAAGCCGAGAGCGGCAAGCCGGAAGTGTACATCGACGTCTACGACAGCGAACGGCCGGAACTGTTCCTGAAGGCGACGCCGTCGCGGACGGTCGGTCCGAACGACTCCATCGGAATCCGCGGCGACTCCGAGTGGGACGTGCCGGAACCGGAACTGGGCGTCGTCCTCCACCGCGGAGAGGTGGTCGGCTACACCGTCGGCAACGACGTCTCCAGTCGGTCCATCGAGGGCGAAAACCCCCTCTACCTCCCGCAGGCGAAGGTGTACGACCGCTGCTGTGCCATCGGTCCCTGCGTCGCCACCGAGGACGCCGTCGAGGACCCCCACGACCTCTCGATGTCTCTCACCATCGAACGCGACGGCGACGTCGTGTTCGAGGACGCCACCTCCACGGGGGAGATGGCGACCACCTGCGAGAACCTCGTCGAGTACCTCGGCCGCCACAACGACCTTCCCGAGACGGTCGTGTTACTCACCGGCACCGCCCTCGTCCCGCCGGAGACGTTCACCCTCGCGGAGGGCGACCGAGTCACCATCGACATCGACCACATCGGACGCCTCGTCAACGACACCGTCGTCGTCTGAACGGGACAGAACCGGTTCGGGCTGACGGCGACGCGAACGTCCACGGTCGACAGAAGAGAGGAAGAGAGAAGCGGCGGAGGCGAACCGACTGTCTCGGCGCTACTTCGCGTCCGTGACCCGCGTCACGGTGAAGTACGTCCGGCCGGCGGACGGCACCTCCTTCGTTCGTCTCCTCAACGCGACCCCACCGCAGGTCGTTCGGCGGAAGACCGCCCTCGCCGCCGATTCTGGTCAGATGACCGATACCGTCCGAGAGGTCTTCTTCGAGGGCGCTTTCGTCGAGAGTTCCGTCCTCGTCGAGAAGTTCGTTCGCGTTCACCGACCCCAGTTGCGCCGCCTTCTCCGTCGGGAAATACCGTCCGAGTGAGTCGTCTCCCCCACCGACGGAACCCCGAGTTAATCGACGGGAGCGTTCTAAAATAGAGAACGAAGCTGTACCGAACGCCGTTCCGTCGAGACGGCGGATTACAGACATAGGCTCGTAACGGGCATCATTACAGTCCTATAGTTGTAACCCCTTCCGTGGTCAGTATCGAATGGGGAACGCCTGCCGACCGACAAATGACGGAACGCAGTTCAGAGGCGGATTTCCGTCGGAGAAGAACTGGCACGAGCGTTCGGGGCGCTCCGCGCGGCGGCGTCCGCAGAGCGGCATCGACCGGCCAGTTCGGCCGGGCGGACCCCGAAAGGTCGTTCTCTATCACAGAACGTATTGGGGCCGCCGATGTACGACGAGGACGGCACTCGCTCTCCGGCGCGGAGCGAATCGGTAGCGAACCGACGGAGGGCGCGGGTGGACCGACGGAGAAGGAGCTACGCGGGGATGAACCCCACGGCGATGGCCGTTACCGGCGTCTCCTCAGTCCGCGCCTCTCGGAAGGTGGAATCCGCATGACTCGCAGACGAACTCGTCGTCGTAGAACGATTCGTGAACGGTGAGGCTCTGGTCGCAGTCGGGGCAGCGCATGCGGTTCCAATGCATTTCGATATTCACTTAAGCATTACTACGACAATCGTCGAAGGGATCAGGGGCCAGAGTACTCCTTCCTGATATTTGTACCAACCAAAATGATTATGACTCTGTCAGAACACGGTTCGATTGGTCGCCGAGCAGCGACCGACTGCGTGAAAACTGAGTCAGTCATACCGCCGTGCCTGGTAGTCGAACGGGGAAATGCGCCTGTCCCCTCGTAGCTCGTGAACTCCCCCGTTCGACTAGCGCGGTGAGCGCTCCCGATACCGTCGAGCGCAACCCCCGAGTACCGTCGGGGGAACGCAGTTCCGTTCGTCACCGCACTCGCCGTTTCTCTCCGGCGGCTATCGATACCGAGTCGTGACAACGTGGACCAATATTTATTTATACCGAGCCGGGCAAATCCTTGCTAATGTCTGTCAACCTCGAAAACCGGCGTAACGTCGGATTCCTCTTAGCACTCGTCGTCGCAACCGTCCTCGTCGCCGCCGTCGGCATCCTCTGGCTTCGCGGCAGAGGGGAACCGCTCATCGTCGAAGTCGCGTACGGCCTGCTCGTCCTCCTCGGCGCGGCGGTGGCGTACGACAACTACCTGATACAGTAACGACTCGCGTCGACGGGTATCCCGAACAATTATTAGGAACTGCCCGAATCGACACGGTAATTCGCTCTCGAAGTATCCATGGCTACGAACGAACGATACACAGGTTGGTCGACGGTCCCCGGTCCGGAGACTCGTCGGATGATACGGGACGCGTCGGAGGAGATGGGCGGACTGGTCCGCAGTACGCTCGGACCGTTCGGGTTGGACAAGATGGTCGTCCGTCGGATGCCAGACGACGAACTCCGCTGGTTCGTCAGCAACGACGGGAGCGCCATCGTAGAGGAGTTCGAAGGGGAGACGGACCATCCGGTCGCACAGCGCTTCGTTCGGGCCGTCGAGAACCACGAGGCCGACTACGGCGACGGGTCGACGACGTTCGTCCTCCTCGCATCCGAGCTTACGACCGCGGCGATGGACCTCGTCGACCGGGGCGTCCACCCGAACGACGTGATAGAGGGCTTCTCCATCGGCGCTCAGCGGACCTTAGAGCGGTGGAACGAGGCGACGATTCCGCTGACGAACGCCGCCGGGCGACTCGACCGCGACCGACTGCGCGCCGTCGCGACGACGGGGATGACGAACGGACGGGAGGGAGAGTGGCAACTCGGCGAGTTCGCCGACACGGTGGTCGATGCAGTCCTACGCGTCTCCGACCCGAAGACCGGGAGCGTTAGACTCGACCACGCGAAGACCGTCGCCGTCCCCGGCGGGAGCGTCTCGGACTCGACGCTCGTCGACGGAGTCGTCCTCCCGGAGACGGTCGTCACCGGGGAACGCCTCCTCCCGGCGACGGGGCCGGTGTTGCTCGTCGATGGGAGCCTCAAGCCCCGAAACCTCTCGGCGAACGTGAACGTCTCCGTCGAGGACGACGCCGACACCGAACGGATAGCGAACGGGAGCAGAGACAGCGAGCGAATTGCGGCGACCATCGCAGCGACCGGGGCCGTCGCGGTGGTCGTGACCGGCGACGCGGACATGGCCGTCGCCAAGGAGTTGGCCCGCCACGGAGCGATACTGCTTCGGAACGTCAAGCACACCGACTTCGAGTACATCAAGCGGGCCACCGGCGCGACGCACCGCGGACCGGTCCGCCCGAACGAGCGAATCGATCCCGACATCCTCGGTCACGCGACGGTGCGGTTCCGCGACGCCGGCCGCGACGACGACTGGGTCGCCTTCGAACCGCCCGCCGCCGCCGAGTCGCCCGCGTGCACGCTCGTCGTCCGCGGCGGAACGCAGGCGGCCGCGGAGGAGGCGGAGCGTCGCGTCAGGGATAGCAAGAACGCGCTCCGGGCGTGCGTCATAACGCCGAAGGCGCTTCCCGCGGGGGGAGCCGCGGAGACGGCGGCGGCGCACGCGGTCAGGGAACTCGCGCCGCGGTTCGGCGGACGAGAGCAGCTCGCGGTGGAGCGCTTCGCAGACGTGCTCGAATCCGTCCCGAAGACGCTGGCGAGAAACGCCGGGCTGGACCCGATGGACGCGCTGGCCGACCTGCGCTCGCGGTACGCGGCGGGTCACCGCCGGACTGCGATATCTAGCGACGGGAGCGTCGTCGACGACGTGACCGCCGACGGCGGCGGTCTGGACCCCTACCAGATTCGGGTGTCGGGGCTGATTCGCGCCGTCGAGTTCGTCACCGCCCTCGTCCGAATCGACGGGGTGCTGCTCGACGAACGCCCGCCGACGGCGGGCCGGGTGCTCGACGACCCGGAGACCGGCCCCGAAGGGGCGATGGACGGCTGAACGGCGGGAGACGGCTAGAGTAGCTGCGTCGCGACGACCGCGACCAGCGTCACCGGGAGAACCGAGAGGACGCTCCGCTTCTTGTCGATGCCGTACAGTTCGCTCACGACCGGCAGCAGCAGGAATCCGACGAGTATCCACACCCCGGCCATCATCGTCCCGACGATGCGCATCTGCGGGCTGTTCGCCACCGCCTCGTGCGACGCGACGACCTCCGAGACGGGTTCCGCGCCCGCGACGACGGTCTCCGGCGCGGGGATGGTGGTGACGAGCACCGCGCTGACGACCACCACCGGGACGAACAGGAGCATCAGGTACCCGCCGACTTTGAACATCGCCGTCTCCATGGCCGTCTCCTCGGAGAGGTGGCCCGCGATGGCCCCGGCGACGCCGAAGTAGAAGAAGCAGACGAAGCCGACGAAGAAGAGGCCGTACAGGAGGTTGATGCCGAGCGCCAACTGCCAGCCGGCGAAGACGTACCCCTGCGACATGGCGAACGGTTCCGAGAGGTACGCGAAGACGCCCCGCACGACACCGAGAAGCGCTAGCGCGAGGAGCGGCGGCGTCCATCCGTACCGCTCGACGGTCCCCACGAAGTCGGCGATGCTCCGGGCGTTCGTCAGTTCGTGTCCGAGTCGACGCCACGTTCGGTCGGTGACGCCGACCCCCCGCTCCGGAACGTTCGCGGCGGCCTCCGAGTCGGCGTCCGTCTCGCGTCCGTACTCTGTGATGTCGTCTACGGTCATGGGTGTGCTGTGGGGGATACTGGGGTCACGGGTCGGGTTCGTCGCCGTCGTTCGTCCGTCGGATACCGGTCATGAGGTCAGTCGCTCGCTCCCGTCGCCGACTCCGTTTGGGCTTCGGCGACCGAGGCGGTGCTCAGACTGAGGTTCTCGCCGGTGTTCGGGTCGAACACGTGGACGTGTTCCGTGTCGAACGTGAGATACACCGGGTCGTCGCTGCGTTCGTACCGCTGGGGAATCGAATCCGGTTCGATGAACACCTTGTACTCCTCTCTGTCGCCTTGCTCGTCCGCGCCGATGTCGATGCCTCCGGCGACGACGGACGAGACGTCGACGTGGTCCTCCAAGTCGAAGTACAGCAGGTCGTTGCTCCCGAGGGGTTCGATGATGTCCACGAACGCCCGCACCGACTCCTCCGTCGGCGTCTCGTGGACGTGGATGTGCTCCGGGCGGACGCCCAACAGGAACCTGTCGGCGTCGCTTCGCGCGGCGATGGCCTCCGCCTGCCGCCTCGGAATCGGCAGTTCGATGTCGCCCGTGAACCGGGCCTGCTCGCCCGAGAGGTCCAGTTCGGAGACGAACATGTTCATCGAGGGGCTGCCGATGAACTGCGCGACGAACGTGTTCTTCGGTCGGTTGTACACCTCGCGGGGCGGCCCCACCTGCTGGAGCGTTCCGTGGTTGAGGATGGCGATGCGGTCGCTCATCGTCATCGCCTCCTCTTGGTCGTGAGTGACGTAGATCGTCGTCGTCTCGAACGTCTGCTGGAGGCGTTGGAGTTCCGTCCGCATGTGCTTGCGGAGTTTCGCATCGAGGTTCGAGAGGGGTTCGTCGAACAGGAACACGGCCGGGTCGCGGACGATGGCGCGACCGGTCGCCACGCGTTGACGCTGACCGCCGGAGAGATGTTTCGGCTTCTGGTCGAGGAGTTCGCCGATGCCCATGAGTTCGGCGGCCTCCCGCACCCGTTCGTTTATTTCCTCGGCGGGGAGGTCGGTCGAGCGCTTGAGGCCGAACGCCATGTTGTCCCGCACCGAGAGGTGGGGGTACAGCGCGTAGTTCTGAAACACCATCGCGATGTCCCGCTTGCGCGGCGGAAGCCGGTTGACCGGCGTGTCGCCGATGCGTATCTCGCCGTCCGTTATCTCTTCGAGGCCCGCGAGCATCCGGAGCAGCGTCGATTTGCCGGAACCGCTCGGACCGACGAGCGTCAGGAACTCCCCGTCCTCGATTTCGAGGTCGAACTCGTCCACGGCGAGGACGTCGCCCTCGTACCGCTTCGTTACGCTGTCGAATAGGATTCGGCTCATTCTTAATGGACGATTCTTACGTAACTATTTATTATTTTTGTTGGCCGTCACGAACGGAGCGGGAGAATCAGCCGGGGCGCGGGGCGACCGTCAGGTCTTGACCGCACCCTCGGCGAGGCCGTTGATGATGTACTTCTGGAGGAAGAACAGGATGATGAACAACGGAAGCGTCGCGCCGAGGGCGCCGGCCATGAGCAGGTCCCACTGGAGGGTGTACTGACCGACCCACGAACTGAGTCCCGGCGGCAGCGTCGTCTTCGCGTCGTCGTTGATGAGGATGAGCGCCATCACGAACTCGTTCCACGCGAAGATCCACGCGAAGATGGCGGTGGTCGCTATCGCCGGCGACGACAGGGGAACGATGACTCGGATGACCGCGCCGACGCGCGTGCTCCCGTCTATCATCGCCGCCTCCTCCAGCGCCTCGGGGAGGTTCTCGTAGAACCCCCGCAGCATCCAGATGGAGAACGGAAGCACGAACGCGACGTACGCTATCGTGAGGCCGAGGAGACTGTTGAACAGGCCGATGTTGCGGAAGATGAGAAACAGCGGCACCGCCACCAAGATGAGCGGGAACATCTGCGTCATCAACAGGAACGTCGCCACCGCCTTCCGACCCTTGAACCGGAGTCGGCCGATGCTGTAGGCGCCGAACGTACAGATGACGATGCTGAGCACCGTCGAACCCACCGTGACGATGACGCTGTTGCGGAACCACCCGATGAAGTTCGTCTCGTACAGCATGCGGCGGTAGGCGTCGAGGTTCGCACCTTCGAGCCACGCCCCCGGGTTCTGGATGAACGTGTCGAACGCCACCTGATTCAGCGAGACGACTATCATCCACAGCACCGGCATCAGCACGACGAATATCGACGACCAAAGCAGCGCGTGGAAGCCGAGCGTCTTCGCCCACGCTGCGACCTTCGGGGACACCTCGAAGCCGAGCAGTTCGTCCGTGTCTCGTGTTTTGCTTGCCATGTTATTTCCCTCCGACTTCGTCCTCGTAGAGCCGCAGGTAGACCAGTCCGTAGCCGAGCATGATGACGAGCATCACGACGGCGATGGCCGCCGCGACGCCGAAGTTGTTCTGGATGAACGCCTGCCGGTAGATGTACACCGGCAACACCATAGAGGAGTTTCCGGGACCGCCGCTCGTCATCACGAAGACGAGCGTGAAGTGGTTGAGCGTCCACAGGCTCTGCAGGAGCGTCGTCACGATGCCGATGGGCTGGAGGAAGGGAAGGGTGATGTGCCGGAACAGGTCGAGCCGTGTCGAGCCGTCGACCTGCGCCGCCTCGTAGAGGTCCTGCGGGATACCCTTCATCGCCGCGAGGAAGGTGATCATGAAGAACGGGAAGTTCCGCCAGACGTACGCCATCGTCACCGAAAACAGCGCGTACCGCGACCGGCCGAGCCACTCGACGCCTTGGAACCCGAGCACTTCGAGGAGCCCGTTGAACATCCCGAGTTCGTAGTTGAACAGCAGCGTCCAGTTCAGGGCGACGGCGATGAACGGAATCGTCCACGGGAGCAAGAGGAGCGTCGTCGCTATAGAGCGCCCTCTGAACTCGCGGTTCAGGAGGATGGCGAATCCCAGACCCAAAATCGCCATCAACACCACCGCCGTGAACGACCAGACGAACGTGTTCTTCATCACCACCCAGAAGTCCGGGAGTGCGAACACGCGGGCGTAGTTCTCGAACCCGACGAAGACGTCCTCTCTGAGTCCGCCGTACTCGTAGAAGCTCAGAACGATACCTCGGAGGATGGGGACGACGCTGATGAGACCCAACGCCGCCAACGTTGGCAGTAGGAACAGCCACCCCCAGAGGCTCTCCTTCGAGAGCCAGTACTGGTACTCCTCCGGGATAGTGACTCCACCGACTGCCGAGGTGTTTCTTGCCATTACTCTCGTGGGGAAAAGGCGTACATTGTGTGTGCGGTTGCCATCGAACGACTCTCGTTACTCGTAGGGGTTGTAGATTTTCGGCACGCCGTCGCCGGTAATCCACGGTTGGACCTCGTCGGGAGCGTCATCGAGCGACGGTTCCTCGGGCGCCTCCACCTCGTAGTCGAGGTAGTCGGCGTTGTTTATCCCCGAGCGAGCCTTGTCGGCCATGGCCTTGAGCGCCTTCTTCGGGTCCGTCTCGGAACCGATCATCCCCGAGATGGCCGTCGAGTAGCCGGTCGTGTTGCTCTCGACGGAACCCATGAACGGGGCGACGCGTCCCGCGCCGGTGACGCCGTAGCGGACCGCGTTCGGGGCCTGTTCGAGGCGGGCGTCGAGCCACGAGTCCGGAATCTCCGTCGGGTTGTCGGTGAACAGTTCCATCTCCTCCTGTCCGCTCCGGACGGGGAGGAAGTTCGGCGCGGAGACGGGGAAGTACTTGTCCAACTGGTCGGGTTGGGTCATGTAGTCCATGAAGCCGAGCGAAATCTTGTCGTCGATGTCGTGGCGGGTGACGTTCTGCTTGAACGTCGTCATGCAACTGCCGCCCATGAAGGACTGGCGTTCGCCGTTCGGCCCCGCCGGCATCGGCGTCAGTTCCGTCGCCTCGGCCAACTCCTTGTTCTCGTCGGAGACGCCTTCCTGCGGGTCGACGAGACTGCGAGCGAGGTCCGTCGGGAGGTGAGCGATGGCCGTCCGCCTCTCGCGGTAGAGTTCCTCGCCGGAGGTGCTGTCGATGCCGCCCCAACCGCCGGGGGCGATGTCCCACTTCTCGCGGAGGCTCAGCGCCCAGAGGTGGGCGAACAGCGACGCGGGACTGTCGATTTCGACGCTGAACTTCCCGTCGGAGTGGCCGTAAAACGACCCGCCGGACTGGTGCGTCATCGCCGTCAGGTTCTGACCGGTCGGGAAGTCCGTCGCACCGGGCGTCGTGAACCCGGAGGCGTCGGTGTTCTCGGAGACGGCCTGTCCGGTCTCGATGAGTTCGGCCCACGTCTCCGGCGGCTTGGAGACGCCCGCCTCCTCTAAGAGGTTCATGTTGACGTGGCTCGTTCGAAGCTCCATGAACCACGGCATCCCCCAGTACTCGCCGTCGAACTGCCCCCACTTCGAGATGGTGTCGTACCAGTCGTCGTACGTGTTGAACAGTTCCGTGTTCGGACGCGCCGCGCCGCGTTGACCGAAGTCGGCGGCGTGTTCGCACGCCATCTCGGAGACGTTCGGCATCGAACGGCCCTCGATGGAGGCACTCCACTCCTGGAACACTTGGTCCCAGACGACGACTTCGGTGGTGACGTTGACGTTCGCGTCCGCGGCGTCCTCGTACCCTTTGGCCGTCTGCTTGATGGCCTCCGTCTCCGCGGGGATGTACCCCCGCATCGTCCACCACAGGAAGTCCTGTTCGCCGTTGCCGTCGGTACCGCCGTCGCCGCTACTGCACCCGGCGAGGGCCGTCACGCCCGCCGCACTCGCCGCGGCGGCCGTCTCCATGAACTTCCGGCGCGAGTACTCCTCGGATTGGTCGTCCGTCCGGACGTCCGACTGGCCGTCGGACCTCCCGGTCGGTTGCGATGCTGTTTCGTCCGTACCATCCACTGTCGACGCCATACCGCAATATCAGGAACGACCATCATATATCTACCGGGACTCGAAAGGGCCGTCCGGCGAACAAGGAGAACGGCCGGTTCAGCGAGGGTCGTCGCCGTAGCGGGAAACTCCCGTTCGCCGTCGAAAACGAGACGCTGACGCTCCTACTCCTGTTGGGCGTCCACCACCGCCACCGCCGCGAGGTCGAGCGACCACCTTTTTGCTTCGTCGGGTGCGCTCCGCGCACCACTCCTCGCAAAAACCTGGACGAAAAATATCCGCTCGGTCAGTTTCTACTCCTGTTGGGCGTCCACGACTGCCACCGCCGCGAGATTGACGATGTCGCCCACCTCGTCGCCGCGTTGGATGACGTGGACGGGCTTGTCCATGCCGACGAGCATCGGGCCGACGGCTTCGGCGTCGCCGAGTCGTTGGAGGAGTTTGTACCCGACGTTGCCCGCCTCCAGGTTCGGGAACACGAGGACGTTCGCCGGTCCGTCCAGTTCGGAGAACTCGTAGGAGTCCGCGAGGACGTCCTCGACGACGGCGGTGTCGGCCTGCATCTCGCCGTCGACGGGGAACTCGACGGCCGGGTCGTCGCGCAACGCCCGCGCCGCGTCGCGAGGTTTCCGCGTCCCCGGGTTATCGACGCTTCCGAAGTCCGAGTACGAGAGGAACGCGACGCGCGGGTCGACGTTGAACCGGCGCGCGAGGTCGGCGGTGTGGCGGGCGACTTCCGCGAGGACGTCGGCGTCCGGGTCCCGATTGACCGTCGCGTCGGCGCAGAATATCACCCGGTCGGCGACGGTGAGCATGTACACCCCGGCGGCGTAGTCGGCGTCCTCCTTCGTACCGACGACCTGCAACGGCGGTCGAAGCGCCGAGGGGTAGTGGTGCGTCAGGCCGGTCAGCATCGCGTCGGCGTCGCCCTCCTCGACCATCACGCTGGCGAGGTAGTTCGGGTCGGTTCGGACGAGTTCGGCGGCCTCGCGCCGGGTCAGGCCCTTCCGGCGGCGGAGGCGGTGGAGCCTGTCGGCGTACTCCTCGAGTTCGTCCGCCGTCGGGTCGACGACGCGGGGGTCGTAGTCCAGTCCGCGGGTCTCGACGACCGACTCGATGGTTCCCCTGTCGCCGACGAGGAGGGGCGTCGCGATTCCCTCCGACTCCATCCGGGCGGCCGCGCGGATCATCTTCTCGTCGTTCCCCTCCGCGAGGACGACGCGCTTGGGGTCGTTCTGCGCTTTGTTGAGGACGACGCGGAGCATCTCCAAGGACTTCCCGACGCGCGCTTCGAGTTGCTCGTGGTACGTCTCCAAGTCGATATCTCGCCGGGCGACGCCGCTGTTTATCGCCGCCTGCGCGACGGCGGCGGACACCTCGAACAGGACGCGGGTGTCGAGCGGTTTCGGGATGACGTAGTCGGGGCCGTACTGGAGGGGTTGGTCGCTGTAGGCCTTCACGACGGCGTCTGGCACGTCCTGCTTGGCTAAGTCCGCGAGTGCGTGGGCGGCGGCGCGTTTCATCTCCTCGTTTATCTCCGTCGCTCGCGCGTCCAACGCGCCGCGGAAGATGAACGGGAACCCGAGCACGTTGTTTACTTGGTTGGGGTAGTCCGAGCGACCAGTCGCCATAATCACGGTGTCGTCTCTGGCCTCTTTGGCCTCCTCGTAGCCGATTTCGGGGTCCGGGTTCGCCATCGCGAAGATGATGGGGTCCTCGGCCATCGACCGCACCATCTCTTGGGAGACGATGCCGCCGGCGGAGAGGCCGACGAACACGTCCGCACCCTCCATCGCCTCCGCGAGTCCGCCCGCGGGAACGTCGCGCGCGAACTCGCGGTTGTACTCGTTCAGGTCGCCGGCCTCCGCGCGTTCGGTCGTGAGGACGCCGTCGATGTCGCACATGACGATGTTCTCCGGTCGGACCCCGAGAGAGACGTAGAAGCGCGCGGTGGCCGTCGCGGCGGCGCCGGCCCCGGCGAAGGTGACCCGAACCTCGTCTAACTCCTTGCCCGCGATATCGACCGCGTTGAGGAGGGCCGCCCCGGAGATGATCGCCGTCCCGTGTTGGTCGTCGTGGAAGACGGGAACGGACATCTCCTCGCGGAGTCGTTCCTCTATCTCGAAACACTCGGGGGCCTTGATGTCCTCCAAGTTGATGCCGCCGAACGTCGGTTCCATCGCGCTGACGGTTCCGACGAACTCGTCTACGTCGCTCGCGTCGAGTTCGACGTCGAACACGTCGATGTCTGCGAACCGCTTGAAGAGGACGCCCTTCCCCTCCATGACGGGCTTCGACGCCTGCGCGCCGATGTCACCGAGTCCGAGGACGGCGGATCCGTCCGAGACGACGCCGACGAGATTACCCTTGGCGGTGTACTCGTACGCCGCCTCCGAATCTCCGTCGATGTCGCGGCACGGCGCGGCGACGCCCGGCGAGTACGCGAGACTCAGGTCGCGTTGGGTGTTCGTCGGCTTGGTCGTCGAAATCTCTATCTTCCCCGGCGGGTCCTCGCGGTGGTACTCCCGCGCGTCGTCGTCGAGTGACATGGATAGATAGGTACCACCGCCCGCAGGACATAAAGATGGTTGACCGACGGACGGCGACGCTCTCGGAGGGAGTACGAGTATTTCTGTCTCCGACTCGGGACCTATCATCGGCCGAATGATAGTTGAGTGATCTTCATTTGATCCGAGATTATACGAACTGACATTCGGTACACTGTTCGTTTTATCGGCGTGAATGGACTAAATATGGAATTTCGGTTCGTATATCTTCATTCAGTAGACGACGAGAATAGCGGCTGGAAGTCTCTTGCGAAAAGGAGAGGCGCGACGTCTCCGATCCGTCGAAATAGGGCCCAGAACGCGGTATCGTCCGCAGTTCGTTTCCTCTCCGGAGCACGGAAACGGCGAGAGACACTCGCGGCGATGGAGCGGATTCGCCGTCGAGAATCGAGACACGAATATAACAAATTAGATAAAGGGGCGCGTCGGTACAGCAGTCGAAGTCTCCACCCAGTACGACCGGTCGTCCGAGAGAGGTTCGCACCTCCACTCCTGCAAGTGAACGCGAGACGTAGACCTCCGTCGCGGACGCGATTTACGACTCGTGGAGGGGGTCGAGGTCGCCGTGGAGTTCGCGGTTCATCACGTCGGCGACGAACAGTTTGAGGCGGTCGAGGAGTTCCGCCTCCGTCTCGTAGGACTCGATTCTGAGGTCCCACCGCTCGTTCGCCGCCCGGAGCATCGCACTCGTCACGTCCGCCTCGTGGACGAACAGCATCCGGTCGCCGTGCGTCTCCGACAACGCCTCGAGCACCGACCCCGCCTCCTCGCCGACGCCGAAGTTGTGACCGAGGTAGGGGAGGACGAACGCCGTGACGTTGCTTCGCCGGGCGTACTCGATGCTCTGGGTCGCCGCGTCCACGTCGTCCACGTCGATATCCACGTCCACGGCGAGAAACGCGTTCACGCCGGGGTCGGCCCGGAGTGACCCCTGCACGCGGCGGAGTAACGCCTGCGCCTCGTCGACGTCGTCGCGTCGCTTGAACAGTCGCCTGATGGGACCGGGCAGTTCCTCGATTTTGATGTCCGCCCGTTCCTCCTCCGAGAGGACGTACGCCAAGTTGAACGACTTGTACGGGCCCATGATGTAGAGCAGAAACTCCGAGTACGCGACCGACCCCAACGCCTCCCTGATCCGGTTCCTCGTTATCTCCGTTCCCATACCTCCGACTCGGACGGGCGGTATATAAAAAGAGGTATTTTCGGGAGTCGTTGAGTCAGCAATCGTTAAGCGGCGTCGCGGAGTACAGAGAGACGAATGGCGACCAACCACGCCGCGGCCGACGACGGAGACGCCCCGGAGGACCCGGAGGACCTCCTGCCGCCGACGAGCGTCCTCTCTCTGGACGACTACCTCGACATGCAGGCGGCCATCGGCGACCGGACGCGGTTCGCCGTCGTCTACACCCTCGTCCACGCGGGCGACCAGAGCCCGAAGCAACTCGAAGAGCGACTCGACGTCCGCGGGAACACCCTCCACTACCACCTGAACAAACTCGTGGAGGTGGGCCTCGTCGAGAAGCGAAAGCGGGCCGAACGCGACAGCGAAGGTCTGTACACCTACTACGCGGCGACCTCCTTGGGCGAGGGAATCCTCGAACACGGCGTCGAAGAACTCATCCGCCGGGAGCGAACGTACCTCGACGCCTACGGCGACGACGCCGAGACGGAAACCTGATTCGGAGACGGAACCCCGACTCGGGCGGAGACCCAACTCGACGGGCGACTACCCGTCCGACGCCGCGCCGTCGGGGGACTCACATTCGAGCGACGCGCCGCAACAGGACGACACGTACGACTCGTACTCTCGAACCAACTTACAGTCGCGGTACCGTCTGGCGACGACGTTCTCGCAGTCCGTGCAGGTGAGCAGGTACGCGGGCGTAGCGAAGTGGCGGACCCGGACGGGGGCGTCGAGGGCCGCCGCGCGCCGGCGGAACGCCGGTCCGTGATCGGTCGTTCCGAACCGCTGGAACTGCTCTACGTGGACGAGTTCGTGTCTGAGCGTCGCCGTCCACTCCTCGTAGTCGAACGACTCGAACGCCCGCCACGACAGCGACACCGTACACGTCGGCGCGCCGCCGTCCTCGGCCACCGTCGGCCGTTCGCTCCAGTCTATCGGGTCGCCGACGGCCGTCTCGGACACCTTCGGTCGCTTCACCGCCGCCGCCCTGCGCTTGGCGCGGGTCGAAACTTCCCACGACACCCGCGAGAACGCCACGCTCAGTTCGAACTCGGAGACGGCGTATTCGCAGTAGTCGCGCGAGAACGCTATCAGTTCCTCGTGACTGCCGACGGTTTCGAACTCCCGCCGGAGGCCACCGGCGAACACTCCTTCGGACACGAGTGGCCCGTCATCGGGGGGTGAGAAAACTGTTCGGTTTGGCTACTGATAGCGGAGGGACCGCCCCGAGCGACGGCGGTCGGTCGGCTGTTCCATCCGGCGTTTGTATAATTACTTTTGTGCATGATGCAGACAACACCTTCGAATCGTAAGGAACTGGTACCGTCCGCGAAGACAGGGAGTCGTGCAACCGACGGCGACGGAAGAACGGTTACGCGGCGGGTACGCGGGACGGATGCTGTTGGTCGTCTCCCTCGGGTGGGCGGCGCTTCAGACGGGTCGGTTCCTCCTCTCGCCGCTTCTGCCCACCATTATCGCGGACCTGCAGATAACGGAGGCGACGGCCGGGGTCGCCCTCGCGCTGTTTCAGGGCGTCTACGCGCTCTCTCAGTACCCCGGCGGCGAGTACTCCGACCGGTGGACGCGCGCGACGCTCATCGTCCCCGGACTGCTCGTCCTCGTCGTCGGGTTCGTCGCCTTCGGGTTCGCGTGGAGTCTCCCCGCGTTCGTCGCCGCGGCGGCCGTCGTCGGCCTCGGGAAGGGCCTGTTCGCCATCCCGTCGCGCGCGCTTCTCTCCGACCTGTTCGTGCGCCGCCGGGGGCGCGCCCTCGGCGTCTACGCCGCGGGCACCGACGTCGGCGGCCTCCTGTCGTCCGGCCTCGCCGTCCTCGCTCTCGGGTACGCGACGTGGCGTACGCCGTTCTTCCCGGTGGCGGCGGTGTTGGCGGCCGTGACGGTCCTCTACGTCCTCTGGTCGCGCGAGGGGTACCGCGTCGGCGATGCGTCCCTCGACGTGGGCGGAACCGCACGCAGACTCGTCACCAGTCCGCAGCAACGCGGGACGCTACTGGCGTTCTCGCTGTTTTACTTCATGGTCGGCGGGTTCATCAACTTCCTCCCGACGTACCTCGCGGTGTCGAAGGGGTTCTCGCAGGGACTCGCCAGTGCGACGTTCGCCATCGTCTTCGCCGTCGGTCTGGCGGTCAAACCCGTCGCCGGGGGACTCGGCGACCGGTTCTCCCGACGGGGCATCGCCGTCGTCGGAATCGGGTTCGCGGCGCTTTCGCTCGGGGCACTCGTCGCCGCCGGGTCGAAACCGGTCGTCTGGGTCGCGGTCGGACTGACGGCGGTGGGCTACAAGACGGGCTTTCCCCTCGCGGACGCCATCATCATGGACGACGCCCCCGACGGCGGCATGGGCGCGGACTTGGGCGCAGCGCGCGCCCTGTTTCTCGGCGCGAACGCGCTCGGCCCCGCCTACGTCGGCGTCGTCGTGACCTACGCGAACTACGCCGCGGCGTTCGGCGGCCTCGTGGTCTGTCTGGTCGTCGCCGCGGCGATTCTCCTGTACGGGGAGCGAAACGGCGAGTGAGAGGCGAGAGAACCGACCTCCCTCACGGGCCGATGTCGTCCCGACGCACGTAGAGGACGACGAGACCGAGCACTAACAGTCCGACGCCCCACCACATCGAGTCGCCGGGGAGGTACGCCAACAGGAGCGATACGATTCCGGACGAGACGAGGGACCAGCCGATGGTCGTCTGGTACGTCACACCGGAACTAGTCCGCTCTCGGAGTTAACCGCTGGGGCAGTTGCCGCAGGCGGCGTGGTCCGCCCCCTCGCCTCTCCTCTTCGCCTGCGTACGGACGGCGACCAAACCGGGGAAGATAGGAAAGATCAACAAACTATCAGAGATAGCAAAGACGGAAAAGATGGTTTTGACGACGGAGAGTGGGTTAATTGAGAGCGTAGTTCGTCGAACGCGAGTCGGTAGAAATCGTCACTGGAACCCGGCTATCCGTTCGGTTACGGAAACGGTGGAGCGTCGTCGGCCGGCGGAGAAACTGCTCGCCGACCGCCGCCTCCGGGTTCCACAGAATACCTTGGACCTGGGGGCGAGTCGAACCGGTCGCCCGGACGGCCGTCCACGCACGGGGACGTACCTAGGTCCGCCGACGAGTGCCGGCCTCGGACTCGTCGGGAGCGCGGAGACTTCGCCGAGGTGACGGAAACGGGCGTTAAGCACCGCACGGACGTAAGTACCGTATGCACGACGCGACAGACCGCCGGGTGACGATTCCCGTCGGCGACGCGGAACTGGAGGGGTGTCTCGTCGTCCCGCCGGACCCCGCGGGCCTCGTGATTCTCGTGAGCGGAGGCGAGAGCGGTTCCGACGCGCGAATCGGGCGCGTCGCCGACCGCCTTCGGAGGGCGGGGTTCGTGACGCTCTCGTCGGCACTCCTCGCGGGGCCGGACGTCGAAGCGTACGCGACGCGGTTCGACGTGGGGCTACTGACCGAACGGGTGGTCGCCGTCACCGAGTGGATTCGAAAGCGAGACGACGTCGGTGACTCGGAAGTCGGGTACTTCGCCACCGGAACGGCCGCCGCCGCGGCAATCGAGTCCGCCCTCCGGTTCGACGTGACGGCCCTCGTCGTTCTCGGCGGCCGCGTCGACCGCGCCGCCGAGTCGTTGCCGGACGTTCGGTCGCCGACGCTGTTTATCGTCGGCGGCGCGGACGGCCCCGTCCTCGAACTCAACCGGCGCGCGTTCGAACGACTCGACTGCGAGAAGTCGCTCGAAGTCGTCCCCGGCGCGGGACACCGCTTCGAGGGGTCGGACGAACTCGAACGCGTCGCCGAACTCGCCGCCGAGTGGTTCCGGCGTCACCTCCGAGAGTGACAGGATGGGACGCGACGGAAAAGCGGTCCCGCGCTCCGCCCTCGCCGCGCGGCGGAATCGGAGGACGGGTCCCTCGTTCTCGAACGGGTTCGCTCGGAGGAATAAACGATAAGGACCATCCCGCGAAAGTTACAACGCGGAAACGCAACCAGAGAGCCATGATGCCCGACAGAAACCCCTTCCAAGAGCTCGAACGCATGTTCGAGCAGATGAACCGGCAGTTCGAACAGTCTCCGTGGTCGATGGGCCAAGAGGGTATGTTCGGCCGCGGGTCGGTGGACATAGACCTCGCGGACCACGGCGAGGAGTTCGTCGTCACCGCCGATCTCCCCGGATTCGAAAAGGAGAACATCGACGTCCAGTGCACCGAGGAACAACTCACGATTCGCGCGGAGAGAGAGCGCGAAACCGAGACGAGCGAGGAGAACTACCTCCGACGGGAACGCTCCGACGAACGGATGCAGCGGTCGGTCCGCCTCCCCGAACCCATCGACGCCGACGGCGTCTCCGCGACGTTCCAGAACGGCGTTCTCACCGTCACGCTCCCGAAAGCCGGGTCGTCCGACCGGGGGCAGAACATCGACATCGAGTGAACCGACGGCGGACGGCCGAACGTTCGCACTCCTTTTTTCGGTGACCGCGGTGAAAACGAGAGAAAACGGGTCGTCTGCGGCGATTCTCGGACGCCCGGTCGCCGGCAGACGCGGCTTACTCGTCGAGCGGAATCGGCGAGGCGTACGTCGGCGTCTCCTCCTCGGAGAACCGGTCGGCGTTCGAGTCGTCGGACGGCGCCGACAACGGCGGTAGCTCCTCCTCGGAGGTCATCGCTTCGAGGGCGTCCTCGACGGTGTAGTGGGCCTCGCGGTCGGAGCACGGGAACACGCCCGCGACGTCGCCGTCCTCGTAGAGAGCCAAACAGAGGTGCGGAGGGACGATAGCGTCGTACGCGCCGTCGACGAGGGATTCCCGCCGCACGTCGGAGAAGAACGGTTCGACCGTGTACCC
Organism: Halopelagius longus; assembly: GCF_900100875.1. Taxonomy (NCBI): domain Archaea; kingdom Methanobacteriati; phylum Methanobacteriota; class Halobacteria; order Halobacteriales; family Haloferacaceae; genus Halopelagius; species Halopelagius longus. Next base: position 180,780 of record NZ_FNKQ01000004.1, on the reverse strand, counting down.
GTTCGTCGTCGCCCACGACTCGAACCGGCGGACCGTCTCTATCATCGTCCGCCCCGCCTCGGTCCGAGTGACCGCGCTATCGGTCGCTATCTGGTCTCCCCACACCGTCACGGAGAAATCGAGTTCCCGTTCGGACTCCATGTCGAGGAGTCGTTGCACGACCGCCTCCTGCGACGCCTGCGCGCCGCGCGGTGCCAACGACCGAACGTACAGTTCCGCTCTCGTGTGTGTGTCTCCCGAAGGCATTGTTTTTCCTCGCTGCCGGTCGTCAGTCCCCGTCCGACCGGTCAGCAGTATCACCTAGTGGTTCACGAGCTACGTTACCTATTCCCCCTGTCACTACGCGGTGTTTAAATAGACGCGCGGATCCGTCGCCGAGTCGGGCCGGCGGTCACGCCCGCCCTCCTCCGGACGACGGCGGTTCGTCGTCCTCGGGAATCGAGTCGATGAGGACGACCGCCTCCCCCTCGACGACGGGGTTCTCGTCATCGCCGAGAACGTCCGTCGAGAGTCGGAATCGATCCGACCCGAGTCGTTCGGTCACCTCCACCATCGCGGTCAGGCGCGACCCCACCTCGGCCGGTCCCACGAACTCCATCTCCTGCGAGAGGTAGATGGTCAGACCGGGGAGGCGGGCCAACGCGGCGCTGATGAGTCCGGAGACGAGCGTTCCGTGGACGATTCGGCCGCCGAACCGCGTCCGCGACGCGAACTCCTCGTCCGTGTGGAGGCGGTTCGTGTCTCCGCTGGCGGCCGCAAAGGCGGTCACGTCGGCCTCGTCGATGGACTTCGAGAACCGGACCCAGTCGCCGACGTCGATGTCCTCGACGGCGTCGACGGAACGTTCGAACTCCCACTCCTCCTCGGAGTGAGAGACCGCCACCGCCTCCGCGTCGCCGTCGGCGTCGTGACCGTTGACGCCGAACAGCGCCAACGTGGCGCGGTTGGCCTCGACGACGCTGTTGACGAGGTGGTTCGAGGCGCGCCCCCACGCCGTCGTGAACTCTTCGAACTGCCCCCCGAGGGGAGGCGGCGAAACTCGGTCGCCGGTTCGGTCGTCGCGCGCCATCTCACGCCCTCCGCCAGCCCGCCACCGGGCTATTTGTATTCAATTCTGATAAATCAACGACGCCGGTATTACCGTTCTCACCAATCGTAGCCATCGTATACCATTCAAGGGTAACGTGGGGAACACATTTGTATCATGGGGTCCTACGTGGAAGTGAGATGACGGACGACCCATCGACTCCGCCGTGGCCGCCGGCCGCGTTCGCGGAGCAGTTCCGGCAGGCGAGCGAAGAAGTGACCGACCAGCAGTTTCGGTTCTTCAACGAGCTCATGTCCGCCGGAAGCGGCGAGGAGAAGAGCGACTTCGATACCCTCGAATCGCTGAGCAGAGACGCCGCCGTCTTCAAGACGCGCGTGCAGAGCGGGGGGAGAATCAGCATCCCCGACGCCGAGCGGGAGGCGCTCGGTATCGAAGAGCGCGACCTCGTCCAGGCGTTCGTCATCCCGATAGAGCCGAAAACGGAGTGAACACCCATGAGTCAACACGACACTAACCGACAGCGACAGACGTACCGAGTCCAGAACCCCTTCACCGCGATGTTCGACGCCTACCAGCGGTCCCTCGAACAGAGCCAAGAGGCGATGCGCCGGAACATGGAGCTCCAGCAGTCGTACATGGACCTCTTTGCGGACAACGTCGAGTCGAGCCGCCCGGTGCAACAGAAGACGACCGACGTCAGACGGTCGATGGCGCAGATAGCCGTCGACACGATGGACAACACCGTCCCGTCGAACAACCAAGCGTTCATCGAGAACACGCGACAGGCGCTCCAGATGTCGCTCGAAACCATCGACTCGATGGACGGGAGCGTCCAGAACAACCAGCAGTTCTTCGATAACCTCCGAGACACGATAGACGAGCAGTACGACACTGCCCACGAGATCAACGAGAACGTCTGGGACGCCCTCGAGACGAGCATGCGTCAGAACACCGACCTGTACAACGACATGCTCGAGCAGTACCAAGAGAACATGGAGCAGACGGTGGACGACGTCTCCGAGCGGATAGCCGAGGCCCGAGAGGCGACGCCCGAGACGACCGAAGTGGAAGTCGAGGCGGGCGCGGAGTCGGACGTCGGCGGGACGGACTCCGACGCGGAGTTCGACGCCACCGAGGAGTAACTCGGGCGGTAACCATTTGGAGACACTTCGCGTAGAGTGAAACGATGTCGGAAGAGTACGCTACCGCAGGCACCGAGGAGGACTGGACACGCTTCGTCGAGGAGACGAACGAATCGTTCGCGGACGCGTTCGAACGGAACGCCGAGGCGCAGGCGGCGTTCGTCGAATCGTGGTTCGACGCCGTAGAGGAGTCCTCCGCCACGGACGCCGACGCGTGGAGCGACGGTATCGAGGGGTACGCCCGCGCCTACGAGGTGTGGATGGCCGCCGCCGAGGAACACCTCGAACGGACGATCGACGCCGTGGAGGGCGAGGACGTAGACACCGAGGAGATTAGAGACATCTGGCTGAACGCCGCCAACGAGGCGTTCAAAGAGGTGATGCGAACCACCGCGTTCGCGGCGACGACGGGTGAGGCGGTCCAGAACGTCTTGGAGTTCCGGCAGGACGTAGACGAGATGTCGGAGACGACGCTTCACACCCTCGGGTTCGCGACGAAGTCGGACGTGCAGGAGGTCGGTGAGAGACTCGTCGAACTCGAACGGCGCCAACACTCCGTAGAGCAGAAACTCGACCGAATCATCGACTCGATGGAACCGTGAACCCCTACACCTTCGCACTCGACGTGCAACAGCAACAGTGGACGGCGGCCGCCGACGCCGTCGAACGCCTCGCGACGGCGCGAGAGCAGACGGAGCGGTTCACCGGCGTAGACGTGGGACAGACGCCGAGCGAAGTCGTCTACGAGGAGAACAAACTGCAGCTTCTCCACTACGAGTCGCGGACGGAGGAGCAACACGACGTGCCGATACTCGTCGTCTACGCCCTCATCAACAAGCCGTACATCTTGGACCTCCAGCCCGACCGGAGCGTCGTGCGGTCGCTTCTCGACAGCGGCTTCGACGTCTACCTCATCGACTGGGGGGAACCGTCCGCGCTCGACGCGTCGTTGACGCTGGACGACTACGTGAACAGGTACATCGAGAACTGCGTGGACGTGGTGCGCGAACGCTCCGGACGGGACAGCATCCACCTCCTCGGCTACTGCATGGGCGGGACGATGAGCGCGATGTACGCCGCCCTCCACCCCGAGAAAGTCCGAACGCTCGGCCTCATGGCCGCCGGCCTCTGCTTCGACGACAGCGGCGGCATCCTCGAGAAGTGGGGCGACGGCGACTACTTCGATCCGGAGACGGTCACCGAGACGTTCGGCAACGTCCCCTCGGACTTCCTCGATGCGGGGTTCGCCATGATGGACCCCGTGGACAACTACATCACCAAGTACGCCCGCTTGGCCGACAACCTCGACGACGACGACTTCGTCGAGAACTTCGCCCGCATGGAACGGTGGCTGAGCGAGGGCATCGACGTGGCGGGCGAGGCGTACCAGGAGTTCCTCGAAGAGATGTACCAGTCGAACAGTCTGGCGAGGAACGAGTACACGCTGAACGGCGAGCACGTCGATTTAGAGGAGATAACGATGCCCGTCCTCCAGATAGTCGGCGAGTACGACCACCTCGTCCCCTCGGAGGCGAGCGTCCCGTTCAACGAACTCGTCGCAAGCGACGACACGGCGACGATAGAGTTCCCGACGGGACACATCGGCCTCTCGGTCTCCTCGCGGTCCCACGAGGACCTCTGGCCGCGCGTCGGCGAGTGGTTCGAGAAGCGGTCGCGGGTCGAACCCGCCGACGAGGGAGACGAAGCCGCCGAGGCCGACCGAACCGCCGAAACCGACGAGGCGGGCGGCAGGACCATCTCGCGGCATCCCGACGAGGGGCACGTGGACGTCTACGTCGAGGAGACGGACGAAAGCGAGGCCGCCGAGACGGGGGCGGGGACGACGGAGACGAGCGGAGAGACGGGACTCGCCGAAGACGAAGACAGCGCCGTCTACGCCGAGGACGAAGGCGGGCGACCGCCGACGTTCGACGAGGCCGACGAGACGGACGGGGCGACGCGCGACGAACCGCGGGCCGACGACGAGACGGAACCGCGAGAGCAACCCGAATCGGAGTCGGCCGTCGAACAGATCGACGAGATGCGAACGCCCGACGACGAGACCGGCGAATCGGCCGACGAGACGGGGACCGACGCCGGCGAACCGGCGGAGACGCCGACCGACCTCCGGGAGATATCCGGAATCGGGTCGGGGTACGCCGGACGCCTCGAAGGTGCGGGCGTCGAGGACGTCGCCGCCCTCGCCGCGTCGGACGCCGAACCCCTCGCCGAGGAGATAGGCGTCTCCGAGAGTCGCGTCCGAGACTGGATAGCGCAGGCGCGTGACCTGACGTCCTCGAAGTAACCCTCGGCGTACTCTTCTCCGGCCGACCGGTCGCCCGCGGACTACCGTTTGGATATCCTGAGAAACACTTACTTGGCCGATTGTCGTCGGTAGATTCGTACGGCGGAGCCCAAACGCCGGGAGTAAGCGGACCTTCCACCACCCAACAATGACACTGGACAACCGAACGTGCCTCGTTACGGGGTCGTCGAGAGGAATCGGATGCGGAATCGCCGAAGAACTCGGTCAAAACGGCGCGAACGTCGTCGTCAACTACCGCTCCTCGGAGGGGGAGGCGTACGACGTCGTAGAGACAATCGCGGAGGAGGGCGGCGACGCCATCGCCGTCCAAGCAGACGTGAGCGACATGGAGTCCGTCGCGGAGATGCGCGAACGGGTTCACAACGCCTACGGACCGGTGGACGTCCTCGTGAACAACGCGGGCGTCACCGTCGACCGGACGTTCGAGAACATGACCCGCGAGGACTGGGACCAGGTGATGGACGTGAACCTCGGCGGCGTGTTCAACTGCACGAAGGCGTTCTACGACGACATCTCGGACGCGGAGCAGGGACGACTCATCAACATCTCGAGCGTCGTCGGCCAGCAGGGTAACTACGGGCAGGCGAACTACGCCGCGACCAAGAGCGGTCTGTTCGGGTTCACCCGAACGCTCGCGTTGGAACTCGCGAGTTCGGGGACGACGGCGAACTGCGTCGCGCCGGGGTTCGTACGGACCGACATGCTCGAAGGCGTGGACGAACGCGTCCAAGAGAAGATTCGCAAGCGCATCCCCCTCGACCGGTTCGCCGACGTCGAGGACATCTGCGGCATCGTGCGGTTCCTCGCCAGCGACGACTCGCGGTACATGACCGGACAGGTCATCGGCGTCAACGGCGGCATGGAGTGGTAACGGCCGCGCCGACACCCGTCGGCCCTCCTCGACAGTGTACTTCGGTAACACACACCTTGAAATCCCCAGCGAGCGTACGAGAACGCGTGTACTCGAACATCTTGATTCCCACCGACGGGAGTCGTGGCGCGGAACGCGGAGGAGAGCGAGGACTAGAACTGGCCGAGGAACACGGGGCGACGGTTCACACCCTGTTCGTCCTCGACGAACGGACGTACGGGACGCCGGCGTTGAGTAGCGACGAACTCTACCTCGAAGCGGTCGAACGGCGCGGGGCGAGAGACTGCGCCGAGATAGCGGCGGCGGCGTCCGAACGCGGACTCGACGCCGAGGTGGCGTGTACGAGGGGGTGTCCGCACGAGGAGATACTCTCCTACGTCACGGCCAACGACATCGACCTCGTGGTGATGGGCGGACACGGAACCTCGCCGACGACGCGGCCGCACGCGTACGCCTGCACCGACAGAGTCAGCGACTCGGCCCCCGTTCCGGTCATGTCGGTGTGATGGGTCGGCGCCTGCGCGCGGGACCTCGTCTAACCGCGGGATGAGACGACGGTCGGTCGCTCGGTAGTTCTGTGAATCGGCCAACAAATTCACGTGCTGTTACAGGAATACGGCTGTAAGGGACGGACGGTCAGCGCCGGAGGAGGACGGCGATGCCGCCGCCGCCGCCGACGCTCATCCCGACGACGCCGTACTCTACGCCGTCCTCAGCCATAGCGTGTGCGAGTGTCGTCGCCAACAAGCCGCCGCTTCCGCCGATGGGGTGGCCGTACGCGATGGCCCCGCCGAGCGGGTTCAGTTTCTCTCGCGGAACGTCGAGGCGGTCCATCGTGTACACCATCTGCGCGGCGAACGCCTCGTTCAACTCGAAGAAGCCGATATCCTCGACGGTCAGGTCGTTCGCGTCGAGGAGGCTGGTCACCGCGTCGGAGACGGACTTCCCGAACCACATCGGGTCGCGGTACGAGACGGCGTAGTCGGCGACGGTGGCGAGGGCCTCGGAGTCGTCCACCGCGTCCGCCGACGCGAGGAGGAGTGCTCCCGCGCCGTCGCTCAGGTCCGAGGCGTTGCCCGCCGTTATCGTCCCGTCGGACTCGAAGGCGGGCGATAGCGACCCGAGTCTGTCCATGTCGGTGTCCTCCCGCGGACCCTCGTCCACCTCGACGGTGCCGGAGTCCGTCTCGACGGGGACGATTTCGTCCTCGAAGCGCCCCGCTTCGATGGCCTCCACCGCGCGCCGATGACTTTCGAGGGCGTACTCGTCCTGCGCCTCGCGGGAGATGTCCGCCTCCTCGACGAGGCGTTCGGTGAGAGCGCCCATGTGTTCGGCGTAGCCCACGTCCCAGAGGCCGTCGTATATCATCGCATCGCGCATCCGCACGTCCCCGTAGCGGCGGCCCTTCCGCGTCTCCGTCGAGAGGTACGGCGCGTTCGACATCGACTCCATGCCGCCCGCGACGGCGACGGACGCCCGCCCCGCCTGGATGCGGTCGAACGCGAGCGTCAACGCGCGGAGTCCGGACCCGGACGCCTCGTTTATCGTCGTCGCCGCCACGTCGTTCGGGAGGCCCGCCTCGGTGACCGCCTGCCGCGCGGGGGCCTGCCCCACTCCCGCCTGAATGGCGTTCCCCAGACCGGCCCAGTCCACGGCCGCCGGGTCGACGTCGGTTCGGTCGAGGAGGCCCCGAAGCGTTCGAGCGCCGAGTTCGACGGCCGATGTGTCCGATAGCGCGCCGAGAAGCGCACCGTGCGGCGTCCGACATCCGTCGATGACGACTACGCGAGTCATGTACCGGACAGACGGCGGGAGCCGACAAAATAACTGGGCCACACGCACGGCGAGGAGACGGTCACGGTTCGAGACGGGAACGACGGCGGCCGCCGCGGACCGTGCGACCGAACGTCGGTGCGGGACGCCGTCGTACGTCTACGGGGCGGAGAACGTCCGAACGACCCTGAGTAAGTTTTATGGCGTCTTCCGCGCATGACGTTAGTGAACGCAGAAGTGACAGATGAAATACACCGAGCCGCCGCCAGATATCCCGGAACAAGACCTCCGAGAGGCCATCTCCAGCGGACTCGGTGTCGTTTACCTCACAAAACATACAACAAATGAAGAGCACCCAACTCACGACAGAGAACGGTACGCCCGAAGAACAGTCGCCCCTCTCGAGAGACGAGTCCCTCCCGTCCGACCTCCAGTCTCCCCGGGCGAAACTCGTCTACCTCTACCTGCGTCAGACGGAGGAGGAGAGCCTCGAACACCTCCGGACGGCGCTCGACATGAAGACGATTACGCTCTACCCGGTCCTCGGAAGCCTCGTCGAGAAGGGCCACGTTCGGTCGGACGGTGACCGGTACGTCTGTCGGTAACGGCGGTTTCCCCCTCGCCTCCCCGCGCCCTCCGGCGCACGGGTGACCGACCCGTTACCGGCGGGTCGTCCCCGACGGAGGGACGTACGGAGACGGAGTCGCCCGGCGGTGACTCGTCTCCGTCAGTGCCCCGTCGCGGTTCTCCGACCCCCACTTCGAGTACTCCTAACTCTCCGAGAGAGCGCTGTACGGCGCTGATTCGATCTCTGTAGTCCAACTGATTTTGTATTTCCGACTACCTTGTATCGCAAACAGTAGCAGTCGGCGAGGTAGTTACCCGGCCACGGGGAATCGATAACATCGGAGAAAGGCGTCGAGCGTACGATCTGAGCGGTCTGAGCGGCGAGCCGACGAACGAGGAGGAACTCTCCGAGAGTTCATCGTCTCTACTGCCGCTGTAGCCCGAATATTCGGACGAGCGTCGCCTTTCGCGGGACGAGCCGTTCGAATGAGAATGTATTGCACACCAAGATAGGGACTCAGAAGTGATTGTACCAACGGGATGTTCGCTCGGAGACGTGTCTCCGTCCGTTACATACCTATCTCTGTAACGATTCGAAAGCCGTCGGCGGCGGAGACCCGACGAGGATGGCGGGCGGCGGACGGAATCACACGTGACTTTACAAACCCCCGTCTCCATCGACCGTACGAATGCCCGCCCAATCCGGACCCGAGGAACAGACCGCCGCACCGACACTCCGAGAAGCGTTGGCGACGTTCGTCGAGAGCAAAGGGACCGCCGAGGGCGACGGTCGGTACGCGACGGAGTCCGAACGCGTCCTCACCTCGTGGATAGCGTGGTGCGAGGAACGCGGCGTGGAGACGTTCGACGGCCTCGACGCCCGAACGTTGGGCGCGTACGCGCGGCACCTCAAGCGCCGCGTCGGTGCGCGCGAGTCGGACGACGGGAGCGGTATCTCCGGGCGGAGCGCACACCAGTACTACGCCCGCGTCCGCGCCTTCCTCTCGTGGGCCGTCGCGTGGGAGTACATCGCGGAGAACCCGGCGGCGAAGGCCGTCGCGCAGAACGAACTCCCCGAGGAGAGCGCGGGGTCCAGCGAGTCGAGACAGCAGTTCTGGCGGAGCGAAACCCGCGAGGCCATCGTCCGGTGGGCCGACTGGCGCGCCGAGGACGCCCTCGACTCGGAGTGGATGGACGGCGCGACGGCGGTTCGGGACCGCGCGTTGGTGGCGACGGTGGCGTACACCGCCGTCCGCGGCGCGGAGATACTCCGCGAACCGCGCGACTCGCGCCGGCGGGGACTGCGCTGGAGCGACGTCCACCTCGACGACGGCTACTTAGAGGTGCTCGGAAAGTCGCGGGAACGCGAGGAGGTTCCGGTTCCGCCGCAGGCGCGCCGCTACCTCGAACGGCACCGACGACGGCAGAATCCGCCGAACGCCGATTGGCCGGTGTTCGAGAGCGGTCACCTCCCGAGCAAGTACGCCCTCGTGCGGGAAACGGTGGACGACGAGGACCGAATCGAGGAACTGTGCACGCCCGCGCGAATCGACGACGCCCTGCGGACGTTGGGCCTCGCGCCGCCCTCTCTCACCGTCGAAGGGGGACGACGCATCCTCGCTCGACTCTCCGAAGAGTCGGGGATACGCGAGGACGGCGACGTGCTGAAACTCCACGGCGCGCGCCGCGGACTCGGCCACGAACTGTACCAGCGAAGCGCCGAGTTGGCCCAGGTGACGCTCCGCCACAAGAGCATCGAGACGACGCACGAACGCTACACGGACATCGAGGCCAAGCGCACGGGCGAAACCGTCGGCGAGATTCTGGACGAAGAGCGGTAGTGCAGCGTCGGTTACGCATCCGGAACTCGTCAAGGGCACGGCCGTACGGCGCATCGACACTCCGATTCCCTACGACAGAAAGCACCGCCTCCGCTCGAGGGGAGGATTCCATCGGCCGCGAACGGCCGCCACCCGTTTTACGAACATTTCAAGTGCTGTAACGGGATCAGTCGTCATCGAGGAGGACCGTCGGCCGATGCCGGTTTCCCACTCCCTGACAGGAGTACGACTGTAACGGAGGACATCCTCGCGGCTCTTGGAGACGATGAAAATTCGGAAAGTGATTCCCCTATTTCATAATTCATAAATTGAGTTTGTTTTCCACAGATTGGAGACGAAGAGTCGTTTCAAGCCACGAGGCGGCTGCTAACGGCCGGTTCAGCGGAGAGAAGCGAGTCGTTTCGGCGACGAGGGGCGTTCGTCGGTTCGACATCCGCTTTTCTATCTCAGAAAGCGGTCGTCGGACGGACGGGACGAAAAACCCACTGCGGGCCGCCTCAGACGGCGACGGTTTCGTCCTCCAATCAGCCGATGCGGTCGACGTCGACGTGTACCTCGGGCTTGCCGCTGATTAGTGGTGGTGGATAACTGCCACTCTCTGACGCCACCCGGATCTGTTCGACCATCGGAACGTAGCGCGACTTTCGCGAGGGAAAGCCTGTGCGCCCTGGGAGTTCGTCTCTACCCCGCCTCTCCGGACCCTCACATTGGATGGACGGAGTCGAAACACAAGCCTCACTCGTACTGATTCGGAGAAAGCAGAACTGAGAGACCCCGAACGTTCTCGGAAGAGGACGCAGCATTGGACGGGGATGGTCACCGACTAAGCGGGAGATCTGACGAACTAGTGCGACGGGTCGAATGGTAAACGATCACAGTCGGCCGACGTAGATTAACAGCGATATACATCAACAAAATAGAGGAATATTTATCATCTATTGTTATGAATAGAGGAACTGGTATGTGGGAAGATACCGATGGTCAATCTGTCGAGAGCAACGACCGGAAAAGCCACTCAGAGGAGAGGACACGGCGTTCCCTCCTGCAGACAGTAGGCGCTGGTGCGAGCGCACTAGCGCTCGGTGTCGGTGCGACTTCTCCCGCGTCAGCCGCAAAAGCCGAAGAGACCTGCGCAAGTGGAGAGGTGATCGAAGTCGCCAACAGCAATTGGCACGTCCTGAACAACAAGTGGGGAGACCCGGACGCTACCCAGTGCATTTGGCGGCACGACGACGGTCGATACGGTTGGGATTCCGACTCGACCGGCGCGGGGATCAACTATCCGCAGACGTTCTGCGGCGGCCGACCGTGGGGTTCAGACAGCGGTATTTCAGAACTACCGACGCAACGAAGTAATATCTCGGAGTTCGAACTAGAGTGGGATATCAGCCTCAACGAGAGCGGCGGCGACTGGAACCTCGCCGAGGAATGGTGGCTCCTCGACGGCCAGCCTCAGGCGAACAACCCACCGATCAAATACGAGGTCATGCTCGTGCTCGACTGGGGCAGTAACCTCAGTCACCCGATGGTCCAGGAAAACGTCCGCACTGACAAGTACGGCAACCAGATCGATCACTGGGCCGACTACGACCACTCCGAAGGGTGGAAGTTCCAGATCTTCCGCATCGCTGGTGGGGCTTCCTCCGGACAGGTAGATTTCACGGAGATCATGGATTACATGGATAGCTATTTCGGTGTCAGCGACAGTCTGACCCTCACCGGCTGCGAGGTTGGCACCGAGATCTGGGGCGGTTCCATCAGTGCTACGTTCAACACCTGTGATCTTACGATCAACGGAGAGACCTACTCGAGCGGTTCCTGAGGTAGTAACAGCGACACTCGGCAACAACGCGAATCAGTAGACGGAGGGGAATCAGTAATCGAGAACACCGGGACACCCCCTCCCTTGAGCGCAGCCCTGTCGGCTGTCTGTATCATGGAAGGCGCCGACGCCAAAGTCTGGAATGAAATAGACCGCAGACCGAGGGGAACATCTGCTGTGTAATCCTGGCAAGCGAAACTCTAGTTGTTCCGAGGAGTAAGATGACAGTGACAATCGCGGAGGTCGCTCGGACGAACCGTTCCTCACGAGTGTGATCTCCGATTCCAGATTCCCAAAGAGAAGTAGTCGAGCGTCGATAACGCGGCCAGAACGTGCCGAGGACCGCCGTGCGACGCACAGGCCTATGGTTCTCTAAGACAGAACGAACCGTCTCTGCTCGCCGGGAGAGTCCATCGATTCCGAACGGACGCCTCCCATCGAGCGAACACCCATAGGATTGTAATGGGAACGGCCGCGAAGAGGAACGTCGGCCGACGCCGCTTTGGCAGTTCGTCACGGGATTCCGACCGGCAAGGAAGGATACTGTTGCGGCCCTCGGAGACGGTGAAAATCCGGAAAGTGATTCCCCTATTTCAGAATTCATAAGTTGAGCTCGTTTTCCAGAAGTTGGAGAGAAAAGCCGGTTCGAGCCACGAGACGACTGCTAACGGCTGGTACGGCGGAGAGAAGCGAGTCGTTTCGGCGGGGGGAGCCGTTCGTCGGTTCGGCATCCCCTTTTCTATCTCAGAAATCGGTTCGTCGGCGGTCGCGAGCGATGTCGTCTCCGTCTCTGTCGCTGGCGTCCGCCACGCAGAAAGTCCCCCGAACGAACCGCGGTCTGCCGACGCCGCTTTCGCTCCACCGAATAGTGCGGCTGGGAGACCGCAGCGAGAGACGCCGCCGACGGTTACGGACGCCGTAGCGGGGACGTGGCGGGAGTCCGCTCTGGCCGTTCGCCGCGCGTCGTCGCCTCGAATTACCCCAGCCGAAGCGTGTGAACCCGCACCGCGCCGCGGGCGACGAGGTAGAGTTCCCGGTTCTTCCCGGTCGCCTTCTCAAGCGAGAACGTCGCGTCCTCGTAGGCGTACTCGCCGCCGGTCGATTCGACGTCCGTCCGACCGAGGACCGTCCCCGAGGGCGACCCGCGTCGAAGCTCCACCGTCGCGGTTCCGCTTTCGGGGCGGGCGAACGAGACGGTCGCTTCCGTCGGTTTCTCGCGCAGGTCCACGTCGGCGAACGACACCCACGAGTCGGCGGTCATCCCGACGACGGTTCCCTCCGACTTCGAGCGGTCGAGCAGGTCTATCTCCGACCACGTCCAGTCGTCGGCGTCGACGGCGCGGGTCGGTTCCGAGAGGGTCCGCGGCGGAATCTCCTCGCCGTCGACGCGCAACGTCCCGCGTGCCCGGATGTCGTCGGAGGCCGACCCGACGAAGACGCGGTGTCGAGAGCGCTCGACGACCCGTTCGTTCCGGGTTACGTCCCAGAAGGCGAACTCATCGTGATCGACTTCGAACTCCACCGTCGTCGACTCCCCGGCGTCGAGGCGGACGCGTTCGAAGCCGCGCAGCACCCGTCTGGGCTGGTCCGTCCGCGAGCGTTGCTGGCACGTGTACAGTTGGGCGACTTCGTCGGCCGCTCTCGACCCCGCGTTCGTCACCTCGACGCTGATAGTCGCCGCGTCGCCGGACGTGAGCGCGGAGTTGGGAATCTGAAGGTCGCCGTACTCGAACGTCGAGTAGGAGAGTCCGTGCCCGAACGCGTAGAGGGGATCGTCGTCGCCGTAGCGGTAGGTCGCGCCCGTCTCCGCGATGTTGTAGTTCGTGATGTCCGGAAGTTGCTCGACGGACTTCGGCCACGTCTGGGGGAGTCGGCCGCCGGGGGCGGTCGAACCGAACAGCACGTCCGAAAGCGCTCGGCCGGTCTCCTGCCCGGCGTGGGAACTCCAGAGGACGGCACCCGCGTCCGCCTGCGCACCGCCCATCGTCACCGGATAGCTCGTCTGCAGGAGCACCGCGGTCCGGGGGTGTTCGTCGACGACCCGTTCGAGGAGTTCCTGTTGACGCGGCGCGAGACCGAGGTCCTCGCGGTCCTTCGTCTCGCGCCCGCCGATGAGCGGGTGCGTTCCGACCGTGACGACGGCCGCGTCGGCCTCCGAGACGGCCTCAATCGCGGCGTCGATGCCGCTCTCGCGGACTTCGCGGACGAACGTCGCGGCGTCGCTCTCACTCTCCGCGCCGGTGACGAGCGACCCCTCCTCGACCGCCACGAACGTGTCGCTCTGCCTGTGGCGAAGTGCGACCGCGTCGCCGCCGACGTCGACGAACTCGAACGTCTCCGCGACCGTCTCCCACCCGGCGGGCGCCTCCGCGGCGTTGACGAGTCCGTCGCCGTCCACCGTGACGTACCGTTGGTTCGCCGACGCGAGGAGCGTCCACGAACGCTCGTCCCACTGGACGGCGTCGAACAACTGCACGCTCGGCGCCTCGTTTTCGTTGAGTCCGAGTCCGCCGCCGCCGGCACTCACGCCCGCGGTCACGTACCGGTCCGACTCCGCGTGCCGGAGCGCTATCGTGTCCGCTCCTTTCGCGCTCCGGAGGTTCTCGGCTCCGATTCGGTCCCTAACTCCCTCCTGAACCGTGATGCGGTACGGCGGCGTTCCGCTGTACCAGTCCTCGAAGACACTCTCGGAGAGGGGTCCGACGACCGCGACCGTCTCGTCCGACGAGAGCGGTAAGACGCCGTCGCCGTCGTCGTCGTTCTTCAGCAACACCGCCTGCTTGCGCGCCGCCTCGCGGGCCAGTTCGCGGTGTTCGGGCCGTCCGATGACGTCGTCGGTGATGTCCGCGTAGGGAACCTCCGAGTCGGGGTCGAACTCCCCGAGGCGGAACCGGACGGAGAGGACGTGTCCGACCGCCTCGTCGAGTTCCGCCTCGTCCAAGTGGCCCTCTTCGAGCGCAGTCGCGAGGGCGTCGGTCGTCGTCGAACTGTCGGAGCCGTACTCGGTGAAACTGTCGAGTCCCGCCTTCACTGCGGCCGCGCGGGCGACGGCGTCGGACTCGAAGTACTCCTGTGCGCCCGTGAGGTTCACCGGCGCCCACGCGTCGCTGACGTTCATCACCTTCGACCCGTCCGGCGCCCACTCGCGGACCATCTCGTCCAGCATCGGAGAGACGGTCATCGGCCGGCCGTTGACCAGATTGTACGACGCCATCACGCCGACGGCGTCGCCGGACTCCATGGGCCGTCTGAAGAACTCCGCGTAGTAGTCGCGGAGGAGTCGCGGCGGAATCTCGGCGTTCGTGGTCGTTCGCTCCGTCTCGTTGTTGTACCCGATGAAGTGCTTCAGCGTCGGGGCCGTCTTGAGGTACTCCGAGTCTTGCCCGGCGAGTCCGCGGACGTAAGCGGTCCCCGCCTCGCCGGACAGGAGGGGGTCCTCCGAGTAGCCCTCCTCGTTTCGACCCCACCGCGGGTCCCGGAGGGGGTCCACCGTGGGCGACCAGACGTTCAGGCCGACGCCGCCGTGCGTCGCGTCGTGTTTCCCGCGCACTTCGTCGCCGACGGCGCTTCCGACGCGTTCCACGAGGTCCGGGTCCCACGTGCTGCCGAGTCCGATTGCCTGCGGGAAGACGGTCGCCTCCTCCAACCACGAGACGCCGTGTAGCGCCTCGGTGCCGGTCCGGAACGCACCCAACCCGACCCGCCGAATCGGCGGTTGGTACTGGTGGAGGAGCGATATCTTCTCCTCGGTGGTCAGTCGTCCGACCAACTTCGCCACCCGGTCGTCCATCGGCCTGTCTGCGTCCCGGTACGGTTCGTCCGACGTCGATTCGTCGCTTTGCGCGCGGACGGCGTCGCCAGCGAGTACGAGTCCGGTTCCGGCGCCGAGACCGAGCAGCACGTCCCTGCGTGTCGTGTCAACCATCTATTATTACTCCGTGGTCACAATCGGCTACCTCCGCCAAAAATCTTTCTCGGATAATAATTTCGTTTTCGGGGAGTCGGAACCGGCGCGGGATGCACTAATCCCCCGAATCGAGGTCGGAACGCCGCGACTCCGGCGTCGATCGGTCGGGGTTACGCCCAGTACGCGTCGCCGGGTTCCGTCTCGAAGACGGCGCGTCGGAGGACGTCCACGCCCTTCTCCAGTCCCTCCGGGGAGGAGGTCAGCGAGTCCTCGTGTTCGATGGAGAGAGAGCCCTCATAGCCGACCATCCGGAGGGTGGAGACCACGTCCTTCCAGAACTCCTCGCCGTGCCCGTAACCGATGGAACGGAACAGCCACGAGCGGTCGGCCTCCTCCGTGTACGGGAGGGTGTCGAGGACGCCCTTCTCGCGGGCGTTGCTCTCGTACACCTTCGTGTCCTTCGCGTGGAAGTGGTGTATCGCGTCCTCCTCGCCGAGCAGTCGGATGGCGTCGGTGATGTCGATACCCTGCCAGAACAGGTGCGAGGGGTCGAAGTTCGCGCCGATTCGCTCGTTGGTCGCCTCCCGCAGTTGGAGCATCCCGTGCGGTTCGTAGACGAGCATGTTCGGGTGCATCTCGATGCCGACGTCGACGCCGTGGTCGTCGGCGAACGCCGCCAGTTCCGACCAGTACTCGACGGCCACCTCCCACTGGTACTCGTGGGCGTCGCGGTGTTCGTCGGGCCACGGGGCCGTAATCCAGTTCGGCGTCGAGTCGCCCGGCGCGCCCGCCGGGAGACCGGAGAACGTCACGACGGTATCGACGCCGAGTTGTTCGGCGAGGCGAATCGCGCCCCGAATCTCCTCGTCGGCCTCCGCGGCGCGTTCCTCGTCGGGGTGAAGCGGGTTGTTGTGCGTCGCCAGCGCCGCGATTCGGAGGCCGTACTCCTCCAGGAGGTTCCGGAGTTCCGCCTGGGCCGCCTCGTCGTCGAGATACTCCGACTGCGGGAGGTGGTCGTCGCCGACGAACCCGCCGCACGCCAGTTCGACCGAGTCCACGCCTATCTCGTCGAGGTACGCGAACGCCTCTTCGACCGTTCTGTCCGCTAACGAAACTGTGAGGACACCTACGTCCATACGATGCGGACTCGCGACTGTCGCAAAAACCCCTCTGATTGTGGTAAGTATCGGCATACCACTTACATCTCACGTCGAATCGTCCGTCGAGCGACGTGCCGGCCGCCAGTCAACATTTATGTAACTGAACTGTGAACTGCTCGCTGGTATGGGATCACTTAGGTTGCAGAGCGTTACCAAGCGATACGGCGACGTCGTCGCGGTCACCGATATGAACCTCGACATCGAGGACGGGGAGTTCATCTCGCTGGTCGGCCCCTCGGGGTGCGGGAAGTCGACGACGCTCGAGATGATCGGCGGACTGACGAAACCGTCGGAAGGGTCGGTTTACATCGGCGAGGAGGACGTCACGGACCTGCCTCCCAAGGACCGCGACTTGGCGATGGTGTTCCAGAACATCGCGCTGTTCCCGCACATGGACGTGTTCGACAACATCAGCTACGGCCTGCGCATCCGCGGGACGGACAGCGACGAAATCGAGGAACGCGTCGACGACGCCGTCGAGGTGCTGCAGCTCGACGGGATGCTCGACCGGATGCCGAGCGAACTCTCAGGCGGCCAACGGCAACGCGTCGCCATCGGCCGCGCCATCGTCCGAGACCCGGAGGTGTTCCTGATGGACGAACCGCTGGCGAACCTCGACGCGAAGCTTCGCGTCCACATGCGGACCGAACTCCAACGCATTCAGCGGAAACTCGACGTGACGACCATCTACGTCACGCACGACCAAGAGGAGGCGATGACGATGTCCGACCGCGTCGCCATCATCGACGACGGCGAACTCCAGCAGATAGCCCCGCCGTTGACCTGCTACAACGAGCCCGCGAACCTGTTCGTCGCCGGGTTCATCGGGTCGCCCGCGATGAACTTCGTCGACGGAACCGTCTCCGGGAGTCACTTCGAGGCGGAGGAACTGCGGGTGGACCTCGGCTCGACCGACGTGGGCGACGCGACGGACGTGACGCTCGGCGTCCGCCCCGAGGACATCCACTTCCGGGCGGCGCTCCCCGACTCGGAGTCGCTCGGGTCGGTGCGCGCGTCGGTCGACGTCCTCGAACCGATCGGCGAACGGATGTTCGTCTACCTCATCCCCGAGAAGGCGGTGCCGACGGACCGAGAGACCGGCGGCGAGGTCAGTCAGCAGTACCTCCTGATGACCGTCGACCCCGAGGAGGACATCGAGGAGGGAGCAGACGTCGAAGTCACCTTCGACCGGTCCAACGTCCACCTGTTCGACACCGCGACCGGAGGGGCACTGCTGCACGGACTGGAAGACGAACCCGCGCCGACCCCCTGACCGCCCGCGACCACAGGCCCGTCCGAAGACCGAAACCGTCGCCGGACCGTCCCGACGCGACACCGCACCGGTCGGCGACGAGAAGCGCCGCGTAGCCCCCGGTTCGGGAGATTCCGCCGCCCTTCGCACGGAGGTCGATACCGACCGGCGCGCTTGATGCAAACATATATGTGAGCTCGTCCAGTCGTCGTGGTTGTACATGTCAAGCAACGGGGCCAGCGATAGGAAGGGAGAGCGTACCGTTCGAAGGGCGATCAGCCGACGACGGTTCGTCGCCGCCGCCGGCGCGACGGGCGTCACCGCCGGGTTCGCCGGGTGTTCCAGTAGCGGCGGCGAGGGGACGACGGGCGGGACGGCCGGGGGCGGCGGCGGCGGTTCGACGACGCTCCAGTTGAGCGCCCACTCGGAGTGGCGCAACCAAAGCGAGAAGGTCAAGCAAGCGCTGTACGACGCCGGACTGTCGGAGGACATCGGACTGGAGTTCGTAAGCGCCGGGTCCACCACAGACGAGATGCAGAGCCAGTACAACCAGTGGCTCTCGGCCGGGCAGGCCAAACCCGACCTGCTGGTGTTCGACAGCGGGTGGACGATTCCGTTCATCATCCGCGAACAGCTGCTCAACCTCGAACAGGAACTGCCGCAGGACCTGCTCGATACGGTCCACAACGACTACTTCCAAGAGAGCGTCAGGTCCGCGACCGGACCAAACGGCGACCTCTACGGCGTCCCCCTCTACCCGGACTTCCCCACGATTCAGTACCGGAAGGACCTCGTTCAGGACGCCGGGTACGACTGGCAACAGTACGCGACCGACCCGATGTCGTGGGAGCAGTTCTCAAACGAACTGGCGGACGTCCACGAGCAGTCCGACGCGAAGTACGGGTTCAACTGGCAGGCCGCCTCCGAGATTCAACTGGCCTGCTGCGTCTTCAACGAGTTCCTCAGTTCGTGGGGCGGGGCGTACTTCGGCAACCCCAAGGAGAACCTCTACGGCCCGGTCGGCGACCGGCCGATAACCGTCACCGAAGAGCCCGTCCTCCAGTCGCTCCGGATGGCCCGGACGTTCATCCACGGGAGCGACGCCCAGGACACGCTCGACGGGTTCGCCGGGGGAATCACCTCCCAGGAGGCGTCCCAGTGGGGGCTGTCGCCGTCGATGCGACCGTTCACGCAGGGTAACGCCGTGGCGCTCCGCAACTGGCCGTACTCCATCAACATCAACGGGGCGGACGACGCACTCGGCGAGGACATGGGCGTCATCCCGCTCCCGTACGGCGTGCCCGAAGGCGAAGGGAAGTACCCCGGAACCGGCGGCTCCATCGGCGCGCTCGGCGGGTGGAACTTCTCCGTCAACCCGAACACGGAGAACTTGGAGGCGAGCATCCAGTTCCTGCAGGCGCTCTCGACGGAGTCGTTCCAGCGGGCGAACTTCGAGATATCGGGCCACCTCCCGCCGGTGCCGGACGTCCTCCAGAGTTCCACCGACGTCCCCATCATGGGCCGGTATCTCGAACCGCTCACGTACGCCGGGAAGAACACGATGGCCCGCCCGGCGACGCCCGTCTGGCCCCAGCAGTCCGACGCCGTCGCGCAGGAGGCGCACTCGGCTATCGTCGACGACAAGCCCGTGACGGAGGCGATGAATCGGCTTCAAACGCGCCTGAAGGAGTTCGAAAGCTCCTACAGCGGCTCATGAGCACCGAAAAGAAGACGACGTTGGCCGGAGGGACTCCGTGGTACCGGCCGGATATCGCCCTCGCGAACCGTCTGGAGCGACTGAACGAGACGCAGTTCGTCTACGTGATGTTGCTTCCGGTGTTCGCGCTCCTCGGGACGATGGCCATCTGGCCGCTGCTCTACACGGCCAACATCTCGCTGCACGCCGACAACATCGTCTCCTCGAACCCCATCGGCGATTTCGTCGGTCTGCAGAACTACGTCCGAGTGCTGACGGGGGAGGCTAGCCTCCGTCGGCCGTTCTTCGACCTCGACCGACCGTTCACGAGCGCCGCGCCCGTGACGCTCATCTTCACCTTCGGCGCGGTGGTCGCCGAGACGGTACTCGGATTCACGATGGCGCTCATCCTCGACCAGAAGTTCCGCGGGCGGCGGTGGGTGCGCGTGGGGATGATACTCCCGTGGGCCGTCCCCATCGTCATCCAAGGGATGATATTCTACCTGCTGTTTCAGCCGTCGCTCGGGTTCCTCGTCGAACCGCTCGCTAATCTGGGGTTAATCTCCGAAGCGCCGCTGTCGAACAGCCAAGACTCGCTCCTGATCGCCATCCTCGCGGACATCTGGAAGCAGTCGGCGTTCATGGCGCTTCTCATCCTCGCGGGCCTCCAGAGCATCGACCGCTCGCTGTACGACGTCGCGAAGATGTCCGGCGCGACGAAGGTTCAGCAGTTCCGCACGATAACGTTCCCGCTCGTCCTGCCGACGCTTCTCGTCGCGTTGCTGTTTCGGACCATCGCGGCGGTCAAAGTGTACGGGTTGGTCGAGACGCTGTCGGGCTGTAACACGGTGCCGACGCTCAGCTGTCTCGTCGTCTCGACGTGGAACGTGAACCGGTTCGGTTCCGCCGCGGCCGTCGCGTTCATCGTCGCGGCGATAATCGGAGTGTTACTCCTCGTCTACCTCGTCCAGTTCAACGATCAAGAGAACGGAGGAATCTAAGATGAGCACCGAATCAGACGTGGCCGACGCGAAGACCGGAGAGAAGAACATCCTCGAACGAGCCTCCCTGAAGGCGATTCAGGACCCCGATAGCGTCTACGAGTGGTTAACGTACATCGGTATCGGGTTCTTCCTGACGGTGTCGCTGTTCCCCTTCTACTGGCTGTTCGTCATCGCGCTCACCCCGAACCGGAACATCTCGAACATGGGGGTCGTTCCGAAGGGGTTCAACCCCGCGGCGTTCGTCGAGATATTTCAGGTCATCCCGTTTCACCGGTACGTCCTGAACAGCATCCTCATCGCGACGTTCTCGACTATCATCGTGCTCCTCATCGGGAGCATCGCGGGGTACGTCTTCGGACGGTACGACTTCCCGGGGCGGACGCCGCTCATGTTGGTCGTACTCATCATCTCGTACTTCCCGCCGGTGGCGTTCCTCATCCCCCTCTTTCGGCTGTTCACGGGGAACATCGACCTGTTCGGCCTCTCGTACCCGCAGTTGTACAACACGCCGTGGGCGGTGGTGATGCCCCTGAGCGCGCTGGTGATGCCGCTCATCATCTTCGTCCTCTCAACGTTCTACAGCCAGATACCCGACGGGCTGGAGGACGCCGCGCGCATCGAGGGGTCCACCCGAATCGGCGCGCTGTTTCGGGTCATCGTCCCCCTCTCCGCGCCCGGCGTCGCGACGGCGGGCATCCTCACGTTCATCATCGTGTACAACGAGTTCTTCTTCTCGTACCTGATGGTGAACGGAACCGTCGATAGCTGGTCGCCGGTGCTGCACGGTATCCTCGCGTTCCAGGGGACCCAACAGGTCGCGTACAACCTCATGGCCGCGGCGAGTATCGTCGGCGTCGTCCCGATGGCGATTCTCGTGATGGTGGCGCAGGACCGCATCGTCAGCGGTCTCACGCAGGGAGCGCTCAAGGAGTAGCGCTCGCGGCCACTCGCCTCCGCCCCGTCCCGTCGCGCTCTCGTCCGGTCACGCTCACCGTCCGGAACGCCGGCGACTCGACCGGTTGCGCCTCGACCGGTCTCTCGTCCCGCCGCGGTTCGACCACAGTGGAAAGAACTATCATACGGCGGACAGCTGTTCGAACAGAGCTATCGATGACATACCGCGCAATTCTGGTCGGCACGGGCGGACAGGGCGCAAACTGGTGTTCCGAGTACCTGCCCCCGAACGTGGAAGACGAACTCGTCGACGTCGTCGCCGCCGTGGACGTAGACGAGGCGGCGCACGAGAACGCCGTCGAGCATCTCGGCGTGGACCCTTCGGACTGCTACACGGACGCCGAGCGAGCCTTCGAGGAGGTGGACGCCGACTTCTGCGCCGTCGTCGTTCCGCCGTGGATTCACGAGGACATCGTGGACATCGCCATCGAACACGACGTCCACGTCCTCACCGAGAAGCCCATCGCCGATTCGCTCGAAGCGTCCGTCCGCATCGCGGAGAAAATCGAGCGCGCGGGGCTGAAGATGGGTGTGACGATGAGCCACCGGTTCGACCGGGACAAGACGACGCTGCGCCGGCGGCTCCGTTCCGGCGAGACGGGGCCGATAGACTACTTTGTCGGGCGGTTGACCTGCAACGCCCGGTCGTACGGGACGTGGGGCGCGTTCCGCCACGAGATGGAGGACGTACTGCTGGTCGATGGTGCCGTCCACCAACTGGACTACATCGCCGACATGGCGGAGAGTCCTTGCGAGACCATCTACGCCGACACGTGGCTTCCGGAGTGGGCCGAGTACGAGGGCGACGTGCAGGCGCTCGTACAGCTCCGCTTCGAGAACGGCGTCCGCGCGTCGTGGGAGGGGGCGAAGTCGAACGCCGCGACGCTCAACGGGTGGATGAGCGACTACCTCCGCGCGGAGTGTCGAGACGAGACGCTCGTCCTCGACGACCGAGAAATCACGCGGTACCCGTACGACGCGGAAGCGGAGGGCGTCGTCGGAGGGCTAGACGAAAATGCCGGCGAGGCGGTCCCTCTCGACGAACAGGAGAAGTGGGCGAACACGTGGCTCGTCGAACAGTTCGTCGAGTGGTTGGACGGCGGCGAGAAGATGGAGACGAACGTCCGGGACAACCTCCAGTCGATGGCGCTCATCGAGGCGGCGATGGAGAGCAGTCGAACCGGCGACCCGGTGCACGTGCAGGAACTCCTCGAAGAGGCCCGCGAGTCGGTCACGCTCGCGTAACACCGCGAGACCCGACGACGCCGCTGAACGTCTCCGCGGGCGGGGAGTCGGTCCGGCGGGCGGTGGGGGTCGTGCGAGGAGGCGGTCAGTAGTTGATGTTGAGTTCGATGACGTTCGCCGCGCTCAACACCATCTCCGACAGTCTCCCCGAGAGGTCCTCGTCGCTGACGCGACTCGCGGGGGCGGAGACGCTTATCGCGCCCAACACTTCGCCCGAGGAAGTTTTGACGGGGGCCGCGACGCAGCGCAACCCTTCCACACGTTCGCCGTCGTCGATGGCGTACCCCCGTTCGCGGACAGTCTCGAGCGCGGCGTACAGTTCTTCGCGGGTGCCGATGCTGTTCGGCGTCTCGCGCTTCAGCCCGCGGCGGTCGAGTATCTCCTCGACGCGCGACTCCGGCAGGTGCGCGAGGATGGTCTTCCCGAGTGCCGTCGTATGGAGGTACGTCCGCAGGCCGACGTACGTTTCGAGGTCGACCGCCTTCTCTCCCTTCGAGCACATCAGATACACGCCCAACCCCTGCTCCTCGACGAGGAGGTGGGCGAGTTCCCCCGTCTCCTCCGAGAGAGCCTCCACCTCCGGCGCGGCGACCTGATAGAGCTCCATCGACCTGCGCGTGTGGCCCCCGACTTCGAGGAACTTCAAGCCGAGTCGGTACTCGTCGCCGGTCTTCGTCACGTAGCTCTCCTCTCGGAGCGTCATGAGGTGGTTGTGGACGGCGCTCGTCCCCATTTCGAGGTCCTCCGCGAGTTCGGTCACCCCGCACGGCCCCTTCCGCTTTAACTCCTCTATCAGTCGGAGGGTCTTTCTGGTTGTCTGTACCGGATGTTTGGCCTGCATGTTATTGTAAACCAATCATCATTATCGCAGTTAAACTTTCTGCGTGTCAGAACGGACGTTCGTAGTCGAGTACACCAATACCGGACGGCCCCGATATTATTGTTATATTTACACAACACACCCGAAATGGAACCTCTCCGAACATTTCAGACGATATTTGTCCATCCACCGGCGACATTCGGACGGTAACAATTGCTATCTCACATTATTCGGCGTCAATCACTTCAATTCAAAATATTTTCCGGGAACAGACGAAACGTCGTATTCGAGGAAAGGAAAACACCATCCGGGAACCATTCGTCCGGTAGAGGTCTCTTCCGGGCGTATTTTGGACAGGAAACGGTGAATTCGGAACCACAAATCGATACGTTCGACGTAGTCCGCCGGGCGGTTGTATTGCTAAAAATGAGCAATATCGTAGAGCGTTTCGAGAATCGGCCGTTCTGAATGAGCGGATGAGAGAGTCAGTACTCGGTCCCCTTCCGCGCCCGTCGGCCCTCGTCGATGGGATGTTTCACCTTGCGGACGTTCGTCACGAGGTCCGCGGCGTCGAGGAGGTACGTCGGTTCGGAGTGGCTTCCGGTGAGGACGAGTTCGAGGCCGTCTGGCTTCTCTCGAATCAGGTCGAGTACGGACTCCTCGTCCAGCAGACCCATGTCCGCGGCGTAGAGAATCTCGTCGAGGACGAGCATGTGGACGCCGTCCTCCGGCGGCGCGTCGAGGTCGAACGGCGTCGAGAGGTCCGCCTCGCGCGCCGCGGCGAGGAGTTCGGTCGCCCGTTCGAGTCCGGCGGCCGCGCGTTCCTCGTGGGTCTCGTCGTCGCTCCCGTCGGCCATCCCGGCCCATCCGTAGTGGCCGAGGTTCTCGTAGGAGAAGCCCGGCATCGCCCCGATAGCGTTGTACTCGCCGCGGACCGCCTCCACGGAGTCCGCGCCGCCCTTCATGAACTGGAGCATGTGGACGCGGTAGCCGTGACCGGCGGCGCGAAAGCCCATACCCATCGCGGCGGTGGTCTTCCCCTTGCCGTCGCCCCACCAGACCTGCACGAGGCCGAACTCCTCGGGCGCGGACGGTTCGATGGTCGCGGCGTCGGGACGGACGCCGCGGCCGGGCGTGTTTCGTCGGACTGTCTCCGGGTCGATGTCGTTCGTTCCGGTGTCGTTCGTGTCGGTCATGGGTGCGGTGTCGTGTGGTCTGGTCGTCAGAGTCGGTCGACGAACCGGTCGAACGCTCCGCTCTCGGCGTGGACGTGCGCGTACGTGCCGAGCGTCTCGTACTCGCAGAGGCCGTCGAAGCCGTCGATTCCGGTGCCGCGTTCGACCTCGAAGGCGAACGTCGCGTCCGAGTCGGGGTCGGCCGTCGAGTAGTGGAACTCGTGGCCGCGGAGCGTCTCCCCCTTCGAGGCGGTCAGTGCGTCGCGCGTCGCCCGCAGTTCGACGTGGTCGAGGGCCTGATACCGGTCGCACATCCGGATATCGACCGGGAGGACGCCCGCCATCTCGTGGCGTTCGCCCTCGGCGGTGGTCAGCGACTCGCCGAGAGCCATGAACCCGCCGCACTCTCCGAAGACGGGCACCCCGTCCGCCGCGCGGTCCGAAAGGGCCGAGAGCGCCGACGACCGCGAGAGCGTCTCGGCGTGCAGTTCCGGGTACCCTCCGGGGAGGTAGACGCCGTCGCAGGGCGGCAACGCGTCGCCCTCGACGGGCGCGAACGTCACCACGTTCGCCCTCGCCCGCAGGCGGTCGAGCGTGGACGGGTACGCGAAGCAGAAGGCGGCGTCGCGGGCGACTGCGACGGTCGGACGCGAGGAATCGGTCGCTCCGCCCGCACCGTCGTCGGGAACCGCGTCGGGGCTGAAGTCCGAGAAGTCGGTCAGCCATCCGGGACGGCGCGCGAGTTCGAGCAGTCGTTCCGCGCGGACGCCGTCGGCCGCCGCGTCCACCGCCTCCGTCGAAAGCGGTGACTCGTCGCCGAGGTGGAGTCCGAGGTGTCGCTCCGGGATTTCCAGGTCGTCGCGGGGCGGAATCCGGCCCGCGTACGTCAGTTCCGCCGGAAGCGCGTCGCGAATGCCGTCGGCGTGGCGGCCCTCGTGCGCCCGCGAGGCGATAACGCCGGCGACGTCGATTTCGACGCCCGCCCGGTCCGCGTACTCGCGGAATCCGAGCGCCGTCGCGGCGATGCTCTCCATCCCCGCGCTGGCATCGACGACGAGGACGACCGGCAGGTCGAGCATCGCGGCGATGCGCGCCGTGGAGGTGTCGCCGTCGTACAGGCCCATCATCCCCTCCACGACGCAGATGTCGCCCTCGCCGCGGGCGTAGGTCCGGCGCATCCCGTCTTCGCCCTCCAACCACGGGTCGAGCGTTCGGGAGGGCCGTCCGACGACGGCGGCGTGGTGGGAGGGGTCGATGAAGTCCGGGCCGGCCTTCGCCGGTCTGACCTCTTGGCCCGCGCGTTCGAGGGCGCGACACACCGCGAGCGTCGCCACCGTCTTCCCGACGCCGGAGGACGTTCCGGCGAGGACGAACCCCTTCATCGTCGGCTCACCCGAATCGACGGCGGGGACGGACGGAAATCGGAGTCGGAGCCGGCGTCTCCGGGGAATTCCGGAGGCGAAGTCGCGACCGCTCCGAGTCCGTCCGCCGCGGCGAGTGAATCGGTTCCGACCATCGAATCAACCTCAGTTTCAGTAGATAAAGAATTGTTGGGTCGGATACTCGGCGGGGAGCGCAGACCCGCCCCGCTCGGCGGGTACGCCTCGAAAGGAGGGGCGACGGCGGAGCGAACGCCGCGTCGGAAACCGACCGGCGCGAGTCAACCCTGCGGTTTCCAGATGGTCGTGACGACGTACTCCTCGAACTCCGTCGTCTCGTACTCGTACCCTCGTTCGGAGAGTCGGGGGTAGAGATGTTGCGGCGCTCTGTCGTTCAGTTGCACCACCGCCGTCTCGTCGTCCAGTTCCGCGAGGAGTTCGAGCGTCTTCTGAAGCGGTTGCGGCGGCGGCAGTTCGCGCGCGTCGAGCGTCTCTATCGGACGCGACGGCGAGACGGGCAGTTCGTCCGTCGGTAGGTCGTCGAGAGACGGGTCGGTCGTCGCCATACGTTCGGGTAGGGGCTTCGGCAGTACGAAGACGACGCCGAACACGTTCGATTCGGGAGCCGAAGATTCGAACGAGCGAGCGTCGCACTCGGGGGCGTCGGAGCCGAACAGGTTCGGGAGGAAGGCTACCCCGACGGAGCGCCACGTTTCGCGTATGTTCGGATTCGGGTCAGCGTCGTCGGAGTCCGACGGCGCGTTCGACGGCATCGACGAGTTCGTTCCCGAGCACATCCCGGAACCCGGCCCGTCCTTGGAGGGACACGACGTGCTACGGGGCGAAGAGCACGTCGCGTTCCACCGGACGACCGAGGACGTGTTCGAGGAACGCGGCGTGTACGACGTGACGTTCGGCTACAACCTCGCGCGCCTCAACCTCGACCACCGACACCCCGATTCGGGGTACCGGTACGCGGTGGACGAAGACGACCCGTCGGTCCTCCGGGCTGAGTTCACGCCGACGGCGCCGTTCTGTCCGCAGAGTCGGACGCTCACCGTCGCGTCGTTCAGGGCGTGGAACGGGCTCGCGAAGCGACACGACTACGAACTCGTCCGGGTGAGCGTCCACCCGATGCACCACCGGAGCGACGCCATCGACGACGAACTCGACCGACTGGCGAGCGAGTTCCGAGAAAGCGGCGAACTCCCCGACCCCTCTGACGACGGAGCGCCGTTCCCGACGGACGGCGGCGCGGTGGGCGGAGAGTCGGACGCGCCGTTCTGACCGCCTCGGTTACGCGTCGACCCGCCGCCGGCGAACACGTTCGGGACAACGTCCACCGAGCCTTCGGACGAACGTCCGCGCGTATGACTCGACTCGCGAACGGAGCGACGCGTTCGACCGGCGGGGAACCCCTCGGAGGTGTCCGTCGATGCCGGCGGTAGATTTCGACGCCGAGCGAACGTTCGACGCCGACCGGTTCGTCGCCCGAGAGGCGGTCCGGACGGACCGAACGAAGGTCGTCTGCGGGTATTTCGAACCGGGGCAGTTCATCCCCGTCCACGCGCCGGAGAGCGACGTGGTCGTCTCCGTGCGGTCGGGGACCGGCCTCGTCCGAGAGGGCGACGACGAACACCGCGTCGAACCCGGCGACGTGTTCGTCGTCGAGGCGGGGACCCCGCGCGGTATCAAAGCCGACGACGACGGGCGACTCGAAGCGTTGCTCGTGACCGCGCCGCCGCCGACGGACGAAGAACACGGCCCGGTCCGGGAGGGACTCCGCCGCGGCGAGTTCGATCCCGGCGCGTAAGCGGCGGGAGACGGCGGCTTTTACTCTCCTCGAATTCCGCGGCGGTGAGAGGGTTCGACGGGCGTGCCGAACTGGGGGCGTGAGTTTCCCACAGGGCGTTTCACGAGTTCCCGATCCTCGGTCGTGGGATCTACCGCTCGACGGACTGGTCGCGGAAAGCGTGGACGAACCCGCCGGCGTCGAACGGAACGTGGACGGCGGGAAAGTGACGTTGCACTCGCAATCAGAAGCCCGAACCGGGTGGCGGCCCCCTCTTTGAATATGAGTTCTCCCAACGACCAGTACAGCGACGAGTCGTACCGCGAGGAGAGTCGCTACGACGGCGATCAGTACACGGAAGACGAGGACCGCGGGGGGTTCCCCTACTACCCGTCGTGGGGGTGGGGCGGCGGGTGGGGCGTGCCCCTTGCGAGTCGTGAGAAGGCGCGCTCCGACGAGAACGGGAGTCTCGTGGACGAGGGCCTGATCACGCTGTTTCTCATCACCGGCGCTATCCTGTTCTTGATCCCCGAACCGGCCACCTCGGCGGTCGGAGTCCTGCTACTGTTCGCGGGCGCAGTTGCGTGGCTGGTCGATTGGATGCTGTAGTGACGGATTCGGGTGGCGGGACGGTCGCGTTCTACTCCGGACCCCGTCTCTGAGTCGGAGTCCGAGGACCGAGCGGGATAGTCAGGCCGCACCCGTCGGTCCGTCGCCGTCGGACGATACGTTCGCGTCCTCCGATTCGACGGAACGACGACCGATTACGGGTCCGAGCCGTTCGGAATCGATAGTTCGTAGGTGTCCCATCGGTCCGACAGCGTCACCGTACCTATCTCTCGCCCGTCGAGTCGGACGGTCGTCCGGACGCCGGAGTCTATCCCCAGTCCTTCGACCGTAAGCGCCGTCGCGTCTTCGACGGCCGGGAGTTCGAAGAACACCCGACAGCGACCGTCGGAACCGCCCATCCACCGCCAACTCCGCGCGCCGTCGGACTCGGAGTCGTACACGCCGCCGCCGAACAGTAACCCCGTCGCCGCCCCGACGTCGTAGTTCGCCAGCGGCGTCGTTCCGTCGCGGAGCGCGATTCGGTTCGCCGCGAACGCCAACTGCCGACTGTCGTCGGGCGGTGATTCCGTCCGGTCGAAGCGCAGTTCCAACGACGCGCGGGCGTCGAGGGGGTCGGTCACCTCCGCCGTCGCCAGTTCGTCGGAGACGGCCTCGAGCAAGGCGTGACCCATCTCCAGGGTCGGTTCGACGTGCGTCCCCTCGTGGAACTCGTTGTACGACGTTACGACGACGGTGTTGACGGCGCTGTCGCCCGTCTTCCGGGCCGAGCGACAGTCGTCGCGGAACCGTTCGGGGTCCCGCGGTAACACCGGGAGGTCGCCGCCGGCTTCCGTGTTGTCGAACCCGGGGACGACGGTGGGGTAGAAGTGCGTCTCCCCGCCTTCGGCGGCGGCGCGCCACTGGTGGTAGTGGTCCGAGAGGGCACTCGCGAACGACCGTTCGTCGGCGTCTATCCGCCGCCATAGAGCGTACGGATTGTACATCGAAATCGCGTCGAACGCCCCGACTCTGTCTCGGTCCGCGCCGGTCGGGGCGTGTGGACTCACGAAGTTGCCCCAGATGTACGGTTCAGCGTCGAGTTCGGCGCGAACCTCCTCGAACGCACCGACGACATCGCCCCGGAAGGCCCTGCTCGGCCAGAGATACACGATCGGCTTCCCGTTCACGCGGCGGTAGTTGGGGTGACGAAAGTGGTTCTCCTGCAGGTATTCGAGGTCGGAAAGCAACCGCTCGCGGTTCTCCGGCAGGTCCATGTCGATTCCGTCGTCGGTCGCGTCGAACCGTCCGAGCGATTCGTAGAGGACGGAGTACTCGACGTCGGTCTCTCGAATCCGGTCGCCGAAGACCGTCGCGAGTATCCGATTCTCGCGGGAGTTCGGTCCCCACCAACTGGCCGAGAGCCAGTCGATACCGTACTGTTCCGCCCAGTCGAGGTTCTGGTCGATGACCGCGGAGTGACCGGAATCGTACTCCCCCAACAGCGGCGTCTCCGTGTACCCCTCGTCCCAGTGGCTGTCAGGTCCGTACCACGGGTAGTAGTGGGCGCAGACCGTCGTCGACGGTCGTTCGTTCGAGGGAGACGAGGACGTCGCCTGCGTCGTCTCGTCCGGAGACTGCGAGCGCACTCGCCCGGCTACCGCCGTCCCCGAGGCGACCAATCCGACCGTTCCCGCGAGCAGGCGCCGCCTCGTCGTTTCGAGCATCATGCGATACGTCCGAGGTGAGAGGTATAGCCACTCCGGTTGGTTATCAGAATTGATACTATACGGAGGGAGCGTACCCGCAACGTGACCTCGGACACGCCACGCGGGATACGGCCGCGGACGGACCGAGAGATCAGTTCGATGCGCGTACGGGAGCATCTCAGAATTCCGCTCCGATCGAGGGTCACCGCCGGAGGCGGCGTTTCGAGTCTCTGTCGGTGGTGGAGGGGGAAGATGGAAACGGGGACGCGCAGAGAATCAGAACGGTCGCGGTGCCGATTCGGAGGCCGGCGGGCGCGTACGACGTTTCCGCCGGTGTGCGTCAGTTACGGATGCTCTGCACGCGCGAGTAAACTTCGTCGTACGCCCCCTCGATACCGTCAGACACGTCTCTTCGAAGGCGCAGCGACGACGCTTTCAGCGATTCGAGGGGGTCGCGCTCCGGAACGCCCACGATGTACGCGACGAAGACGAACATCGGGAACCAGAGCATGTAGTTCTGCAGCGACCGCCAGTGGAACCACAGCACGAGTCCCGGGAACGCGAGCATCCCGACGCCGAGTTTGTCGTAGTACCGGTACGACGCCGCGAGCGTCAGGAACCACGCGCCGAACACCGCGACGGTGAACAGCGGTTTGACGGCCATCGGGTCGAGTTGGAGGTAGTCGACCAGCATCGCGGGTCCGACTCCGCTGGGCGGGAGCGTGATGCTGATGGGGATGGTGACGTACTCCCAGTAGGCTCCGAGCCCCGTCCAGAGTGCGAACGGGACGTTGATGAGCGCAGTCGCCGAGAGGCCGGTTACGACCCACTTCTTGAGGTACTGCTTGCCGTACAGGTTGTACGCGATGATGCCCAAGTAGGGCGCGACGATGATGGGTTGCGGGCGGTAGCTCGCGCCGAGCGCGAGGAAGAGCGCGGACAGACGGGGGTAGTGCAGCGAGAGAATCGCACAGACGACGAACAGGACCCACGCGGCGTCCGGGATGAACGCCGAGGGGAACAGGATGAGGTTCCAGTCGATGAGGAAGAAGATGGGGATGAACGTCCGGAGTTCGTCCCTCGCTACGACCGTGACGAGGGCGACGAGGAGCATCATCGCGACGAGGTCCTGCGTCGCCCCCGAGACTCCGAGCGCCCGCGCGGGCAGGTACCAGATGACGGAGACGGGCGGGTAGTCCAGGTGCGTGACGATGTTCGTCGGGTACTGGACTCCCTGCGGGAGGAGGTCCGGCGTCAACGGCGTACGGAAGTAGCCGGGGACCTGCGCGAGAATCTCCTGGTCGTAGTTGTACGTGTAGGGGTTTTTCCCCCGCAGGAGACGTCCGGCGCCCTCGTACTGGAGGACGTACCCGTCCGTCTTGCCGCCCATCACCCGCTCTCGGATCACCGAGGTCGAGAACACGTTTTTGAGGAACAGTATCCCGACGACGCCGTAGACGAACGGCGTCACGTACGAGAGTTTCGAGACGCTGGCGGACCACGCGGACCCCACGCTGAGCAGGGCGAGGAACGCCACGAGGTACAGCACCAGTGCGCCCGCCATGGCCAAGGCCGGCGGGTCGTACGCGAACGTCGTCACCTCGTTCATGACCGAGACGGCGAATCCGCCCGTGTTGTAGAGGACGAGATTCGCGTAGGTCATCAGCATGAGGGCGAGCATGATGAGCCCGACGTCGTCCGTGTCGAACGGGAACTGGGTCTCGGACGTCGCCATCAGCGAACAGTCACCCCTGCAGCCGGTTCGTCGTCGAGGTACTGGGAGCAGACCTCACGAATCCCCTCCTCGAGCGGTATCTCCGCTTCCCAACCGGTCGCCTCGCGGATGGCGGAGGTGTCCGCCATCGTATCGTGGACGTACACGCTCTCGGGAATCGGGTTTTCGACGTACGAGGGAGCGACGTCCGTCCCGAGTTCGTCGTTCAACATCTCGACCAACTCGTTGAACGACACCTGCCGACCGGTTCCCAGATTGTACACGCCTTGGAGTCGGTGTTCGGCGGCGGTTATCAGACCGCGGACGATGTCGCGCACGTGCGTGAAGTCGCGGGTCTGCGTCCCGTCGCCGTAAAGGACGGGCGACTCCCCGTTGGCCAAGTCGTCGGCGAACTGCGCGATGACGTTCGCGTACTCCCCTTTGTGTTCTTCTGCGCCGCCGTAGCCCTGGTAGACGCTGAAGAACCGCATTCCAGCCGTGTTCAGGCCGTAGTGGTTGTGGAAGTACTCGGCGTACTTCTCGCGCGCCATCTTCGACGCCTCGTACCCCGTGTTCACCGTCACGTCCATGTCGACGGGCGACGGTTCGGTCATGTCGCCGTATATCGAGGAGGTGGACGCGTACACGACGGTGTCGCATCCGTCCTTGCGCGCTTGGTCGACGGTGTTGACGAACCCTTCGACGTTCACGCGCGCACCCCGGGCGGGGTCCTCTTCGTGCATCGCGTACGAAGACAGCGCCGCGAGGTGGAAGACGACGTCTACGTCGGTCGGCAGGTTGTCGTCGAGGACGCTCCGTTCGTGGTACTCTATCTCCGGGTCGAGGTTCTCCTCGGTGCCCAGATAGCCGTCGTCGACGACGACGACGTCGTTCGATTCGGCGAGCGTGTTCGCGAGGTTCGATCCGATGAAGCCGGTGCCTCCGGTGACGAGGACGCGTTTGCTGTCGAGGTTCATTGGTGAAGTCGTAGATGAGGTTTCAGTCCGCGTACTGTTCGATCGTGACCGCACTGGTGGTGGTCTCCTGCCGCGTGTCCGCGTCCGCGAAGGCGAACTCCTCCGTGCCGACGTAGTTGAACACCGCCCCGGTAGCGATGGCGACGCCGTTCGCGACGAGCGCCGGCAGTTGTGCGATTTCGATGGCTCCGGTGAGAGCGGCGGTGTACACCACCAGTCCCCCGAGGGAGACGAGATTGAACTTGTAGTACATCTCGAGGAGGTCCGCCTGCGGGCGGTTGAACGTAATCGCGTAGTTCCCGACGAAGTTGAAGTTGAGCGCGGCGACGAACGCGACGACGCCGCCGATCAGGAAGTGCTCCTGAAGGCCGTACGAGAACGCGGCGAAGACGCCCATGTTGACGACGACGCCGAGTGCGCCGACCGCGAAGAACTCCAACATGCGGACGACCTTCCGGGAGTTACGGGTGAGGGTCGTTCCGAGCCAGACGGTCGAAAGCATCAACACGTGTTCGACGTAGAACTGGTACTCGCTCGCCGTCAGCTTCGATTCGCCGTACTCCCGGTCCCGAAAGACGTACGGCACCTCGACGATGGTATCGTAGTCGCACTTGACGAGCAGTTCGAGGAGGATTTTGTACCCCTCCGGGTCCAAGACGACGTCTTGGACGATTTCGCGGCGAACGGCGAAGAACCCCGACATCGGGTCGCTGCAGCCGCGGATTTCGGGCAGAAGCGCCTTCGAGAACAGGCCCGCTCCCTTGCTCACGACCTTCCGAGTGCGAGACCAGTTTTCGATGCCGCCACCGTCGAGATACCGGCTCCCGATGACGACGTCCGCGCCGTCCTCCAAGGCGTCGAGGAGTTCCGGGAGCTTCTCCGGGGGGTGTTGAAGGTCAGCGTCGATTACGGCGCACACGTCGTTTTTCGACCGTCTGAACCCCTCGGTGACGGACTGCGCCAGTCCCTTGTCGCTGGTCCGGCGCACGACGCGGACGCGCGAGTCGTCCCGGTACTCCTCTCGGGCGAGTTCCCACGTCCGGTCCGGGGAGTCGTCGTCGACGACGAGCAGTTCCATCGACCGGTCCGAGAGCGCCGCCAAGCACCTGTCGACGATGCGTTCGATGTTCTCCCGTTCGTTGTAGGTCGGGACGATAACGGAGATGCTGAGCGCTTGCTCCCGGGACTGCGACGCCGAAGTGTCGCCCTCCTGCGTCGCGGTGCTACTCATCGTCGTTCGAGGAGTCGGCTCGTTCGGGGACGATTATCCACCCACGCTCCGTGAGGTACCACTCGAGCGTATCTCCCGCCGTGATGTCTTCGGAGGTACGCACGACGTCCGGGACGACCGTCGAGTTATTTCCGCTCACTTTGGTGGTCGCTAGTTTCTTCTCCAGATTTTCGGCCATCGTTCACATAAGCGATATAGTCACAAACACTTATCTAATTTCTAGATAATGTCTGTTTCACCTGAGATTAAGAAATGAATACCAGTAGTTAAATCGCCTATCGGACAGATTTGGTTCCCGAAAAAGCGCTCAATCGGTCGTTAAACGGCGTGAGGAGGCCGGAAGCGCAGTATCGATCGTTAGGGATTCGGGGCGCTCGCGGCGTCGGCACCGGCAGTCCGGAGGCGTCGAGAGAGGAAGTGTAATAATTCCCACATAGGTGTCCGAGGCTGATCGACGGTGGCGACGAGAAGAGTCCGTGACGCGCTACTCGGTCGGCGGCGAGTCGTCGCCGCGACGCCCCGAACGCTGAAGGACCGTCCCGACGACGCCGCGAGGCCCGTGTTCGTGGACGACCGAGGCGAGGTTGTAGACGAACAGGACGACGCCGCCCGCCACGAACGCGCCGCCCGCAAGTCGAACGGCGTCGGGGAGGCCGAACCACGCCGCGGCGAGGAGAAGACCCCCGCCGGCCACCGTCGCGGCGAAGTCGGCGGCGGCGACGAGGGAGTCGTACAGGTCGTCTATCGTCGGGACGGGTTCGTAGCCGATGCGGTCGCTGTAGCGGTGTTCCCAGACGATGAACGGGACGACGTGATAGAGGGTTCCGAGGACGACGAACCCGACGACGCCGACGGCGAGGAGGGGCGTCGCCCCCGCCGCGCCGAACCGCGCGTCGGCGGCGAGGGGGTCCGCGAGCCACGACGGTGCGGTTACGAGCGCCCACACCACCAGCGACGCCGCGACGACGGCGTAGCGCCGGAGCATCGCCGACCGCGGCAGGTTCGTCTCGACGAGTCGCCGCCCGAGGACGACGCCGACCCCGAAGAGACTCAGAAGGACGAGGACGCCGCCGGCCCGCGCGAGGGACGGGGCGGCGACCAACCGACCGCCGGCGAGGGCGACGACGCCGAGGGGGTAGGCGACGGTTTCGAACCGCTGAATCGCGCGGTCGTACCGGTCGAGTTCCGTCTGCGTGAACATCGTCGCCAGTTGGTACAGCGCGCCGAAGACGGTGGTCAGCACCGCGCCGAACGCCGCAAGCGTCGCGTGCGCCGCGACGACGTTCGCGCGGGCGAGTCCGGCGGACGCGACGACGGGGCGGGTGAAGTCCACCGCCAGCGCGAGACCGAACGCCGTCACGAGGAGGAAGAACGCCAACGCGACGGCGAAGTGGCGTTCGGTCACGTCGAGGGGGCGGGCGGTCAGGAGCGTCCGGCCGACGTTGTAGACGAACAGCCAGAACCCGACGAGTGCGACCGCGCCGACGGCCGGAAGCCACGCCACGCGCCCGGAGAGAAAGCAGGCGGCGAGGCCGGCGACGCCGACGGCGACGCACCACAGTTGGGCGTTCGCCAGTCGGCGAGAGTGAATCTCCGCGCCCGACCAGACGGGGACGAACTGCGTCATCGCGCCGAGGATGGTGAGACAGACCCATCCCGCGAGGAGGAGGTGGTACCGCGCGGGGGAGACGAGTCCGGATACCGCCCCGACGGCGTCGGCGGCGGCGACGAGGACGCCGCCGAGGAGGAAGCCGAGTCCGACCAGAAAGTGCCGGAGGGGAATCGCCATCGGCGGTTGGCTGTCGGTGTCGACGCCGCATGGAATCGCGCTCATGGTCGCGCGTACGTGCGCACGAACCCTCGTCTTGGTCGCGAACACGTTCGGGTCAGGAAACGAAGTCGCGTCGCCGCGTCGTCCGACGTTCTCAAGAAGGCAGATGGCTCGGGCCGGGGGCGACTCAGGACCGAACGCGTCCGTCGTCGCCCTCGGCGTCCTCGCGCCACTCGACGTTCGGTTCGTCGCCCGTCCCCGCTATCCACGCGGCGACGCCGAAGATGATGGGGGAGACGACGGCGAGGGTGACGCTCCCGGCCACCGAGAGGGGCCAAAAGTCCTCCTCGGTGACGCCGTCGCCGCCGCCGGACCCGGACACCGCCGCCGCGGAGTCGTCCACGACGACTGCGCCCTTCATCCCCATCGCCTGGTGGGGCGTACAGACGTACTTGTGCGTGCCCCCCTCCTCGAACGTCTGAGAGAAGGTGTGACCCTTCTCGTCGGTCATCTCACTCTCGAACGAGCCGTCCTCGGCGGCGACGTTGTGACTGCCGCCGTTGCCGGACCACTCCCAGACCACCGTCGCGCCGGGCGAGACGCGGACGGCCGGCGGGGCGAACGCGAAGTTGCCGTTGTTTCCGCTGGCGCCGACGGTGACGGTCACCTCCGAGGTGCCCGTCCGGTCGACCACGCCGTCGTAGTTGCTCACGCCCTCGAACCAACTCTTCAGTTCCTCGGACGCCCCCGACGACTCGGTGGGCGACGCCCCCGAGGCGGACCCGGCGGCGGCGTCTCCGACGACGACTGCGCCTTTCATGCCCATCGCCTTGTGGGGCGCGCAGGCGTACTTGACGACGCCTTCGCCGTCGAACGTCTGCTCGAACGTGTGGCCCTTTTCGTCGGTCATCTCGCTCTCGAACGAGCCGTCTTCGGCAACGACGTTGTGACTGCCGCCCGCGCCGGACCACTCCCAGACGACGGTGGTTCCGGGGTCGACGCGAATCGCCGCCGGACCGAAGCCGTACCCGCCGCCGTTGGCCTCCGCGCCGACGGTGACGGTCACCTCCGAGTTGCCCGTCTCGTCGACGACGCCGTCGTAGTTGCTCGTGTTCGAGAACCACGAGTCGAGGCCCGAAGACTGGGCGGAGACGGGCCCCGCCGCGCCGAGTGCCGCGCCGGCGACGGCGCTCCCGGCGACTCCTCTGAGGACGGTGCGACGCGTCACGGATGCGTTGCTGTCGGACATTGTCAGGCCCCCTCGTATCCCGCGTACTCCATCAGCTGTGCGAAGATGTCGGTGTCCATCACCGACTCGTAGACGACGCCCGTGAGCATCCCGCCGGGGTAGGCGGTGCCGTTCATCACGTGGTTCACCTTGTGGCAGTGCATCAGGTAGACGCCCGGTTGGGCGTCGGCGGTGAACTCGACGGTGTGCCGTTCCGCGGGGGCGACGTTCGTCACGTCCATCTCGTGGCGCGCCGCCTCCGGAATCGCGCCCCCGTCCTTCTCGACGCGCCGGAACCGGTGGTTGTGGATGTGCATCGGGTGGCTCATGTACCCGCCGTTGACGAGGTGGACGCGGACGGTGTCGCCCTTCGAGACGATGATGGGCGACCCGTCCTCGGGGTGGAGCGTCCGCGGCGCGCTCTTGCCGTTGACCGTGAACACGTCGGGGTTGCGGTTGCGCGGACTGTAGGAGGCGTCCTCGCCGGCCATCATCCGGTTCAGCGAGGAGTCCCACTCCTTGACGGTCATGAAGTACTCCTTGTCGGCCTCCTCGTACCCCTTCGGGTCGACGCGGAAGATGCCGAACATCCCCATGTCGATGTGCCGTTGCGTCTGGAAGTGGCAGTGATACAGGTGCGTCCCGGGGACGTTCGCCGGGATGGAGTAGGTGTGTTTCTCGCCGGGATTGACGGTGATACCCGTCGTCGTCGGGACGCCGTCGTTCTCCCACGTCTTCTGGACGCCGTGGAAGTGGACCGTGTGCGGATGCTTCCCGTTCGTGTTGTCGAGCGTCACCTCCATGTCGTTGCCCTCGGTGGTGCGGATGATGGGGCCGGGCACCGACGGGTCTCTGTCGTCGGCTTGGAACGCCCACACCCGCGGAAGTTCGACCGGACCGCCCATCGTCTCCAACGGGTGGACGTCGTGGGTGGCGGGTGCGGTCTTCAGCGTCACCGACCCGCCCTGTTCGTCGACGTTCACCACTTCGGGCGGTGACGTGGTCGGAAGTTGGTTCTCTTGGGCCGTCACGGAGGCTTCGGTGGCCGCGTCCGCGCCGCCGTTCGTCGGGGCGGAACAGCCCGCGACGCCGATTGCCCCCGTGGCTCCCGTCGCCGCCAGGAATTCGCGCCGAGACAGTCCCTTACCGGGTGCGCCTACGTGGTCGGTCATGACATGTGAACGTAAGAATACGGTACATAAATCCAGACGCGATAGTTTTCAAGAACTTAGAAACGGTCGAACATGTTCGGTCGAAAGGTGAGGAGGGTGTGCGAAGTACGTCGAACCGTCATGTCCGAAATCACGTCGCTGGACGAACCGGAGTCGGAACCGCACGCCGAACTGTTCGAGACGCGCCGTCCGCGGATGGTGCGCCTCTCCCTCGACGCGGACGAACGCGTCCCGCCGCATCGACATCCGGGGAACGACATCGTCCTCCACCTCGTCGAGGGGCACCTCGAACTGACGTTGGACGACGAGACGCACGAACTGCGGGCGGGGCAACTCGCCCGGTTCAGCGGCGAGCGGGAGATTTCGCCGTACGCCGTCGAACCGAGCACGGCCGTCGTCGTCTTCGCGCCCGCAGCGGAGGACTGAGAGGCGGAGAGGACACGCCGGGGTGCGCCGCGACGGGGCCGAAAGACCGAACCGCGCGCACCGCGTCGGTTCGGACCATGTTCGACGAGACGGACACCGAGACGGGAGAGTCGCCGATAGACGCCGCCGTGGCGGAACGCGTCGCCGACGAAACCGGACTCGGCCTCGACGAACTGCGGACCGCCCTCGTAGAGTTGAACTCGGCGCTCATCGGTCGCCACTCCACGCTCGAACGACAGGGCGACTACGAGACGGTGGACGGCGTGCGCGGATACCGCGTCCCCGCCGAGGAGTGGAAGGCAATTTTGGACGACTTCGAGTTCCGCGAGG
Organism: Halopelagius longus; assembly: GCF_900100875.1. Taxonomy (NCBI): domain Archaea; kingdom Methanobacteriati; phylum Methanobacteriota; class Halobacteria; order Halobacteriales; family Haloferacaceae; genus Halopelagius; species Halopelagius longus. The sequence goes on along the minus strand of NZ_FNKQ01000004.1, from coordinate 141,902 downwards.
AGACGGAGGGCGCCCTCCTACGCGCGCACACGGAACAAACTCGGATGCTGTTCGCGGAGTCCCCCGACGCCCGCGAACGGTTCGAAGAGGGCGAAGTCGGCGTCGTCGTCGGCGTGGACACCGCCGAGGAGTTCTGAGCGCGCACGTCAGCGCCTCACGGGCGCGTCCCTCGACTCTCGCCTCCGGGGCGAGTTCGCCGTACGACCGGACCTCCGCGACCCTTTTTACGTTCTGACCGAACGTCTTCGCTCCCGTCTCATCGACCGACGTTCGTAATTCCACTATAAACATATGGGGTGTTTTCTCCCAGATGTGAGGTGACCACGATGCTGAAAACTACGCGGCGGCGGACGCTACAGGCACTCGGACTCGGCGGCGTGGCGGCAGTCGCCGGATGCGCGTCGGAGGCACCGAGCGCTGAACAGACCCAACAGCAGCAAACGACCGTGGCGCAACAGACGAAGCAGGACGTAGACCGAGTCGCCGCGGACCCGACGGACATCCCGGGTCCGTTGGACCGAAGCGAACCCGCCGAGGTGGACGTGACGCTCACCGCCGAGGAGGTGACCGCCGAGATAGAGGACGGCGTCACCTTCGACTTCATGACCTACGGGGGGCAGATTCCCGGGCCGTTCATCCGCGTCCGGCAGGGGGACACGGTGAACCTGACGTTCGAGAACCCCGACTCGAACTCGATGCCGCACAACGTGGACTTCCACGCCGTCGCCGGACCGGGCGGCGGCGCGGAGGCGACGACGACCGCGCCGGGCGAGACGGCCCACCTGAAGTTCAAGGCCACCTACCCCGGCGCGTACATCTACCACTGCGCGGTGCCGAACATGGACATGCACATCTCGGCGGGGATGTTCGGCATCATCCTCGTCGAACCGAAGGACGGGATGCCGGAGGTGGACGAAGAACTGTACATCGGCCAACACGAGGTGTACACCGACAAGGAGACCGGCGAGACGGGTAAGCACGGCTTCTCGGTGGACGCGATGGCCGCCGAGGATCCGACGTACGTGCTGATGAACGGCGAGAAGTACGCGACGACGCCCGAGAAGTACGGGCCGGCGGCCACCGTCGAGACGGGGGACACCGCCCGGGTGTTCTTCGTCACCGGCGGGCCGAACCTCGCGAGCAGTTTCCACCCCATCGGCAACGTCTGGGAGACGCTCTACCCCGAGGGGTCGCTGAGCACGAAGCCGCAGAAGCACATCCAGACGCGACTCGTCCCGCCGGGGAGCACCACCATCGCCACGATGGACTTCCCCGTCCCCGGCGACTACAAACTCGTGGACCACTCGCTCAGTCGCGTCGCCCGCAAGGGATGCCTGAGCATCGTCCGCGCCGAGGGCGAGGAGAACACCGAGGTGTTCGACCCCGACCCGCAGCAGTAACACGTGAGTCGGGGCATCGCTTTCGGACGCGACGGTCGCTCTCGGACAGGAGTTCCCCCTCGGCCGATGGACACCGAGGGGGTCGACGGGGTGCGCCACCAATCCGTCGGTTCGGCGGGCATCGCGACGACGGCCGCCGAGTCGAACCCGACGCGGTATTTTTCTCTCGGGGCCGAGCGACGTAGCGGAGACGAGCGGTAGTCGAATCCCTCGTCGAGACACGAGCAGGCCGTCGGCGACTCTCCCGTCAGAGAGACGCCGAGCGGCCGTTGTCGGTTCGAACATGTTCGGGGGAGGAGCGAGGGAGCGTCCGTCCCACCGTCCGAACGACGCCCGCGCGGCGTCGGTTCCACCATGTCACGAGACGACGCATCCCCGCGAGAGCGACCGAAACCGCCGCACGTCGGCGTGGACACTGACGAGCGACCGTTCGTCCTCGTCTGGGAGGTGACGCAGGCGTGCGAACTCGCCTGCGACCACTGTCGCGCCGACGCGCAACCGAACCGCCACCCGGACGAACTGACCACCGAGGAGGGAAAGCGCCTCCTCGAACGGGCGCGGGCGTTCGGCGACGGGCAACTCGTCGTCCTCTCGGGCGGCGACCCCCTCGCCCGCGACGACATCGCGGAACTGGTCTCCCACGGCACCGACCTCGGTCTGCGAGTGACGCTCACGCCGTCGGGAACGTCGTCGCTGACGCGCGAACGCGTCGAGGAACTCGCCGACGCGGGGTTGAGGCGGATGGCCCTGAGCGTCGACGGCGCGAGTCCGGCGGCGCACGACGACTTCCGCGGCGAGGGGGGGAGCTTCGAGGAGACGATGGCGGCCGCCGAGTTCGCCCGCGACGCCGGCCTCCCCCTCCAGATAAACACGACCGTCTGCCGTCGAACCGTCGGGGAACTGCCGGGCATCCGCGACATCGTCTCGGAGGTGGGCGCGGCGATGTGGTCCGTGTTCTTCCTCGTCCCCGTGGGCAGGGGGCGTCTCCTCGACCCGGTGTCGCCGGACCGCGCCGACGAGGTGATGGAGTGGCTGGCGTCCGTCAGCGACGAGGAACCGTTCGGACTCAAGACGACGGAGGCACCCCATTACCGTCGCGTCAGGGTCCAACGGCGACGGGCCGAAGCCGACGACGGGGAGTCGGGCGGCGGCCCCCCGACGGGCGTCTCGCGGCGGCGCGGAATCGTCGCCGGCGACGGCTTCGCGTTCGTGAGCCACACGGGCGAAATCTTCCCCTCGGGCTTCCTCCCGGAGTCGGTCGGGAACGTCCGGGAGGAGGATTTAGTCGAGCGATACCGGGAGTCGGACCTGTTCGAGTCGCTCCGCGACAGGGATCGGCTCCGCGGGAAGTGCGGCGCGTGTCCGTTCAACCGACTCTGCGGCGGAAGTCGGTCCCGCGCCTACGCGCACACTGGCGACCCCCTCGGGAGCGACCCCCTCTGTCCGTACGTTCCGCCCGGATACGACGGCCCGACGCCGACGGCCGACGGGAGGACGGAGTCGTGACCGCCCGCACCGAGGCGGCCGTCGATGCCGACGAAGCCGCCGGAGCGGACGTCGGCGGGCCCGTAGAGCGGATGCGCCGCGAACAGGTCCGGCGCGCGCTCCGCCGGTTGGAGGCGCAGGGCGGAGTGACGGACGAACAGCGACGGACGGTCGAGCGACTGTCCCACCGACTCGTCGGCGCGCTTCGGGACCCGGCGGCGCGCGTCGTCGCCTCGGCGGACGACCGAGCGACCGTCCGCAACTACTTTCAAACGGAGTGAGAAGACTCAGCCATGCCGCGAGCTACCTTAGCGATAACGTTGCCGGAGCAGACGTGGGTGTCGGAGCTCTCGACGGCGAACCCCGACGTGACGTTCGAGGTGCTCGCCGCGATGCCGTCCGACGAGACGGGCGTCGGCCTCGTCGAACTGTCGGGGTCGAACCTCGATACGGTGATAGCGGAGATGGACGAAGACGAGCGCGTCCTCTCGACGAACCTGCTCGAAGTGCGGGAGGACGCCGCGCTCGTGCAGTTCGAGACGACCGAACCGCTGTTGCTCCTCTCCATCCGCGAGGCGGGCGTCCCCCTCGAACTCCCCATCGCCATCCGCGACGGCGAGGCGGAACTGGAGGTGACGGCGTCGCGCGACAGGCTCTCCGAACTCGGCGCGCAGTTCGAAGCGTTCGGCATCCCCTTCGACCTCCGGTCCGTGAAACAGACCGTCGAGATGGAGTCGCTCCTGACGGACGACCAGCGCGGACTCCTCGAAACCGCCGTCGAGGAGGGGTACTACGACTCGCCGCGGCGCTGTACGCTGACGGAGCTCGCGGAGCGGGTCGGACTCGCGAAGTCCACGACCAGCGAGAAGCTCCACCGCGCGGAGGGGCGAGTCATCAAGGAGTATCTCGACTCCGACAAGTGAGGCCCGAACGTGTTCGGGGGAGCGTTCAGGGTGTCCCGACGCCGACACTCGAGTATGAGCGACGCGAAATCCGACGCTGGCGAATCGCACGGGACGAAGGAAACGGTCGAACCGGTGACGGACCGCGTCCACGACAACTCGTGGTCGGCGAACCTCGAACACCCCGTCCACGCCGGCGACAGGGAACTCGTCGTGCGGCAGGCGTTGGACGCCGTCGCCCACACGACGCCGGGGAACCACGTCAACCTCGTCACGCACGGCGACAACGGCCACCCGGAGACGTACCTCTACGAGGAACTCGAAGCGAGCGACCACGACGTGGAGTGGGAGTACGTCGAACGCTGCGGGTGCGGCGGGCACGTCACCCGCGTTCGCGTCCGCTCGGACGGTAAATCGGAGTGAGGGGCGAAACCCAACACAGACACGGAGCCGACGCGACGTAGCGAGCGACGAACGCGGCGCGCAGCGAGCGACGGTGACACAGATGAGCACGAACCCACTCGCGGACGCACTCGCGCCGGACCCCGGGTCGGTGTTCGGCGTGCTGAACGACGACGACTGCCAGCGGATGGTCGAGCGGATGGACCGACCGATGACCGCCGACGAGATCTGCGACGAGTGCGAACTCCCCCGTTCGACGGTGTACCGGAAGCTCGAACGCCTCGTCGAGGCGAACCTCGCGGAGAAGCGACTCCACGCCGGCGAGGCGGCGACGTACCGACTCACCTTCGACCGGGTGGTGCTCGCAGTCGAGGAGGAGGCGGACGGACTGGCGTTGAACGTCCGCGTCGAGGAGGGCGCGGAGACGGCCGCCGACCAGTTGGCCGACCTGTGGTCCGAGGTCAGAGCGGAGCGTGAGCGACGATGACGACGGACCCGCCCCTCGCCTTGGCGGTGGTCGTCGCGAAGACGGTGACGCTCGTGCTCGGCGGTCTGGTGACGTTCGTCACGTGGAAGGCGTTCCGACGGACCGGGCGACGGGCGCTGAAGGCCCTCTTCGTCGGGTTCGCTATCGTCACCCTCGGGTCGATGACGGCGGGCGTCGTCGACCAACTGCTCGCTTTCGACCCCGACTACGCCCTCCTCGTCGAGAGCGTCCTGACCGCCGTCGGCTTCTCCGTCATCGCCGCGTCGCTGTACGTCGAATAGACGCCGGCCGTCCGTCTCCGAGCGGCCGAATAATTGGTGCTTTTTTCGACCGGTAGCGTCGGGTCCCGTCGCCGTAGTTCCCGGCCGGAACATGTTCGGCGGGCTCTCAGACCGTGGGAAGTTCGTTCCGCGCTTTAGTCGGTGGGGGGCCGACGACCAACTATGAGGGTAACGAGACAGACAGTAGCGAAACTACTGGTGGCGGTGTTCGTCTTCAACCTCGTCGTCATGGGCGTCGGGGCGTGGTACTCCGCGGCGAACGCGCCGCCGATACCGGACAGCGTGACCGGCCCCGACGGGGAGACCGTCGTGACGGCCGAGCAGATTCGGGAGGGGAAGGTCGTCTTCCAGCAGGACGGCCTGATGAACCACGGGTCGATACTGGGTAACGGCGCGTACTTCGGCGAGGACTTCACCGCGCAAGCGCTGGACTCGAAGGTCCAGTACATGCGCGAGTACTACGCGGAGGAGCGGTACGGTTCCTCGTACGAGCAACTGAGCGCCGACCAGAAGGCCGCCGTGAAGTCGCAGGTGGAACGCGAACTCGACGCCTCCACCGGCGGTGAGGGAACCGTCGAGTACTCCGCCGCCGAGGTGTACGCACACCAGCAGGTTCGGCAGGACTACGTCGAACGGTACCACGAGGGGTCCGCCGAACACGGCGTCCCGGCGAACATGATAGACTCCGAGGAGGAGGCGAAGCGCTTCGCCGACTTCGCGATGTGGACGGCGTGGATTTCGCACACCGACCGGCCGGGGAGCGACCACACCTACACCAACAACTGGCCGTACGCGCCCGACGCCGGTAACGTCCCCACCGCCGGGACGATGACGTGGAGCGTCATCGCCATGGTGCTTCTCGTCGCCGGCGCGGGCATCGGCGTCTGGCTCTACAAGTCGGTCGAACTGCCCGAACCGGAGACGAAGGGCGTCACCGTTCCGAAGCCCTCGGAACTGTCTTTGACGCCGAGTCAACGCGCCGCGACGCGGTTCGTCCCCCTCGCCGCCCTGCTGTTCGTGGGACAGGTGTTCTTGGGCGGGTTGCTGGCGCACTACTACATCGAACGGGGCGACTTCTTCGGCCTCAACGAACTGCTGGGGATAGACATCCTGTCGTACCTCCCGTTCGCCTTGGCGAAGACGTACCACCTCGATTTGGGCATCCTCTGGATAGCCACGATGTGGCTCGGCGCGGGACTGTTCCTCCCGCCGCTTCTGACGGGCTACGAACCGTCGAACCAAGGGCGGTACGTCAACGGACTGCTCGGCGCGCTGTTGGTCGTCGTCGTCGGTGGCTTCGCCGGCATCTGGCTCGGCGCGCAGGGGTACATCGACGGCGCGCTGTGGTGGATTGTCGGTAACGAGGGCTTGGAGTACCTCGAAGTCGGCAGGCTCTGGCAGTTCGGCCTGCTCGGCGGCTTCCTCGTGTGGGCCGTCCTCGTCGCCCGCGGGTTCAAGCCCCTCTTGGACCGCGAAGCGCCGTACGGGCTGGCGCACATGATACTGTACGCCGGCGGCTCCATCGCCGTGCTGTTCACCGCGGGGATGTTCTACACCCCGCAGACGAACATCGTGACGACGGAGTTCTGGCGCTGGTGGGTCGTCCACATGTGGGTCGAGGGCGCCTTCGAGTTCTTCATCCTCGCCATCGTCGCCTTGACGCTCGTGAGCATGAACCTCCTCTCGCGGCGGTCCGCGGAGAAAGCCGTCGCCTTCGAGGCGTTGTTCGTGATGGGGTCGGGCGTCATCGGCGTCTCCCACCACTACTGGTGGGTGGGCCAACCCGACGTGTGGCTCCCCCTCGGGAGCGTCTTCTCGACGCTCGAACTCATCCCCTTGGTGCTCATCCTCTTCGAGGCCATCAACGAGTACCGCGCCTTGGCGACGAGCGGAACGGAGTTCCCCTACAAGCTACCGTTCATGTTCATCATCGCCTCGGGCGTCTGGAACTTCGTCGGCGCGGGGGTGCTCGGGTTCTTCATCAACCTCCCGTTGGTGAACTACTACGAGCACGGCACCTACCTCACCGTCGGCCACGCCCACGCGGCGATGTTCGGGGCGTTCGGCTTCCTCGCCCTCGGGATGGCCACCTACATGCTCAGGATAACCGTCCGGCCCGACGCGTGGGACGAGACGAACCTCCGGCGGGCGTTCTGGCTGTGGAACGTCGGCCTCGCGGTGATGGTGTTCGTCTCCGTCCTCCCGGTCGGATTCCTCCAACTTGAGGCCGCGTTCACCCAGAACTACGCGTTCTCGCGGAGTCTCGCGTTCTACGACTCCGGCATCGTCCAGACGCTGTTCTGGGCGCGACTCCCCGGGGACTCGCTTCTCATCCTCGGGACGGTCGTGTTCGCCTACGACGTGGTGAAAAAGCGGTTCCGCGTGCGGTCGGTCGAGTCCGACTCGGCGGGCGAACCGACGCCCGTCTCCGAACGGGTGATGGGCGGCGACGACTGAGGACGCCCGCCCTCGGTCGGTGACGCGCGGTGTGGTACTTTTTCTCGTAAGATATTATTCGTATACGGGGTGCTCGTCGCACAGTTCCGAGACGCGCTCTCGGACCGCCGCTTCGACGGCGTCGTCCGCTGGATTTTCGAGCACGTCTACGACGAGATTTGCGACGGTTCGCAGGTCGTCCGGTCCGAAGCCCCGGGTCGTGAGGGCCGGAGTACCTAACCGGAGACCGCTAGCGCGCGTTGGCGGCCGCGGGTCGCCTGGGACGGCACTCTTGTTGGCGACGATACCGGCCTCTTCGAGGGCTCTCTCCGCGGCGAGCCCCGTTCGCTCCGGGTGTGTGTTTCGAAGGTCGACCAGCGCGAAGTGTACGTCGGTTCCGCCCGAAACGAGTTCGAGGCCTCGCGCTCGCAGTTGCTCCGATAACGCTTCGGCGTTTTCCAGAATAGCGGCCGCGTACTCCTCGAACTCGGGCCTCAGCGCCTCACCGAACCCCGCCGCCTTCCCCGCTACGTTGTGCATCAGAGGGCCGCCTTGGCAACCCGGCATCACCGCTCTATCGACGATATCCGCGTACTCCCGGTCACAGAGGACCATCCCACCGCGACCCGCGCGGATCGTTTTGTGCGTCGAACAGGTGACGATGTCGGCGGTATCGACGGGCGACGGGTGAACGCCGCCGGCGATAAGACCCGTGAGGTGAGCGATATCGGCCACGTGGTAGGCGTCCACCTCCTCCGCAATCGCCTGCATCCGCGTCCAATCTACTCGTCGCGGGTACGCCGAGTAGCCGGACACGAGAAGGTCCGGGTTCACTTCCCGAGCGCGCTCCGCGACGGCATCGTACTCGAGGCGACCGGTGTCGACGTCCAGTGTGTAATGGAATACCTCGAAGTGATCGTGCGGTAACGTTCTCTCGTGGCCGTGTGAGAGGTGGCCGCCGTGGGAAAGTTCTAGAGAGAGGATCCGGTCGCCCGGTTCCAGTAGCGCCAGATACGCCGCCAGGTTCGCTTGCGTGCCGGAGTGGGGCTGAACGTTGGCATGCTCGGCGCCGAACAGTTCTTTCGCGCGCTCGATAGCTATCTCCTCTACGGTATCGACGTGTTCACAGCCGGCGTAGTATCGGTTGCCGGGGTCGCCCTCGGCGTACTTGTTCGTTAGCACCGAACCTTGCGCTTCCAGCACGGACTCGCTAGCATAGTTCTCGGAGGCGATCATCGCCAACGTATCGCGCTGACGCTCGCGTTCAGCGGCTATCGCGTTCGAGAGGTCGCTGTCGGTAGTAGGGAGGTGATTCACGAGTACGCAGAGACGGCCTAACAGTAAGTGAACTGTCATGACACAGATCAGACTATGTCGGCATTGTCGTCACAGTCACTATGGTCCACGCGGTCATCGAATCGACCATGGACGTCGCAGAGCGCGTACATGTGATGCCGGTCGGGTACGAGAACGACCGCATCGTACTATCCGCGGAGCGCCTTCGAGCCGATCGGGTCGTCCTCTTGCAGTACGAAGACCGAACGGATCACCCATCGTACGCGGAGACAGTACGCCATCGCCTCACCGAGCGGAATATCCCTCACGAATCGGTCTCGTGCGACATCTTCGACTTCTACGGTTCTATCGGAACGATCGCCGAAGTCGCGACCGCCTTCGGGGACGATAACGAGGTGTACGTGAATCTCGCGTCGGGGTCGAAGATCACGGCCATCGGCGGGATGATAGCGTGTATGGCAACGGGTGCAACGCCCTATTACGTCCGCGCTGAACGCTATGCCGCCGAGACGGAGGGCGACGTTGCCGAGGGTATCCGTACCATCACCGAACTGCCGACCTACCCGATGGACAGCCCGGATACGCAACACGTTGCGGTCTTGGCCTACCTCTACGAGGAAGGCGAGGCTCGGAAGAGCGATGTGATCGACTACGGACGAGAAGAAGAACTCCCGTTTATCGCGGACCACGACGCGTCAAACGCAAAAAGCGAGTATCGCCTTCTCGACAGTCACATCACTAAGCCGTTAGTCCGGCGGGGGTACATCGACGTCGAGACCGTCGGCCGTTCGAAACGTCTTTCGCTTACGGAAGCGGGTGAGAACACGCTTCGGGCGTTCGGCTACCGATTGGACGGTGTGGAGATCGGAGATGTACGAGAATCCGCGGGACGGTGCTGACGGAATCGTCCGAACCGTACTCCGATTGGGATAGCTCAGGGGAGGCCCACGTCCGTCAACGTCCCGCCGGTTCCGATTTCGACGACGCCGTTCCGGTAGACGACGACGCCGTAGCCGAGGAGGGTGAAATCGAGGAGCACGTCGTCCCGCCCGCCGTCGGTCCGAACCGGGCCTTCGACGGCGAAGGTGAGCGTCTCGACGGTCCGCGGCGCGCCGGGGAGCGATTCGAACGTCTCGGCCGGAACGTCCAGAATCGCCCCCTCGACGGTGAACGCTATCGCGCCGGGGCGGGAACCCGTCGTCTCCGAGTCGTCGTCTCCGCCCGGGGAAAGCGAATCTAACCCCGGTGAGAGGTCGTCCGCGTCCGGCGTCTCCACGCCGACGTCGACGGTTTCCAGTCGGAGCGACGACTCCGCCGCGAGGTCGATCGCGACGGCGGGGGACCCGTCGCCGGAGACGTCGATTCGGACGGGATTCAGCGTCGCTCCCGCGAAGGATCCCAGTAGGTCTTCGGTCATCGTTATCGTTCCTTCGACCGCGAACGCGATTCGGTCCGGCGGGCGAGTCTCGACGACTTCGTCGGTCAGCCGAACGCTCTCGTTCTCGTCGAGGTGGACTGTGACGCTCATCGTTCGCTCCTGTCGGTCACGGGGCCGGAGCGACGAAAGGGTAGCGGCGACGCCGGGAACGTCCCGCGTCACCCGGACGCGACCGCCGCGTGCGACGCGGCGCATCCTCCGGAAAAGAGAGCGGCGTCGGCAGTCGTCGCTCGGCGTCGCCGAGTGAAACTCGGCTGCTCACCGACGTTATTCGGTGACGACGACTGCGCCCTTCATGCCCATCGCCTTGTGGGGCGTACAGACGTACTTGTGCGTGCCCCCCTCCTCGAACGTGTGCTCGAACGTGTGGCCCTCCTCGTCTGTCATCTCGCTCTCGAACGTGCCGTCCTCCGCGGAGACGTTGTGGCTCGCCCCCTTCCCCGTCCACTCCCAGACGACGGTCGTTCCCGCGTCCACGCGGACGGCCGCGGGGTCGAACGCGTAGTTGCCGTTGTTTCCGCTGGCGCCGACGGCGACGGTCACCTCCGAGGTGCCCGTCTTATCGACCACGCCGTCGTAGTTGCTCACGCCCTCGAACCACCCGTCGAGCGACGCTCCGCCGCCGCCGGACGCCGAACTCTCGGCGTCCGTCGCCGTCCGCGTCTCCGTCTCTGTGGGCGTCGATTCGCCGCCGTCGCCGCCCGATTGGTCCCCTTCGGCACCGCTTCCGGTACATCCCGCGAGTGCGCCGACGGCGAACGTCCCGAGGGCCGCGGCGAACGTGCGTCGAGTCGAGTGTGAGTCCATCATACAGTCGGTAGTTCCGGCGGTACGTCACAGTCGTTTGCGCCGAACACGTTCGGGTGCGCTCTCTGGTTTCGACAACCAGCGCCGAAGGTGACCCGGCGGAAGGCCGATTCGACCGGAAGTCGACGGAGACGGAGCGAGAGATCCGCTAACGTACGTCAGTGGCCTCTCGACCGCCGCCCGTAGCCCGTGCCTACCACTTTAGGTATACTACTTTTGCGGATAGGAGAACTCGTCTTGAAACAGAGAGTCCGATGGCAGTCACAGAAAACAGAACCCTCCCGTCCGAAGACCTCGACGAACAGCTCGCCCTCTTGGCGAACGACCAGCGACGGGCCATCGTCGAGATACTCGCAGAGGAGAACCGCTCGCACCACGTCCACCTCCTCGCGGGGTGGACCGCGGCCGAAGAGAGAGGCGTTCCGTTGGACGCGTTGCCCGAGCAAGCCGTCGAACGGATGGAGGTCAAACTCCACCACCACCACCTGCCGAAGCTCGACGAGGCCGGAATCGTCGAGTACGACGCCGAGGAGAACCGGGCCGCACCGGGACCGGAGATGGCGACCGCGCGACGGCTGATAGAGTCGGTACGGTCGGCGCGGATGAACTGAGTGCGGCTGAATGACGGAGCGGCCCACCTCGGGCGGCGACCCCGAAACGCTCGGACGGTGCACCGAGTGCGGGGCCATCTACCCTGTCCAGCGGACGACCGCAGGGAGCTTTCGAGTCGTCGGAACCAGCGGAGCCTGCGAGTGCGGAAGCGCCGAGTTCGACCCTCTGGATGAAGGGTAATCGAACCGCAGGCCGGGGGACTACCTCCGAACGAAGTGGCACAGAGGAACGTGAGCAAACAGATGAACACCCCTCCCATATCGCGAACGGTAATCGTAGAACAGCAGTACAGACGCCGAACCCAACCGCGAACGGGGTTCTCTCCAGCGACAACGGTCACACGATGAACTCGGGCTCGACGTCGGACGTCACACGAGGCGACGTAGAGCGCCTGTTCTCGAACGCCGACGAACCGTACACGACGTCCGAAGTCGCGGAGCGACTGAAGTGTCCGGAACGGTCCGCGGAACGGGCGTTAGAGACGTCCGCCGACCGCGGCGAGGTACGGACCAAAGAGGTCGTCGACGGAACCCGCATCTGGTGGCGACCGCCGGACGAGGCGGAGTCGGACGACCAGCAGTCCGAACTGCGGGAGTTCGGCGCGTTCGTGAGGGCGGTCAAAGACTACGCGATTTTCATGCTCAACCCCGACGGAACCGTCGCCAGTTGGAACGAGGGAGCCAGACGCATCAAGGGGTACTCCGAAGACGAGATAGTCGGTCGGCACTTTTCGACGTTCTACACGGAGGAGGACACCGAATCCGGAGTCCCGGAGACGAACCTCGACGCCGCCGCGAGAGAGGGTCACATCGAAGACGAGGGCTGGCGGGTTCGACAGGACGGCACGCGGTTCTGGGCGAACGTCGTCATCACCGCCATCCGGGACGTCGACAGTACGCTCCAAGGGTTCACGAAAGTGACCCGCGACATGACCGAGCAACGGGAGTTCGAACTCCAACTCCGCAGAGAGCGTGACCTGACCGAGCAGATACTCGAAACCGCGCCGGTCAGCATCTGCGTACTCGACTCCAACAGGGAGTTCGTGCGGGCCAACCAGCAAGCGCTCGACCTCCTCGGCGCCGACCAACCCTCCGTGGAGGGCAGTTCCATCGAATCGAAGAACCTCTACGACGGCGCGGGGAACCTCGTTCCGAACGACGAGCGACCGTGGACGCGGGTCATAGACACCGGCCAGCCCGTGTACGATTTCCACTGTCGGTCCGACTGGACGGAGGGCGACCGTCGCTGGCTCTCGATAAACGTGGTTCCCCTCGAAGGCATGGTCGGCGACGACAACGGAGTCGTCGTCGCCATCGAGGACATCACGGCGCAGAAAGAGCGCGAACGGCAACTCGAAGAGCGGAAGTCGGAGCTCGAAACCGAACTGAGCGAAATCCTCGGTCGAATCTCCGACGCGTTCTTCGCCCTCGACGACGAGTGGCGGTTCACGCACCTCAACGAACGCGCCGCGGAGCTGTTCGGCCTCTCTCAGTCCGGGTTCGTCGGACGGTCGTTCTGGGAGGAGTTCCCCGAACGGTCCGACGGCCGCCTCTGGGAGGAGTTCTGCGAGGCGATGGAGACGCAAGCGCCCGTCAACTTCGAACTGTACGACGAGCGACTCGAAGCGTGGCTGGAGTACAACGTCTACCCGTCGAAGTCCGGACTGTCGATATACATCCACGACATCACCGAGCGCAAGGAGTACCAGCGGAAACTGGAGGAGTCCAACGAGCGCTTAGAGCAGTTCGCCTACGCCTCCTCGCACGACCTCCAAGAGCCCCTGCGGATGGTTTCGAGCTACCTCCGACTGATCGAGAACCGCTACGGCGACGAACTGGACGAGGAAGGACGGGAGTTCCTCGAGTTCGCCGTCGACGGGGCCGACCGCATGCGCGACATGATTCGCAGCCTGCTCAAGTACTCGCGCGTGGAGACGCGCGGCGAACCGCTCGAACCGGTCGATTTGAACGACGTGCTCGACGAGGTTCGCAACGACCTCGAACGGGCGATAACGGAGAGCGACGCCGTAGTCACGGCGGAGACGCTTCCGACGGTCAAGGGCGACGACAGCCAACTCCGGCAGGTGTTCCAGAACCTGCTGGAGAACGCAATCGAGTACTCGGGCGACGAACCGCCGCGCGTGCACGTCGCCGCCGAACGCAGCGGCGAGCGGTGGGAAATCTCGGTCACGGACGAGGGCATCGGCATCGACTCCGAGGACGAAGACCGGGTGTTCGAGGTGTTCCAACGGCTCCACACCCGCGAGGAGTACGACGGTACCGGCATCGGACTGGCGCTCTGTGAACGCATCGTCGAACGCCACGGCGGCGAGATATCGCTCGATTCCGCGCCCGGCGAGGGCTCGACGTTCTCCTTTACGCTACCTTCAACCAATGAGTGACGAAACCGACGGCCGAGGCCCGATAGAGATCCTCCTCATCGAGGACAACCCCGGCGACGTACGGTTGACGAAAGAGGCGTTCAGGGAGGGAGAAGTCGAGACGACGCTCCACGTCGCCTCCGACGGCGTCGAAGCGCTCGATTTCCTCTACCGACGCGAGGGGTACGCCGACGCGCCGCGGCCGGACATAATCCTCCTCGACCTCAACCTCCCGCGGAAGGCCGGCGAAGAGGTCCTCGAAGAGATACAGGACGATACGGACCTCTCGCGGATTCCGGTCATCGTCCTGACGAGTTCGCAGACGAAGGAAGACATCACGAAGTTCTACGAACTGCAGGCGAACGCCTATCTGGTGAAGCCGGTCGAACCCGAGGAGTTCGTCGAACTCGCGCGCGCCTTAGAGGAGTTCTGGTTCCGCTTCGCCGAGTTACCGACGCGCACGGCGTGAGCGTCCCGAAGCGTCAGTCGGAGTCCTCGACGTCGCGCCCGAACGGGCTGTAAGCGCAGGTGTACTCGTTGCGGATGATCTCCTCTTCGGCTATCTCGAACCCGAGCGCGCTGAGCTCCCGTCCGATTCGGCTCAGGTCGTCGCTGTCGCGTCCCACGGCGGTGATGTGAACGTTCTCGTCGCCGGTCATTATCTCCCGGACGGAGACGACGCCGTCCACGTCGAGCGCCTGTTTCGCGAGTTTCTCTCGGTCGGGGATGGGTGCGGTACAGAAGATGATGGTGTACAGTTGATAGCCCATCGCCTCGTAATCGACGTCGAGGTGGCTCCCGCGGATGATGCCGTTGGATTCGAGCTTGCTGATTCGGTTGCGGACGGTGCTCGCGGAGACGCCGCGTTCCTTCGCGATGTCTCCCCCCGACGTGTGTCGCGCGTCCTGTTGGAGCGCGTAGATGATGTATCGGTCGAGGTCGTCAATCGATGTCGACGCCATGCTACGATGACCGGGCGAGAGGCCGATATGTGTTTTGCTCCGTCAGAGGGGGTGAGCCGAGCGGTTCGAGGCGGCTCAGAAGAGCCAGCGGTCGGCGAGGCGGGCGAGGCGGCCGCGCCGCCGTGCGTCCTGCCCGTGAACCATCAACACCGAACAGCCCCACTCGTCGACGATGCGCGACTGCGTCTGGTCGGAGCTTCCGACGCCGACGACCAACACGTCGTCGTCGTGCGGCGGTTCGTCGGAACTGCCGCCGTCGGCGAACGGCAGTCCCGTCCGAACCGGCGCAGAGCACAGTTGCCCGATCTCTTCGTGGTACTCGCGTATCGTCCGCGCCCGCGTCGGGCGGGACTCCACGTCCACCGCGTGGTTCAGCGCGACCGTGGCCCCCGCCTCGGACGCGAGGGCGTCCGCGACGGCGACCTTGGTGGGGTCGTAGGGACCCTCGTCCGTGAGGACGCCGACCGTCTCTATCTCGTCGAGGCCGCGGTCGTCGAGGAGCGTCACGTCGCAGGGCGCGTGTCGCATGACCCAGTCGGTGTCGTTGCCGAAGAGGCGGCCGCGGAGACCCGACGCGCCGGGGTCGTGCTCCATCAGGAGCATGTCGGCCTCCTCGTGGTCGGCGTAGTTGACGACGGCGTGTTTCGTGTCGTGGCTGACGATGGTGCCGCTATCGACCGGCACGTCGAACTCCTCGTCGAGTTCGTCCGTCTGTCGCTCGAACTGGAGGTCGGCGGGCGACTCCACCTCCGAGGCGTGCGCCAAGGGGACTTGGTCGGGGACCTCCTGGAAGCGGACGACCGTCACGCGGCCGTCGAGGGGACGCGCGAGGTCGGCCGCCACGCGGACGAACGACCGCTCTCTGTCCTTCGAGACATCGTCGGGAAGCGCCACGAGGACGCGGTAGCCGCTGGTCCACTCCTCGATGGTGTCGCGCGTCCGTTCGACCGCGTTCTGACCGATCTGTCGGCGGACGGCGTCTATCGCCGCGCCCTCGCGGTCCACTCGCGGGCGCGCGTACACGTAGTACCAGACGATACCGGCGGCGGTCATCACGACAGCGCCGACGAACGGGACGGTCCCCATCTGCGTCAGGAGGACCACGCCGCCGACGATGCCGAACGCCTGCGTCCACGGGTAGAGCGGCGACTCGAACGACGGTTCGTACTCGACGTTACCCTCGCGGAACGCCACGATAGCGAAGTTGATGAGGACGAACACCAGAATCTGGAAGGCGCTTGCGAGTTTGGCGATGTCGAGGATTGGGACGAACGCGATGAGCAGTAACAGGACGACCCCCGTGACCGTTATAGACGTGCTCGGCGTTCCGAACCGGTCGCTGACGACCGACAGTGAGGAGGGGACGAGGTTGTCGCGAGCCATCGCGAAGGGGTACCGCGACGACGAGAGGATACCCGCGTTCGCGGTGCTGACGAGCGCTAAGATGGCGGCCACCACGATGGCGACGACGCCCGCGGTGCCGAGTGTCGCCTCCGCGGCGACGGCCATCGGCGTCGAGGTGTCGGCGATGGTTCCGGGGTCGGTGACGCCGACCATCACCGCGACGATGAGCGTGTAGAGGAGCGTCGTGAACGCGAGCGAACCGACGATGCCGAGGGGGATGTTCCGGTCGGGGTCTTCGACTTCTTCGGCGACGCTCGCTATCTTCGTCACGCCCGCGTAGGAGACGAACACAAGTCCGGTCGCCGCCAAGAGACCGCCGACGCCGCCGGTGAAGAACGGGCTGTAGTTCGTCTGTTGGACGCTCGGCGTCCCGCCGACGGCGAACCACACGAGTGCCGCGAGCATTATCGCGACGATGCCGACTTGGAGACGGCCGGTCTGCTTCGCGCCGAACAGGTTCACGAGAACGAGAAGCGCCGCGAGTACGAGAGCGACGGGCGTGACGACGCTCTGGGGGACGTCGAACAGCAACAGGAGGTACGGGACGCCGCCGACCAGGGCGAGTGCGCCCTTAAAGGAGAGGGAGAACCACGTCCCGAGTCCGGCGACCGTTCCGAGAAGCGGGCCCATCCCGCGTTCGATGTACAGGTACGTCCCGCCCGCTTCGGGCATCGCCGTCGCCATCTCGGACTTCGACAACGCCGCGGGCAACACGAGGAGGCCGGCGATAACGTACGCGAGGATGACGGCGGGGCCGGCGATTTTGACGGCGAGAGCGGGAAGAATGAAGATGCCGCTCCCGACCATCGCGCCGATACTGATGGCGAGAACGGAGAACAGGCCGAGGTCGCGTTCTAACGCCTTCTGCATTAGTTCGACCTCCTCCCGCGAGCGATTCGGTTTCGGGCCGACTCCGCGAACCGGCCGGTAGCGAGCGTCTTCGAACGGAGGCGACTCCCGAAGTCGAACGGCCGCGCGGGACGCCGGTCGGACTCCGACTCGGACCCGTCGTCGGCGTTGAGTTCGACGGACGAACCGTCCGACGCCGAATCGAGGTCGAACGTCGTCTCGAGCATGGCCGTGGTGACGGCCGTCGCCGCACAGACTGATTCGACTCCGAGTCCGTCGAAGGCGTCGTGGTTCCGCGGGTCGTTGACGAGGACGACGATTCGCGGAACGTCGAACCGACAGCGCAGTAGTTGCGCGACGAGCAGGTTGACGCTGTCCTCCAACGACACCGCGATAGCCGTCTCCGCGTCGCCGGCACCCACGTCGTCCAACGACCGCGGACTGGTCAGCGTCGCTTCCCGTGCCGGTACTCCGTTCTCCCGTGCGCGTCGAACCGCAGTCTCGCTGTCGTCGACGAAGTGGACCGCCTCGCGGCGTTCGTCCATCCGTCGGGCGAGCAAGCGGCCGACGTGACCACCGCCGACGATGAGTGTTTGCGTGGACATGGTTGTAAGCGTGTGCGTCGCCGGTGTGGTGGCCGGCTTCGACAGCGGCTAGTACAGGACGGAACGCCATAAACTAGCCGGTTCGAATAGCGATTCGACAAAATAACTCTACTATTCTGTTTATCCGTCCTACGACAGTAGGGGAAACGAGACCGTGTTCGCTCCGCGAAGTATCCCGTCTCGAAGCGGTAAACCGGGAGGTGGAGGGGCGGGGTCGGACGAACAGAATCGGACGCGGAGAGGAAATAGCGCGACGGGGAGGGGCCCAGTGCGACCGAGCGAAGACACAGCGAGACGGAGAAACGCTACCCGGGCGAGGCCGTCACCGCGCGTCGTCGCGGAGGAGGCGGAAGCGGCCGGCGGTCAGCCCCGCGACGGCACCCGTAAAGTGCGCGACGAGCGCGCTTCCGGGTGCGCTGTAGGTGAGCGTGAGGGCGAACGCGACGAGGGCGACGAGGACCACGACGGCCCGTGCGGGGAGGCGGAACCGGTCGAGGAGCGACGCCGAGACGGGGTTCGAAGCGAGGACGTAGCCGACCAGCGCGAACGCCGCCCCGGACGACCCGAGGACCGCCGTCGGATTCCCGAGAATCACGCCCGACCACACTTGGGCGACGGCGGCGAGTGCGCCCGTCGAGAGGAAGAAGGCGTGGAACCGGAGCCGAGTCGTCGAGAGCGAGACGATGCCGCCGGCGACGGCGATGAGCATCGCGTTCGAGAGGAGGTGCGCGGGGTTGGCGTGGGCGTACACGCTGGTCACGAGGCCCCACGGCGGGTCGAAGATGGGCGGGGCGAGGACGAACAGTCCGGTCGAGCCGACCAGAAAACTCCACCACGTCAAGAGGGAGACGACGGCCATCGTCACGAGCGTCTGTACGGCGGGGTTCCCGACGACCCGTCCGAAGGGGGATGCCCTCTCGCGGCCCGTGTTCATACCCGCCTGTAGAACCTACGGGTATGAAACGATATCCACGGCCGCCGCGGGGGAGAGCCGTCGAACGTGGGCCCGTCGGACGAAGACGGCCGGGTGAGGACGGTCACGGTCGGTTTCGAAACCCCGAATTCGTCCCGATTGTCGGGTCGCCCTGTTTTCTCCTCGCTTCTCTCTTGCATCTCTTCCACGTCCCGCTTCGCTCGTCTATCTCGCATCTCTTTCTCGTCTTCCATCTCTCGTCCGTCTCGCACAGTTCGTTTCGCTTTACTCTCCCAACCCTCTTTGCTAGCAAATCTATCTTTGATGGCTTGACTACTTTTCCTGCCGGGGCCATCTTTACGAGAAAGACGAACGAGATAGTTTTGATAGCAAATCCGTCAAAACCTGTTAGTACAGCAAAGATTGGAAAGAAAGGAGAGACGGAAGAGATGAAAGAGACGATAGAGATGGAAAGGATGTCAGAGAGGTACTGTCCGTCCGGGAGCGAACGGGCAAAGACGGTCTAGGAGAGAAAACCGATCTAGGAATTTCGTCTATCTTTTACGTCAAAACCGTATTTGCTTCCTCGAATCGGTGGTCAACTCCGATTCATCACGTTCGCGTCTCGGGCGATACATCGATCATTTCGGGTATTCGGCGTGTTTCCGCCGCGAACGAGGCGGGTTCTCGTTCGGGAGTCGTCGCCGACGATAGCGACCGGCCGTCGACAGAGTCGGTAGAGACAGTTTTGCCGGCCATACTCAACCTATAAGTTTAGACGGCAAAGACAGTCAGTATGGCCGGACCAGTAAAACTCTGCGTGTCGAACCAGAAAGGGGGCGTCGGGAAGACGACTATCGCCATCAACGTCGCGGGCGCACTCAACGCCCGCGGACACGACGTACTCTTCGTGGATTTGGACCCGCAGGGGAACGCAACGGAGAACCTCGGTCTGATGGAGGCGTACGACGACGAACCGCCGACGCTGTTCGACTGCCTCACGGACGCCGAGAAGCGGGGGGAGATAACGAACATCGTCCGCGAACACCCCGAGATGGACGTCATCCCGTCGAACATCGACATGACGGCCGCCGAGCCCGAACTGACCCTCGCGCGTCGAAGCGGCGAACAACTCGACCTCGTCCTCCGTGAGGTGGAAGAGGGCTACGACTACGTCATCGTGGACTGCCCGCCGAACCTCGGGAACCTTATGGACAACGCGCTGTTTGCGACGCAGAACGTCCTCATCCCCGCGCTCGCGGAGTCGACGTCGAAGCGCGCCTTCGAGTTGCTCTTCGACCACATCGACGCCCTAGAGTACGACTACGAGATAGACATCCGGGACCGAGGCGTCGTCGTCAACCGCATCGACGTGCGGAAGAAGCAGGCCCGCGAGATGGTCGACTGGATAAACGCCGCGTTCGAGGACGTTCCGGTCTGGGAGATCCGCGAACGCGCCGACGTGCAGAAAGCCCTCGACTCCGGCGTGTCGCTCCTCGAATTCAACCCCGACTGCGACATGTGCGAGACGTTCCTCGACGTGGCGGCGAACCTCGACGAACAGTTCGGTCTCGCGGAGGCGAACGCATGAGCGACGGTGACCGCGCCGACCGACTCCGACGCCGTCGCCAACGCGCCCGCGACCGCGCACACGGTTTCGCCGCGGACGAAGACGACGGAGAGGAACCCGACGCCGAGAACGAATCCGAGGAGCGAACGGAGGCCGAGACGGCGGATTCGGCGGAGACGACGAGTTCGGCAGAGACAGCAAAACCGACAAAGACGGAAGAGACAGCAGAGAGAGGAGAGGCGGAAGAGACGGGCGAGACGGGAGAGAAGAACGAGACGGAAGAGAGAGGAGAGACGACAGAGACGGAAGAGACCGAAAACGCCGAGAGTGGAGACGGAAGCGGTGGGACCGGAGAGACCGACGAGACCGTAGCGACGGACGAGGAAGACGGCGCGAAAACGGAGTCCGACGCTCCGGACGCGGAGAGGGACGCGACGGACGGCGAGAGCGGAGAAGAGGAAGACGCGTCGGCGAGAGAGGAGTCGCCGGCGATGTCCGTCAAAGACGAGCAGAAGCCGACGTACATGTACCTCCCGCACGACGTGCGGCGGAACCTCGACAGGGCGTACGCGATGCTCAAAGCCGACTACGAGTACGAGTTCGACGAGAGTTTCGAGAAGAACCGCCACTTCTACCCTCTCGTCGTCTCTCTCGGACTCGACGAGATAGACGAACTCGACGCCGAGAGCGTTCGCGAGAGACTCGAAGACGTCGAGTAACAGACTGTGAGTTCGGGCGAGGCGTTCGTCTACCGTAATGGGAGGTCGTTCGCACTCAGTTTCGAGTTCCGTCCTCGGTTGCGTCGCCGGTCGCCGTCCCCGCCGCCGTCTCGACGGACGGCACGTCGTCGCGCCCGCGCCGCTTGACCGCCTCGGGGTCGAAATCGTTGACGTCCGTGTTCGGACGGAGTCCGGCCTCCGCTATGACTTCGAGGTCGTCGGCCGGCGACTGCCCCGTCGTGGTGAGGTAGTCGCCCGTGAGGATGCCGTCCGCGCCGGCCTCGAACGGGAGGTGCTGTTCGTCTACGTCGAGGTTCACCTCCCGGCCGCCGGTGAGGCGGATGCGCGCCTCCGGATGGAGGAGTCGGTAGACGGCGATGGTCCGGATGATCTCCTCGGTGGTGATGGCCGCCTCGTCCGCGTCGCCGAGGGGCGTACCTTCGACCGGGTTGAGGACGTTCACCGGAAGCGACGCGACGCCTATATCGCGGAGGGCGAGGGCGGCGTCGATACGGTCCGTCGGCGCTTCCCCCATGCCGAGGATGACGCCGGCACAGAGGTCCATTCCCGCGCGCTTTGCACGTTCGAGCGTCTTCACTCGGTCTTCGAACGAGTGAGTGGAGACGATTTCCGGGAAGTAGTCGGGGGACGTCTCGATGTTGTGGTTGTAGTGGCAGACGCCCTCTTCGGCGAGTATCTCGGCTTCCTCCGCGGTGAGGATGCCGAGACTCGCGTCCACCTCGACGTCCGTCTCGTCGCGGACGAGACGAATCGCCCGGAGGACGTCCGCCCACTCCTCGGGGCGGCGGTCCTTGCTCACGCCCTCCTCCGCGACGACGATTCCGAAGCGCTGAGCGCCGTCGCGTTCGGCGCGCTTCGCGGCCGCGAGAATCTCGTCGGGGTCGAGGAAGTCGTAGGAGTCGGTTCCGGTGTCGAAGCGGGCCGACTGCGCGCCGAACCCGCAGTCTTCCGTACAGTTGCCCGCCTTCGCGTTGACGATACTGCAGGCGTCGACGGTGTCGTCGCCGTACCGGGCGCGAACGTAGTCCGCCGCCGGAGCTAACTCCTCGACCGGTTGTGCGACGAGTGCGAGGGCGTCCGTCCGGTCGAGTCTCTCTCCGCCGAGAACCCGTTCTACCGCGCCGTCGACCGTCCGATTTCCGGTCTCGTAAACCATAGTTCGAACCGCAGTTTACGATCGTATAATGGTTGGGTACTGACACGTAGTCGGAGATACTTGCATCTCCACCTTCGGACGGCGTCACAGAGAAAGTAGAGAGTGACTAGCGTCGGTTTGGGCCGGAGTAGTAGTCGAATCCCCCTCGCTCTTCGAGTTCGTCGACGGTGCATTCGAGTTCGTCTAATTCGGTACGGACGTCTTCGATACGGTCGCGAACGAAATCGTAGTCACGCAGTTCCGTGAGCGAAACGAGTCGGTCTCGGAGGAGGCGTTCGTACGCATCGACTTCTTCCTCCGCGCGATAGCCCATGTTGTTCGCGAGGACGTGAAACGCACACCAGAGGCCGTACCGCCGACCGTCGTCGTCTGCAACCTCTTCGACGAGTTCCGGCCGGTCCTCGAACCGGTCGAAGTATTCGCACGCCATACCGCTACCGAGAACGTAAGCCCGACCGAGGAACCGCTGAACCGGTTCGGATTTGTCCGCGAACGGCGGTCCCTCGCGAGACCACGATTCGGCGTATCCGTCTTCGACGAGGGCGTCCCATCGGTCGCGTTCGGAACGAATTACGGTCTCAAAGTCGCCGTAGATGCCGAGCATTACCTCACTCCGGTCGTATCGGGGGTCCATTCCGAACCGAGAGAACCGTACGCCCGTGCAGTCGTCGATAGCTTCGAGTCGATCGACCGCCGGAACGACGTACTCTCGGATGAGGCGTTCATCCGCATCGTCACCCGTGGTCACGAACGAGATACGCTCCCCGAATGCCATGAATGGTTGACGAGCAGATACAGTATCAAACTTTTCAACGGTATTTCAACTGGGTTAGAAAGAGAGTGCTCGGATCTTGCAACGTCGCCACTAACCAAGGTGGGCATTGTCCGAGGTGAAGAGGGGGTTGAAATATAACTGGAATATCGAAAGTACCCCCCGTTAGTCAACCGCTCAGATATCTGCCGTATCGATCACGAAGAGTGGATCGCGCCGATCCGTGTACTCTCCTTCGTTCACGTGATCGAACAATTCGACATCCCGAATGGTTGCCGTCCCATCAAAGATATCCAGCAGATACGACCGATACTTCGAGATACTCTCAGCAGGATGTATCGGGTCGGCTTTTGAGAGATACATCGTCCCCGGGGGTTCGTAAAGTAGGAGACTCGTCTTCTGCCCGACGACCTTCAACATCCGCGTCGCTTCTTCGATACCATATGCACCGACCCAGTGATGCTGAATCGTCAGCAGAAACGTGACGTCGGTCGATGGGAGCTCAGAAACGTTCTCCGGTGTGATACGCTGTAATCGGAACTGACAGTTTTCGTTCGCTCCGAACTCCGCCTCAGCGCGCCTGTACCGATCCTCGTCCATCTCGATCCCCGTTACCTCTAGTCCGAACTCGGCGGCGGCGTTCGTGAAATACCCTTCTGCACAGCCGATGTCCAGAGCGCTTCGATGGTGGTCTTCGAGATACTGCTGAATGAACGACCACCGTTCCTCGTTGTCGGCCCGTAGCGAACAGTACGGCTCGTCTGGCTGCCGGTCGTTGTTCATCCTCTCATTATCGAATGGCGCTAAGGCGTTCGGTCATCTCTGCTTCGATCCAGGTCGCAACTTCTTCGGGCGACTCGTCGGAGAACTCGACGACTTTGTCGAAGAATCCAGCCGTCCCAAGGAGTCGGACTGCATCGTAGATTGGCGCACGATCGTCTAGGCCGGTCGGTAAGGACCCTGCGCGTTGGCGGTAGCCGTCGTGGAGTGCAGCCACGAGCTGTTCGTCCTCGTCAAGATTCCTCGATTCGAGTAACTGGTTCTGCGCTCTGTGGAGCTCCTTGGCAGGGTCGCCGATGTGCGCACGTTCCCAATCGACGAAGCCGAGCGTCGTTTCGCTCCGAAAGATGTTTGGCATGGCCGGATCGCCGTGGGCGAGAGTCGCAGGTGCGAGATCGAGGCGCTCACGATTTGCTTTGACACCCTCGATCACCTCGTCGTAGTACTGCTCGAAGCGATCTGACGATGCTAGTTCCCGCATCATCTCGATTCGATCAACGAGGATGGTGGTCCACGAACCGGTGTCCAGGACCAACCCGTCCGAATCACCATCCACGATGTGCCCATGGTGATCGAACTCTTGCGAGTTCACGTCCGCGAGGGCACACCCAACTTGTCGGAGGGCGGCCGTTCGTTCCGTCCTCCTCAACTCTGCCCATTGAGATGCGAGACTCCGCTCGCGCATCGGCGCTGTAACGAGATACGGGGGTTCACTGGCAGCCTCGCTCGCAATCACCGTTGGCACGACCACGTTACAGTATGTATCGACGTAGTCGATAACGGCACATTCCCGAGTGATCCGAGACCCGTCTTCATCGGCGGCGATCTTTAGAAACGCCGATTGGCCGTCGGCGAACTCGACACGAACTGTCTCGTTCAGGTCGTTCCACGACGGCCCCGCAGGAAGCACTTCCTCGATCTCTCGCTCAGGGAACGCACTGGTGAGAGCTGCCGCGATGTCTTCGTCAACTGTGTCGTCGTTCATCATCGGTTCGCTCCGTACTGGATACGCTGGGCGTCGAGGACGCCCCGGCCGGTCGTTTGGGTGGTCTGCTGTACTGCTGGATCGGTCGTCGGTACGCGTCTGTTCATATCGACTCTTGACTTCGGGTGAAGTCTGCCGTTAGTGCTAGCTCCAGGATGCTCTGAGAAGGCGAGTTGCGGTGAAAAACGACTATCGCGGGCACGCCGGAGCCGCGAACGGTAGTGCCGTGGCTCAGAAGGTAGTCCAGAGCCTGGACGCGTTACTCCGGCGGCTGAGGAACAGAAGTAGCGATCCGTGTCTCGATTTCGTAGTTCCTCGTGGCAGTTGCTGTGCAGGTATGCTATTGACGCTGCATCGCTGTGCTGCCAGACGGATTTGCGTCGAGATATCTCCGTCTCTGTTAGTGGCCTTCGACACGTGAGGACGGTCTGTTCTTCCTCACGTGAGGCGGCCTTCCGCTAAGTGAGCATCCTACGAATGATGACACGTGATAGACACAAAGATCTTTTCTTATTTTCACTCCCATATTATACGAAATTACGGGTTCGCTGACTCTGTCCGCTGAGCCCGCGATAAAATCACCTCGAACTGGTAAATCAGCAGAGAACACTTGGTAGTCTCCCAGATAGGCTCGATATCGGAGAGAACTCCATCTCCCGAAGATGCATCCGAGGGACACACCACTTCCGCAAGTGAATTCGAGCCGAGACCCCTTCACTTGAAAGAGTGGAGTGGGGACCCGCCGGAGAGGCGTCGAGTCGGCGACAGAGCGGAGATGCCGGTCAGACGATGTCGTACCGTCGAGCGGTCGTGCGGATGTCTTCGAGGACGGATTCCAGCGAGAGGACGTCGGTAAGCGCGGTCATCGCGCTGGAGAACGGAACGTCGAGCGCGTAACTGTAGTAGTTCCCCCGAGAGCCCGTGCGGTTCTCCTCGGCGGAGAGGATGCCGAGCATCCGCAGGTCCGAGAGGTGGTTGTGAATCGACCGCTGTGCGAGGGGTTCGATGTCGGCTTTCTCACAGAGGCTCACGTACTCGTCGTACACGTCGCGCATCCGGCAGGGCGTCTCTCGCTGGGCGGCCTTCGAGACGACGGCCAACAGGGCGTAGTGGCCGTTCACGGTGAGTTCGCGCATCCCCTCGACGACGCGTTCCTGCTCCAGTTTCTCCCGGGCGGTTTCGACGTGGGTACGGGTGATGCACTCGTCGTCGCGGTTCTCCGCGTACTCGCCGGCTAACCGGAGCAAGTCGAGCGCCTGTCTCGCACTTCCGCTGTCTCTCGCCGCCAGCGCCGCACACAGGTTCAACGCGCCCTCCTCGTAGGCACCCTCCGAGAGTGCCACGCTAGCACGGGATTCGAGGATGTTCTGCAACTCCGGCGCGTCGTACGGCGGGAAGTGGAGTTCGCGTTCGCAGAGGGTGTCCTGCGCGCGGGGGTCGAGTCTGTCTCTGAACTTGAAGTCGTTCGAGATGCCGACGATACCGACTTTCGCGTGCTCCAGTTTCCCGTTCGACCGGGCGCGAGGGAGTTCGTACAGCAGTTCGTCCCGCTCTCCGATGGAGTCAATCTCGTCGAGGACGACGAGTATCGTGCCGCCCAACTCGTCGAGTTCCTTGTAGAGCTTCTTGAAGACGGTCTGTTGGGGGTATCCGGTCGAACTGATTTCGCCGCCCGCCGGACGGAGTTCGTTGACCAACTCGATGGCCACCTGATAGGAGGAGTTGAGCGTCTTGCAGTTCAGAGAGAGGACGTGCAGGTCCACGTCGTCGTACTGTTCGACGTCCTCTCGCAGTACTTTGAGCAGGTACTCGGTCACCGCCGTCTTTCCGACGCCGGTGTTGCCGTAGAGGAAGACGTTGTTCGGTTCCCACCCGTCGACGACGGGTTGGAGCGCGTCCATGTACTCCTCGATCTCCTCGTCCCGTTCCTGAATCCGCTCCGGTCGGTAGGACTCCCCCAAGGCGTCCTTGTTGTGGAAGATGTTCTGTTTCCGCTCGAAGCGGCGCATCGTGCTTCGCACCTTACAGTGTACCCACTTAAAACCACGGTTACAACTGATTCATCTGATGCAAGTGAAGACACACACACTCCACTGTTGCAAGTGAAGCTAGTGTGAGAGGGTACTCTAGAAGAACAACACACCACTGTTTCATCTGAAGCGCTGATATTATTTGGATGGGGTATTCCGTTATTTCCTCGTGATTGGGCCTGACTAGTCTGTTTTCACTCGCAACAGTGGTGTCTGTCCGGGAGGGAGACGGCAGTTCTCAACTCCGGTCGCGAACCGATCAACCCCCTCGTTCGAACCTTCACTTGCAAAAGTGGTGTGTCTGTGTCCCGGTTCGCCGGGTCGATTGACCTTCGATCACCGCTTCGAGAGGCAACTGAACACCCCCCTCCCCACCGCCTCGGCCTCGATCACTTGCAACGGTGGGGTGTGTGTGCCGCCGCGCATTTCACTTGAATCGGTGGTGTCCGACGCCCTGCCGGCGACCGAGCGCGCTTCACGTGTAATAGTGGTGTGTCTGTGGCGGCCGACGCTCGATAGCTCCCGTTCGGCCGAGAGTCCTACCTTCGGCCGTCCGAAAGCACGTCGGACGCGGCGGTTATCACGGGTTCGTCGTCCCGAACGTCGGTATGGTATATCGTGACCGTCCCCTGACTGTTGACTCGAATCTCGTAGTCGTCGGTATAGAACAGCAACTGCCACTGCGAGTCGTTCTGACTCCTGAGGTCGGCGACGATGTCCGGGTCGATGTGGTCGTATAGGGGGCCTATCTCCAGTGGGTCCACCGCTTCTATCTCGGCTATCGTCTCGACTATCGTCTCTACGATGGGGTCCGGCCCCGTTCTGTTCGTCCACGTCGTCTCCGCGAGGACGCGTTCGCGGTCGGCGTCTCGTTCGAACGTTCGCGGGCGGACGGTGTACATCCCGACGAGGATACCCCCGCCGATACCGAGACTCCAAACGGTGACGAGTTGGTCGTTCAACTGCCAGACCGGCAGTTCGCGGACCCGGTGGAGGACGACCCACCACCCGCCGATAGCCCCGGCGGCGAGTGCCCCGACCCATCCCAGTTTGACGATGTGGTCTATCTGCTCGGACTCGAAGCGTTGGCGGCGGACGTAGAGCGTGAGTACCAGGAGTCCGACCGAAACGCCGACGGGGAGCAGTATCTCGAGGACGTCCGTCGGAACCGACCCCCGGTCTATCGGGACGTACGCTCCAACTCCGACGAGGACGGCGACGAGGAGGAGCGTCAGTTGGTGCTCCGACTGAACGTACCTCCCGCTATAATGCATGCTTCCGTGTACGTCTCGAATATTTATAAGTCGTCGGAATAGCGGTCGGAATCTGGACGACCGAAGCGGTCACACTGTTCCGACTCCCCCACGAAACCCTCCCTCCGCGAAGTTCCACCGCCCCGCGAACCACCCCCCTACGAAGGCTCAAAAGACTTTGCGGAGGGGGTCGATTTACCAGGCGTGCACCTGACCGCTGACCGTCACTTCTGCGTCCGACGACGGGGAAAGGGAGGTCCGACGCCGTTTCCATCGCCCATCGCCCGCCCGAGAACGCCCGGTCCGGGTCAACGGCCCGACAGTTCGCGGACTCCCGACCGGACGAGACTCGGACGGAGACGAACCCCCGACCGGACGGGACTCAGACGGAGACGAACTCGGAGGTCGGGATCGTGATTCGCTCCGACATCGACGCACGGAGCGTCTTCTTCGCTATCTTGCTCGCCTTCTTCGCGCTTCTCGTCGCCGCGATAATCAAACCGTTCCTGTCGTATCTCCTCGGGGTTATCCTCTTGGCGTTCGTTCTGTACCCGCTTCAACGGCGACTCGAACCCCGCCTCGGCGATCAGTTATCGGCGTTCGCTCTCGTCGCCGGCGCGCTAAGCGCGACGGCCCTCTCGGTGGCCGTGATGGTGATGGCGGTACCGACCGACCCCTCGCGAGTCACGCAGACGATAGAGAACGAACTCGCGCGCGGACAGTTTCAGCGGCAGTTAGAGAGCGCTCTCGGCGTCGAACTACCGCTTCAATCGTTCTTGGCGAACGCGCCCCGCCGCGTCGCGCAACTCCTCGTCGGCGACATCTCGAACATCGTCAGCGCGACGACGGACGTGTTCATCGGCCTCCTCCTCCTCGTCTTCTCGCTGTACTACCTGCTCAAGGACGGCGACCGACTCGTCGCGTGGATAAAACGGATGCTGCCGCTGGAAGCGGAGATAACCGAGGAACTCACCGACGAGGCGTACGTCACCACGTGGGCCGTGCTGAAGGGGCACGTCCTGGTCGCCGTCGTGCAGGGAATCGTAGCGGGCGCGGGCCTGTTCGTCGTCGGCATCTCGAACGTCCTCTTCTGGACGGCGGTGATGATGTTCCTCGCTCTCCTCCCCATCGTCGGCGTCGCCGCGGTTCTGGGGCCCGCCGCCCTCTATCTGTTCCTCGACGGGCGTCTCCTCGCGGCGGGGTTCTTGGTCGCTTACGGGCTCACCGCCGTCGCCCTCGTCGACGACTATCTCCGGGCGTACGTCGTCGATAGGGGGTCGTCGCTCCACTCCGCGGTCATCCTCGTGGGCGTCTTCGGCGGCGTGTACGCCTTCGGCGTGATGGGCCTGTTCTACGGCCCGATAGTCATCGGCCTGTTCAAGCGACTCGTCCAACTGTTCAACGAGCATTACGTCGAGACGGCCGAGACGCGAACGCGGGCGGAGTGATGCCGTCCCCCGACGGAGAGCTGCAAAAACATGTGGGTCGTTCGCACACCCGAAGAACGCTTACGTCGTCTCCGGCGGTCGGTTCACCGCACGGATGAATCTGTCCGCGGTCATCGACGACGTGAACGAGAACCCGCACCGCCGGCGGAGTTTCTACGAGTACCCTGAACTGTACGACTTCTATCACTCGCGGGTTCTCGACCGGGAGGCGCAGGTCGGCTTACTGGAGCGATTTAGCCCCGAGGAGACCGCCCGCGTTCTCGAGTTCGGGTGCGGAACCGGACCCCTCCTCGCGCGCATCGAAGGCGAGTACGACGAGGTGTTCGGCGTCGATTCGAACGAGTCGATGCTCGAACGTGCCGAGGAGAAAGTCGAGACGGCGACGCTTCGACGGGCGGACTTCACGGCGTGGTCCGCCGCCGACGAGGGCCGGGTGTTCGACGTCGCGGTTCTGATGGGCGGTCTACTCCACCTGACCGACGACCGGAATCTCGAATCGTTCGCCGAGAACGCCCACGAGAGCCTTCGAGACGGGGGCGCGTTCGCCACCTTCTTCCAACCGCTCTCGGACGACGTCGAGAACGGGAGTACGAACCTCCAAACCGTCGAGTCCGACCGGTACGCCGTCGAACGGCGCTCCGTGTGTGCGCTCACCTCCGAGCAGGGTCACTACACGACCACGCACCTGTTCGTCATCACCGACGAGAAACGGGGGACGGAGGCGCGCATGGGGACGGTGTTCGAGGGACGATTCCACGACCCGGAATCGCTCGAACGCGCGTTCTCGGCCGCCGGGTTCGGACGCGTCGAGGTACTCGACGGAGATGGTCCGTCCGTCCTCCACGCGGTGAAGTGACGCCGGTCAGGAGTCGCGTTCGAGGTACGTCATCGCCTCCTCGTCGGACACCTGTCCGAACCGGTCGTAGAACTGCCCGACGGCGCGGAAGTTCGACGGCGTCTCCAGACAGACCACCTCGTCGGCCTCCGCTTCGAGTTCGTCGATGGTCCGCGGCGACCCGACGGGGACGGCGAGGACGACTCGTCGCGCGCCCGCCTCGCGGACGGTCCTGACGCAGGCCGTCGCGGTGCCGCCCGTCGCGACGCCGTCGTCGGCTATCACCACCGTCTTCTCGCGCAACTCGGGCGTCGGCCGGTCGCCGCGGTACCGGTCGGCTTTCTCGCGCGAGGCGCGTTCGACGCTCTCGCGTTCGGATTCGACGTACTCCCTGTCCACGCCGCCCGGCCCGACGGCGTCGTCGTTCACCCAGAAGTGGCCCTGACTGGAGACGGCCCCGACGGCGTACTCGGGGTTGTTCGGGGCGCCGATCTTCTTCGCGACGATGATGTCGAGTGGGACGCCGAGTCTATTCGCGATGGGTCGCCCTATCGGCAGTCCGCCTCGCGGAACCGCGAGAACGACGTCCGCCTCGACCCCGCGCTCTGTGAGTTCCTCCGCCAGTTGCCGGCCGGCATCCGCTCTGTCTCGGAACATCTGTGCTATCGTGTGACGTAGGCGCGGCGGCGACATAAGCGGCGTCCCCGTTGGTTCTCACAGCCGACTTGGGGAACCAACGGGCGGTCGTAGCCCCCGCCCGGCGCTACAACGTCACCGTCGTCTCGGTGTGACCGGAGGGGACTTCGACCGTCTCCTCTTTCTGCTCCGTCGCGAGCGTGACCGCCGCGGCGTCGGTCGAATCGACGGTCAGCGTTATCGGGTCTGCCGGGTCGAGTCCCGCTTCTTCGACCCAGACGGTGGCTTCGCTCACCCGTTCGAGGACGGCCGAGAGCGCGTTTCGCTTCGGCGGGTCCGACGTCGGTTCCGTCCACTCCGTCCCGTGCTTCGTGTGCGGCGCCGGTTCCGTCCCTTCGCGTTCGTAGTTCACCGCGACCGGCGGCGCCTCGCCGAACGCGTGCGAGCGAACGTCGACTCGCCCGTCGGCCGCGCCGTCCGCCACCCGGACGCCGGAGACCCAGTACGCGCCGTCGTGAACGAGGTCGAACTGCTCGGCGTCCTGTGCGGGAATCGGACGGTAGACGACTCGAACCGGAGACTCTGGAACCGTCGACGTCCCGAGGAAGTCGCGGGCCGGACCCCACTGGTCGCGGAACGCGAACGTGAAGTGGTCGTAGCCGGGGAAGACGTCCAGTTCGTGACGGTACTCCAACTCGCGCAGTCGCTGTTCGGTACTCGTGTAGACCGGCGCCGGGACGAGTTTGTCGTTCGAACCGTTCCACATCCGCACCGGGAGGTTGCGGAATCCGTCGAGGTACTTCGGGGTGCTCGCCTCGTACGCCTCCGATTCGAAGGCGCCCCCGGCGACGGCGAACGCGCGGGCGAACAGGTCCGGATAGAGGCCGCCGAGGCGGAACGTCCCGAACGCACCCATGGAGTATCCGCCGACGGTCACGCGGTCCTCGTCGACCGCGAACCGGTGGGCCGCGTCGTTCCACGCCTCGAACACGTCGAGTTCGGCCTCGTCGTTGTACCATCCCGCCGGACCGCGCCCTTCCGGCGTCAGGACCAACGAATCGCGCTGTTCGCCGAGTTGGCGGAGGAGGTTCGGACTGAGGACCGCGTACTCGCTGTACGTCGACCCGAGGGAGTGGAGGTGGAGGTGCAACGCCGTCGGGTCGCCGTCGTAACTCTCCGGCACGTACAGCCCGTACGGTTGGATGCGGCCGAGCAACACGTCGTTCTCGGCGTCCACCCCCGACCCGAGGTCGTACCGCGACGAGTACAGGCAGGTGAGGAAGCCGGAGTCGGGGATTCGGCAGTCGGTGACGCGACTGTCGAGTTTCCCGAACTCGACGTCCGCGTGCAACTCCGAGACGTCTCGCTCGGCGAGTGCCTTCGCCTGCGCGTGGTCGCGCCAGTGGCCGTAGCCGATGCCGCGCGAACCGAGTTCGGTCGTCTCCTCCACCTCGCCGGTCTCCCGATTCACGTTCGGCGCGCCGACCGGTTCGTCGAACCGGAAGCCGACGTTGAACACCGGCGGGGGGTTCTCGCCGTGGGCACCGCCCGGATGCGTCGAGTCCGGCAGTTCTCGGACGGGAGTGAACCGCTCGTTCTCCCCGTCCCAGAGACCCGCGACGAGGTAGTGCCGCCACGTAGCGTCCTTCGGCGGAGAGAGGGGGACGGTCACCTCTATCTGGTTCCGTTCGAGGTCAACCGACGACTCGACGGACTCGCCGTCGAGTTCCGCGCCCGACCCCCACGTCACGAGCGTGTGATTCAGGCCGAGTTCGCCGAGGGTTCCGATTCCGTACCCCCAGTCGTCGGTTCCGCCGGACTCCCCGGTGTCGATGCCGAGAGCCACCGCCGCGGCGTCCGGTTCCACCATCGTGTTGAGGGTGAACCGATACCGGAGTTTCCCCTCGTGGCGCGTCGCGCGGAACTCCACCAAGTCGGCCGCGTTGTGCCGGTAGGTCGCCTCGTCGGTCGGGTAGACGACGTCGCCCGTCATCGTCCCGTTCTCCCCGTAGGCGTCCTCGCTGTTCGGCGCCGGTTGCGGCGGTTCGGACGTGTTCGTCGTGTTGGCGCCGTAGTCGTCGTAGACGTAGTCCTGATAGAGGTACTCCCCTTTGACGTACGCCTCGGTGCCGGCGACGCGGAGCGAATCGGCCTTCCACGGGGGTTCGTTCTCGAACTGCGGCGCCGTCACCGGTTCGTCGTACAGGAGAGACGGACCGGGGCCCGGCGACCCGCCGTCCGCGGACCGAAAGCCGCCGTCCTCGTCCGTCGCCCGCGCCGGCGTCGAGGCGAGAGCGCCCGTTCCCGCGAGTGCGCCGAGGAGACCGACGCTCCGCAGGACCGTTCGACGGGAGTGTCGCCGCCCCTCGTCTCGTTCGTTCTCTCGGCCGTTGTTATCTATCATGAAGAACACTCTGTCCGACCGCGTACAAGGAGTTACTGCGCGGTCTCTCGCCGACGAAACGATTGTCAATCTCTGCCGCACCCTCGTGGTCTCTGAACCAGAACCGGTCGATTCGGTACTCTGGCTACGTGCGAATCACACGACGTAAAAGTGATATATCAGGACGATGCTGGCCGTATTGTAAATTCCGTGCGCTACCATCGGTGCGGTTAACCGGCCGGTGTAAACGAACAACAGCGTGTAGGCGATAGTGGGAACTAAAATATCGAACCACTCTACGGAGTTCGTCGGCAGGTGGCCGACGCTGAAGAACAGTACCGATAGGAGTGCGGCCACCCACAGCCCGATACGCGGGTTCTCGAACGTGTCTCCGAGGACGGTGATGAAGTACCCTCTGTTGTAGAGTTCCTCGGTGATTCCGCCGCCGATTACTCCCAACGCCACGTAGGAGAGGAGACCCACGACCGTCGTTCCGTCCATCACGGAGATCATCTGCGCTACGTCCGCCCTCTCTGCCCCGCCGGTGGCCGGGATGATCCACCCCATCTGCAGTGCCGCCCAGCCTAACCCTATCGACAGTCCCAGTACGCCGTCTCGTCTCAAGTTCCGCGAGGTGAGACCTATCTCTCGGAAGTCCTTCCCGAGATAGTTCAGCGACACGTAGAGTAGCGCACCGACGGTGGTGAACTGGAAGAGTGCGACCAGCAGTAGATTGATGCCGGTGAGACCGCCGTTGTACCACGTGATTCCGAAAAAGAGGTTGGGGACGACGAAGAGGACGAACCCCACGACGACGGTCGTGACGAACACCAGCAACGTTTTGACTCTACTATCAGCGGTTTGAGACATAGCCGTCAATCCCCTGTAGAATGGAGAGATGAGCGGATAACCCTATCGTACTTGACACAACGCTAGTTTCTCCCCACCGCCGCGAGATGACGTTTCAGCGGGCGAATCCGCCGGTTCGATCCCACTTACTCAGATGACGCCTCCGAGTCCGAGGGCGATTATCGGGAGCGACACGATGATACCGAGAATCCCGGCCGCGAGTCCGAGGCGTCGTCCCCGGTCGTCGCTCATAGCTCCGTTATCGACGCTCTCTCACAAGTCCGTTCGCCGGCCGGCGGCCGACCGGCGTTCTCACTTGCGGACGTTTCCGTGTTCGTCTATCTCGCCGCGGACGATGCGCGTCGAGGAGATGCGTTCACCGTCGTCGGCGTAGACGTACGGGACGACGACGGCCCGAATCGGGTCCATCCCGCGTTCCCGCCGAACGTCGTTGATGGTCTCGACTTCGGGCACCGTCTCGGGGGAGACGACGAGTGCGTCGATGGAGGGGTCCTCGGTGGCTATCCCGTGTTCGTCCGCGAGTCGTCGCACGCTCACGTCGCGCCCCCACTCGTCCATGTCGGCTATCTCCGCCCGTACGTCGTCGGCCCGTCGGTCGTACGGCGGAACCGACCGCGTCCGCTCCGCGCCCGCGAGTTCGTCGCTCGTGAGTGCGACCACGACGCCGTCGTCTCCGAGTTCGAGTGCCGCGCGCAGGAGCGCCCGGTGGCCGTCGTGAAGGGGTCCGAACGTCCCCGCGACTGCGACTCGCATGCCCGAACGTTGGCTCGGGACGGCCGTGTATCCTCCGTTCGTTCGGTGCAGTGAAAATCACCGGAGACGACCTATCCTACCGGAATATCGGAGTTTCGCCTCAGCGTTTATTGATTCTCGGGCGTTAGCTCGGACGGGGGTGAACACGATGGACTACGACAGCTTTCTCGGTCAGGTGCAGAACGAACTCGAACTGAGCTCTACGGGCGAGGCGGCCCGAGCGACGCGCGCGGTCCTGACGACGCTCGGCGAACGCCTCGAAGGGGGCGAGGCGAGCGACCTCGCTGCACCGTTACCGATGGAGATAGACCGGTTCCTCCTCGAAGCGGAGTCCGGGCAGCAGTTCGACTACGACGAGTTCGTAGACCGGGTCGTCGAACGAGAGGGGGAAGACCGGTCGGAGGCGGCGTACCACGCCCAGGCCGTCCTCGACGTGGTGAGCGAGACGGTTCCGGAGGGAGAACTCGAGGAGGTCAAAGCGCAACTCCCCCCGGAGTACGAGGACCTCTTCGAAGTCGCGGAGCGAGCGACCGACGGCGGGCAGTAACCCGTCTCCGGTATCGGCCGAACCGCCGACCCCTCGTCGGCCGTTTCGCCCGTCCCGTCGTTCGCGTTCGTCGGTCGGACTCCTCCCTCGCACCGTCCTCGCGGGCGATCCTCTCCGGGCGTTCACTCCGACAAGAGTAAACTAATACCGGACTTCGGAGGATACATACGGACGATTTCGAGTTATCGTCCGACAAACGAGTTCTACTTTGTCGTTAACCGCGAAAATTTTTAATACGAGATCTGCTGTCTGTGGCCGTAGTGCGTGAGGATAGTTACCAATGCCCGACGTACATTTCGAGGTAGACACCGACGAACCGCCCGACGAACAGCCGGGAGCCAACCCGTTCAACCGCTGGCACCCGGAAATCGAACCCGTCGTCACGGCCGAACCCGGCGAGACGGTCCGCTTGGAGTGTCTCGACTGGACGGGCGGCCAGATACGGGATAACGACAACGCGAACGAAGTCCGCGACGTGGACCTGAATCAGGTGCACTACCTGAGCGGTCCGGTCGAAGTCGAGGGGGCGGAACCGGGGGACCTGCTGAAGGTGACGCTTCTGGACATCGGCCCCCTGAACGAACGCTCGGAGTACGGGTTCACCGGCATCTTCTCCCAGCAGAACGGCGGGGGCTTTCTCACCGACCACTTCCCCGACGCGTCGAAGGCCATCTGGGACATCGACGGCACCTACGTCTCGTCGCGCCACATCCCGAACGTCCGCTACGAGGGGATGATACACCCCGGACTCATCGGGACGGCTCCCTCCGAGGAACTGTTAGAGGAGTGGACGACGCGCGAACAGGAACTCATCGACCGACACCGGGAGGACCCCGAGTCGATTCCCGACCACCCCACGGGGGAGTCCGAACCGCCGGTTGCGAACCCGCCCACCGAGGACGGCGCCCTCCCCGGCGAGGCGACGGGCGACGCCGCGGACCGAATCGCCCGGGAGGGTGCGCGGACGGTCCCGCCGAGGGAACACGGCGGTAACTGCGACATCAAGGACCTCTCGCTCGGTTCGACCATCTACTTCCCCGTCTTCGTCGAGGGCGGGAAGTTCGGCATCGGCGACATCCACGCCTCGCAGGGCGACGGCGAGATAACGTTCTGCGGCGCCATCGAGATGGCCGGGTACGTGGACCTGCAGTTCGAGTTGGTGGACGACGGGATGGAGAAGTTCGGCATCGACCACCCCATCTTCGAACCGGGACACCGCGGGCCGAACTTCTCCGACTACGTCGTCTTCGAGGGCTACTCCGTCACGGAGGACGGCGAACAGAAGTACATCGACTCCCACGTCGCCTACCGCCGCGCCGCCCTCGAAGCCATCAGTTACCTCACGAAGTTCGGATACACGCGAGAGCAAGCGTACATGATTCTCGGGACGGCACCCATCGAAGGGAAACAGAGCGGCGTCGTCGATATTCCGAACGCCTGTTCGACGCTCGGTATCCCGAAGGACGTGTTCGAGTTCGACATCAGTCCGGACTCCCTCGGCGAGTTCGACGGCGAGGACTTCGGACAGGTCCCCATCACGGACGACCCACTCGGGTGAGCGACCGCGGCTGTCCCCTCTCTTTGGCGGTAAACCCGTGAGCGCGATATCGTCACCCCTCCGAGGCCGCCGGTCCGAGTCCGTCCTCCTCGACGACCCGACGCACCACGGACGCCAACGGGAGCAACTGCTCTTCGTCCACCGCCTCCGGTTCGGACACGTCGCCCGAGGCCACCGCGTGGTACCGCGAGGCCGCCAGCAACGCGATTCGCATCGCGTCGTTCGTCGTCACGCGCCGGTCCTCGACGGCGTCGTTCAGTTCGTCGCGTATCTCGCTCACCCGTTCGCGCGTCTCCATCGACATCGTCAGCGACACCTGATACCGGTGCGGAACCTCCTCGTGGAACTCCTCGACGGCGGACGCGAGGGCTTCGCTCTCCTTTGTCATAAGTTACCACGACGCTCGATTCGGCCCTAAGTCTTCGGGACGGCGGCGTCGTCGCCCGCACGGGCCGGCCGGGACAGCAGTTCGGTTACTGTCACGTTTACGGCCGAACAGTCCCCGAGACGGCGAACGGGATTTTTTGCGCTCGACGGCGTACCGACGGAGGATTCGATGGTGGAGCGAGATATCACGCGACTGGGTTCCGAGGGGCGGGGTCCGGTCGGCCGCATCGACGGCCGCGACGTTCGCCGGACGAACGTCGCCGCCGGACGGGGGGTCGCCGCGGTGGTGGAGTCCACGTTGGGTCCGAAGGGTCTCGACAAGATGCTCGTCGGCGCGGACGGACACGTCGTCGTCACGAACGACGGGGCGAAGGTGCTCGAGAACCTCCCTCTCGACCACCCGGCGGCGCGGGTTCTGGTCGAAACGGCGCGTCGGCAGGACGACCGGGTGAACGACGGGACGACGACGGCTGTCGTTTTAGCGGGGGAGTTACTGTCGAACGCCGGGGACCTCGTCGAACGCGGCGTCCCGCCGGCGGCGGTCGCGGCGGGGTACCACCGGGCGGCGACGCGCGCGTCGGACGCACTCGACGAGTATGCGGTCGATATCGACCCGGACGACGCGGCGAGACTCGAAGACGTGGCCCGAACGGTCGTCACGGGCAAGTGGGACGAGTCGGCGGCGGAGTGTCTCGCCCGGCGCGCCGTCGAGACGGCGGCGGCGGTCGGGGAGGGGCGCACCCTCGACTTCGAGCGAATCACGAGACAGACGGCCCCCGGCGGGTCGGTGTTCGATTCGACCGTCTGCGGCGGCCTCCTCGTCGATTTAGAGCTCTCCTCGACGGACGTCGCCTCGCGGGAGGCGACTCTCCCGGCGCGGTTTCCCGACGCGACGGTCGTTCTCGTCGACGGGCAACTCACCGTCGAGACGCTCTCCGGCGCGAGCGAAGTGGTCGTCGAAACCCCCGAGGAACTCCGGGAGTTCGAGGCGTACGAACGGGAGCGATACGACGACATCCGCGCGCGAATCGAGGGCGTCGGCGCGGACGCGGTGTTCTGTCAGAAGTCGATAGACGACCCGGTGCGGGACGCCCTCGCGCGGGCGGGGATTCTCGCCGTCGAACGCACGCGGGCCGACGAGTTCCGGACCCTCGCGCGCGTCACCGGCGCGTCCCCCGTCGCCGCCGTCGAGGAGTTGACGCCGGCGGACGCCGGCCGCGCCGAACTCGTCGAACGTCGGTCGGCGGGCGACCGCGAGTTCGTCGCAGTCGAGGGCGAGTCGGCGTCGCGTCACGTCTCCGTCCTCCTCCGCGGCGGGACGCCGCGCGTCCTCGACGAACTCGCGGGCATCTTCGACGACTGCCTCGGCGTTCTGCGGACCGCGGTCGAGGAGGGGGGAGTACTCCCCGGCGGCGGGGCCGCGGAGGTACGCCTCTCGCGGGAACTCTCGGCGTTCGCACCGAGCGTTCGGGGAACGGAGCAACTCGCCGTCGAGGCGTTCTCGGACGCGCTGGAACGCGTGCCGTGGCTTCTCGCCGAGAGCGCCGGCCTCGACCCGATAGACGTACTCGCGGAACTGCACGCCCGCCACGACGACGGCGAAGTGTTCGCCGGACTCGACCTCGCGGCGGGCGAACCGGCGAACACGCTGTCCCGCGGCGTCGTCGAACCCGTGCCGGTGAAGCGACGGTCCGTCCTCGGTGCCGCGGAGGCGGCGACGACGCTCGTTCGCGTGGACGACGCCGTCGCCGTCGCCTCGCCGGGGGAGGACGACGAACCCGGCCACGACCACGACCACGGCCGCGGCGGCGTCGTCGAGAGCACCGGCGGGTACCCGTGGACGCTCGGACATTGATCGAACATATGTGATCGTACAACCGGAATCCCGCCGACGCGGCTCCCCCGACTGCTCATCCTGCTCGGCGTGGCGGCCGTTTTGGTAACGCTCTCGCGCAGCGAGACGTTTCACAGTCTCCTCACGCCGCTCGTCGAGCGCGCTCTCAGTCGCACCGCGACCTTCGAACTCCGCGACTACGTCGGCCTACTGAACCTCAACCGCGAGTTCACCGTCGCCGACCTCACCGTCCGAGGAACTCGTCACGCGGGCCGAGGGCGACACCGAAGCGCACGAACGAGCGAAGAACGCGCACCGCCGCCTCCTCGACTTCGAGCGACGACTCGACCCGGAACAGGACCCGACGCCGGACGACGCGCGGTCCAACCGACATCTCCACCGAACGTAGCGCCGTTCGCCGCGAACGAGGCACCGTCACCGGAGTCGCTCCGCCCCACCGTCACGAGCCGATTAGTCCGACGTTATCCGCCTAGGCGACCGTACGACCGGCGTACGCGCCTTCCGTGCCCTCCGAGTCGTCTCCGGCGCTTCGGTGGCTTATGCACTCGTTAGGCGTCCCGTCGCCTCGCCGCGGCGGGGTATGGTCTGCGTTACAATCTATCCGCTGTTCGAACGGTGGGACAGACACATGGGCGTCGGTCGTTCACCGCCGAACTCCGTACTCTCCGGGGGGCGGTTCGGTCGGGATGCGCTTCGGTCGCGTCTGGAGTACGCCGCGTCGGTCGGGTGGTTCCCCGCCGTCGTCACCGTCTGGTTCTTCGTCGTCCAACCGTCCATCGCTCGGTTTCGACTGTTCGCGCTCCAGTCGACGCCCCCCTCGTCGCTCGAAGAACTCCCCGTTCGCGCGGTTGGCGTCTTCGCGCACGTCCTCTTTCACGACCCGACGCAACGGCCGCCGCTTCACCTGTTGAAGAACCTCGGCCTGTTCGCCGCCGTCGCCGTCGGCTTTCTGAGCCTGAACGAATCGGCGGACGCGATTCGTGCCGCCTACGCCCGTCTGGTGGTTCTCACGCCCCCGGTGACGGCGGCGGTGTTTCTCGTCACCGGACGGACGAAGTTCGGATACGGCGCGTCGACGGTCGGATTCGCCCTGACCGGGTACGTGGCGGGCGAGATCGTCGCCGGAAGCGCTTCGCCCCGTCACTCCCGACTCGCGTTCGCCTTCCTGTGCTACGCGACGGCGGTGTTCGTCGGGGACGTCGTGACCGGGGGACTGGCGACTGCGCTCCACGCGGCCGGATTTCTGCTGGGTGCGTCGTACGCGATACTCTCCGCGGCGCGGTGAGACGCGTCGGCGTGCCACGTCCGACCACCTCGCACGACGGTCGGACGACCCCTCGGCGGCCGAACCGCCGGGAGAGGCCGTCGCAACGGCGCAAAGACGCTCTTCGTCCCTCATTTGCCCGCCGCCTCACTCCGAGAGGTCGTTCAGCATGGTCGCAAGGGCCTCCTCGGCGTGCGGGCGCATCGGTTCGACGAACATCCCGACGAAGGCGTGTATCTGGTCGGAGTAGTGGTGGTGCCGAACCGGGACGCCCGCCTCCGAGAGGCGTCTCGCGTACGCGATTCCCTCGTCCCGAATCGGGTCGAACCCGCAGGTGAGAACCGACGCCGGCGGAAGTCCCGACAGGTCCCGCGCCCGCAACGGCGAGGCGTAGGGGTGTTTGCCGTCGAGTTCGTCGCCGAGGTAGTGGTTCCAGAACCACCGGCTGTCGGCGCGTTCGAGGTAGTACCCGGACGCGTTCTCCTCGTGGGACGGCGTGTCGAAGGCGTGTTCCGTCGCGGGGTATATCAGCAA
Source organism: Halopelagius longus (assembly GCF_900100875.1). NCBI lineage: Archaea > Methanobacteriati > Methanobacteriota > Halobacteria > Halobacteriales > Haloferacaceae > Halopelagius > Halopelagius longus. Next base: position 100,887 of record NZ_FNKQ01000004.1, on the reverse strand, counting down.
CTGTCGTTCGAGGGCGGGGCCGTCGAAGTCCCGAAACGAAAGCGCGACGGCCGCCGCGAGGTTGCCGCCCGAACTATCGCCGCCGACGGCTACCCGTTCCGCGTCGCCGCCGATGGCGTCGGCGTTCTCCGTCACCCACCGCGTCGCGGCGCGGCAGTCCCGCAGTCCGGCCGGGAACGGATGTTCCGGCGCGTGTCGGTAGTTCACCGAGACGACCAACCGACCGGACTCGACGGCCATGTGGCGGCAGGCGGCGTCCATCTTGTCGAGTCCGCCGAGCACCCACCCGCCGCCGTGGAAGTAGACGAGGACGCCCCGCCCGTCGTCGCCCGCCGGTCGGTAGATACGAAGCGGAATCGGGTCGTCCGGCCCGGGAATCGAGATATCGAACACCTCCTCCACGTCGGGTCCCTCCGTCCGTTCTACGAGCATCGCCGACTGTTCGCGCTCGGACTCGACGGAGAGGTTCGCCGTCGAGGGGAGGCCCCTCGACTCCACCCCCTCGAGGAACGCCTGAGCGTCGGGATGCAACTCGCCCCGTCCGGCGTCTTCGTCCACTCCGTCGGTCGATTCCCCCGTCATCGTCACTCCAACCCCCCTTCGGCGGCGCGAGGACGGAGGTCCTCGCTCGGTTCGGTGCGGCGTCTCTCCCGTCCTCCCTTCTCCGACGCGTCGGAAACGGTCGCGCGCATACGATATTCGAACGTGGTTTGGTACCAAAGAACTAGGGAGAGCCTCCTCCCGGTGGCCGCCTCTCCTCGCTCAAAGGCTCAAAACTATCTTTTCCGCCTTTGGTATCCAAACTCTTCTCCTGTCTTTGCCAGTTTTGCTATCTCGTATTTCTCTCATCGCCAGACGGTGGTGCCTCCGTCCGCTAGCAGTCCCGCCGTTCGGACCGCCTGACGCTCCCGTCACCCGAACGATTATGCGGGCCTCTCCCGTGACTCGGGGACGCATGACGAGACTCGACGACGGACGGACCGGCGGCTATCGGGGGGACGGGTAGTGCCGATGCCCCTCTCTTCCGTCTCGGCGGCGTGGATTGCGGAGGCGGGCGAGTCGATGGGGTTCGACCTCTCTGCGGCGGACGCCGAACGCTTCGCTCGCGGCGTGAGCGACGAACTCGGCGGGTACGCCGCCCTCGACGAACTCGCGCCGACGGACGCCTCGGGGTCGGTCGCGGTGCGCGACGTTCGCGCGCCCGGCGAGGACGAGGACCCCCACAACGCCTACATCACGGCGTTCTCGATGGAGAGCGGCGACGGTGACGCCGACGGCCCTCTCTCCGGCGTCGATGTCGCCGTGAAGGACAACCTCGCCGTCGCGGGCGTCCCGATGACCTGCGGGTCGCGCGTCTTCGAGGGCGTCGTCCCCCGACGGAACGCGAGTATCGTCGACCGACTGCTCTCTGCGGCCGCGCGCATCGTCGGCAAGACCAACATGGACGAACTCGCCTACGGCCCGACGAGCGAAACCAGCGCCTTCGGGCCGGTGACCAACCCGGCGGACGGGAGTCGAGTCGCGGGCGGGTCCTCCTCCGGAAGCGCCGCCGCCGTCGCCGAGGGGTCGGCGGACCTCGCACTCGGGAGCGACACCGGCGGGTCGGTCCGCATCCCGGCGTCGTTCTGCGGCGTCGTCGGCTTCAAACCCTCGTGGGGCGCGGTTCCGCGCGACGGGTTCGTGGACCTGGCGTACACGCTCGACCACGTCGGAACGCTCGCGCCGGACGTGGAGACGGCGGCGCTCGGATTCGACGTGATCGGCGGCTACGACGCTCGGGACCCCTCCTCGGCGCTAGCGAGGGAGATTCCGGTCGGCGAGTGCGCGTCGGGACTGACCGACGCGCCGGACCCGGCCGACCTCTCTCTCGGCGTCCCCGAGGAACTCCTCTCGGACCACGTCTCCGAGGAGGTGCGCGAACGCTTCCGAGACGCCGTGGCGACGCTCGAATCCGCGGGGGCGACCGTCGAATCGGTCCGACTGCCGACCGTCGAGGACGCCGTCTACGTCTGGAACGCGATAACGAACGTCGAGTTCGCCGCCGCACTCCGGCGGAACGGCCTCCCCCTCGAACGCCAGGGACCGTTCGACACCGCCCGGTACGACGCGGCGAGTGCGAGACAGTCCGCCGCGGGCGTCGGGTTCGGCGACGTGGTGAAGGAACGCGCCCTCGTCGGCGCGGCCTTGCTGGACCGGTACGACGGCCGCCACTACACCCGGGCGCGGAACGTCTGTTCGACCTTGAAGGCGGAGTTCGAGGCCGCACTCGACGGCCGTGACGCCCTCGTCTCGCCGACGATGCCCGTCGTCGCGCCGGAGGTGGGCGCGTGGCGACCCCACGAGTACGACGACGCGGACGGCGGGGAGAGCCTCGACGTGCCACTCGCGTACAACACGCGCCCGATGGATCTCGCGGGCGTCCCCGGGGTGACCGTCCCCGACGGTGACGACGACGGCGACGCACTCCCGGTCGGCGTCCAGTTCGTCGCCGGGTCCTACGAGGACGCGGAACTCCTCCGAATCGCGCGCACGTTCGAACGGGTGCGGGACGGGGACGCGTAGCCTCACCCCTCGATTTCGGTCGTCAACCGACCGTCGTCGTCGAACGTCAACCGCCTGCGCTCGCCTATCTCCACGTCGTCTCTCCCCTCAAGTTCGTCGAGAACCGGTTCCGACGCCAGCATCGTCCCGGGTTCGAGCGTGTTCCTGATGCGACCGATGCGCATCTCCGAGAGGTCCGGCACCCCGGTCATCGACGCCGCGAGGACGAACGCCGTCGCGTCGCAGGGGACGACGAACGGCACCTTCGAGCGTTCGGGTTCGCCGCTGGTCGTGATGTTGACGTACATGTCCTCGAAGTCCACCGACTCCAGCAGGTCCCTGCTCGCGAAGTCCGCGAGGCCGATGCCGATGGCGTTGCCGTGGGACTCCTCGGTGACCGACCGGACGTAGACGCGCGTTATCTCCGGGGTGTGGACCTCCGGTTGGTTGTGGAACCGAACCCGCCCGAGTACGTTCGTGTCCATCCCCGTTCCGCTGACGTTCTTGCCGAGTTCGTCAACCATCAGGAAGTCCAGTTGCTCGACGGGCAGGGAGGGGAAAAGCTCCGCCGACCGTTCGAGCAGTTCCGCCTCGCGTTCGGGCAGGTCCTCGACTGGGACGCCCTCGACGCGCGCGGCGCGTTCCCGGTCGTTCTCCACGACGGCGATGCCGCCGACGATGGGCACGTCGTCCGCCTCGAACAGCAACTCCGCGCGTTCGGGGACCACCTCGTCGAACCCGCGGGCGATGGCGGCGTTGTGCATGTTCTCCGCGCCGCGGTGCTTCCCGAGGCCGATGACGGCCATCTTACAGAGCCCCGACTCGACGGGTCCGCGGTAGTCGGTGTGGAGTTTCACGCGGTTCGCCAAGAGAATCGCGTCGGCGTCGAGTGCGTCCTCGGCGGCGTACACCGGTTCGCCGTTCGGGTCCTCGGCCACCGCCTCGACGGCCATCGACGACCGAATCTCGCAGTCCATCGACGCCTCCGTGATGCCGAGAGACGCCAGCGTCTCCACCTGTCCCTCCGCCGTCGCGCCGCCGTGACTCCCCATCGCGGGCATGACGAACGGGTCGAGCCCTCGGTTTCGGAGTTCCTCGATTGCCGTCGAGAGGACCGTCGGCATGTCGTGTATCCCCCGACTGCCCGCGGTTATTGCCACCTCGGCCCCGCGCGAAAGTTTGTCCAGCGCCGGTATCTCGGCTATCGCCGCGGCGGTGGCCGCGGGAACGTCGTCCACCTCGGGCGGGTCCGTCACCGTCCGCACCGTCGCGAACGTCGGGAGGTCCGAGAGCGACGCGTCGTTGACCGCCTCCAGTCGTTCCCGGCCCGGAAACTCCAGTTCGACCATCTCTCCTCCGAGTTTCGTCCCCGTGCTAATGAATCCCGCGCCGGTCCGCTCGCCTCGCCTTCACTCGTCCATCACGGCGACGACGGGCACGTCCGAACTCAGAAGCACCGACTGCGTGGTGCTCCCGAACAGGGCCTTCCCGACGGGCGTCCGCTTGCGCCCGCCGACGACGAGGTACTTCGCGTCCACCCGTTCGGCCTCGCTCAACAGTTCCTCCACCACGTCGCCGACGCGTCCGCGCGTCACGACCGGTCCCGGCCTGTCCGTCGAGGCTTTCACGACCGTCCGCGCCGTCGCCTCCGCGTCGTGCTGTCCGTTCTCGACGGTGTAGCGTTCGCCCCGCCGGACCTCGTCTCGCTTCTCGAACTCCTCCTGCGGGAGGACGTGGACGACGACGAGTTCGTCGCCGTACGCCTCCGCGAGGTCCTCTCCGACGGTGACCGCGCGGTCGGGTTCCTCGTCGCCGTCGACTGCTGCCAGTATCGCCATGGTGTGACACACGCCCGCAGAGGAACATAAACGTTGGCGGCGGACTGCCGGCGTGGCAAGGTATAACTTCCGCCGCGGGGGAGTGACGGACGATGACGGACGACGTCGCACGACGGTTCGAAGGCGCGCACTGCCCCCTCGTCACCCCCTTCGCGGGTAGCGACGTGGACCACGAGGCTCTCGGCGAACTGGTCGAACACGTCCTCGACGGCGGCGTGACGGGCCTCGTCCCCTGCGGGACGACGGGCGAGTTCGCCAGCCTCGACGCCGCAGAGTACCGGGCGGTCCTGGAGACGACCGTCGAGTACGCCGACGGCGCGCCCGTGATGGCCGGCACCGCGGGGACGAGCGTCGCCGAAACGCTCGATAAAATCGAGACGGCGGCCGACGTCGGCGCGGACGCCGCCCTCATCACCCTCCCGTACTTCCACGGGTCGAACGACCCGGCGGGCGACGAGGCGTTCGTGCGACGCGTCGCCGACGACGCCGCCCTTCCGATATACCTCTACAACATCCCCGCCTGCGTCGGCCGACCCATCGCCGCCGACTCCGCGGTCGAACTCGCGGAACACGACCGAATCCTCGGCGTGAAGGATTCGAGCGGCGACTTCAACTACTTCTCGGAACTCCTGCGGCGGACGCCCGAGTCGTTCCAACTGTTCGAGGGGTTCGACAGCCACTTCGTCCCCGGACTACTCTTCGGGTCCGACGGCGGCGTCAACGCTCTCTCGAACGTGATTCCCGAGGCGTTCGCGGCGGCGACGGACGCGGCGTTCGACGGCGACGCCGAGGCGGCCCGGCGGATCCACGAGGAACACGTCGCTCCCCTGTTCCAGCAGTGCGTCGAACACGGGTTCGGCCCGGCGACGAAGGCGGGACTCCGCGCGCGCGGCGTCCTCGAAACCGACGAGGTTCGACCCCCGTTGGTCGAACTCGACGCCGACGCTCGCGACGAAATCGCGTCGCTCGTGGAGGACGTCGTCGCCGCGTACGAGTGACGCTCTCCGGCCGTCCCCGTTCTCGCTTTTCCGCCGTCTGCGGTCGCTCTCGCACGGACGTTCACTCGTAAGCGTGGACTCTCCGGTCGTTCACTTGTAAGCGTGGAGTCCCTCGGACGTTCACTCGTAAGGGTGGAGTCTCCTCACCTTCACTCGTAAGCGTGGAGTCCCCCACCCCCGTCTCCCCGACCTGTCCCCGCGGCGCGTCGTTGCCCCGCCGCGGTGGAGACTCCCCGGCCGCCTACTCCTCCCGTCGGACGAGGCCCTCCGCGTGGTCGAGGGCCGCCGACGCTCCCTCGGCGAGGTGCGTCGCGTCCACGCCCGCGACGAGGAAGTCCACGCCCCAGTCGAGACGTGCCTCGCGTTGGTCGGCGCTGGTGGCGAACGTTCCGACCGCCGCGTCGGCGTCGCGGGCCGCCTCGATTGCGCTGTCGACGCGTTCGAGGAACTCCGCGTCGTCCCACTCGCCGAGGCGACCCATCGACAGCGAGAGGTCCACCGGCCCGACGAACAGGCCGTCGATGCCGTCCACCGTCGCGATGGCGTCGGCGTTCTCGACGGCGCGTTCGGACTCAAGTTGGACGAACCGGGCGAGTTCGTCTTCGGCCGTCTCGACGTGGTTTGAGAGCGAGCGACCGTACCCCGACGCCCGGGTGAGGCCGAGTCCGCGCCGCCCCTCCGGCGGGTAGCGACTCGCATCGACTATCTCCTCGGCCTGTTCGGCCGTCTCGACCATCGGGACGAGAATCGCCGTCGGGTCCAAATCGAGCGTCCGTTTCAGCGTCGTCGGGTCGTCGTCGGCGACGCGCACGAGCGACTCCGTCGTCCCGGGGGCGGCGTCCGCCGCCCGGAGCAGGTTCCCCATCGTCTCGTACGACATCGGCGTGTGCTCCTGGTCGAACGAGACGAAGTCGTAGCCGAGTCCGGCCAGAAGTTCCGCCGTCTCGGGCGCGGGGATGGTGACCCACGTCCCTATCGACGGCTCCGTCGCCTCGGCGATGCGCGCAAGTCCGCCGTCTTCGGTCATACTGCCTCCCTCGTCGCCCGGCCACCTATACCTTCGACTCCGGGTCGGCGTTGCCGCCGCCGGAGGCGGCGGTCAGAAGTGCGAGAACTTGTCGCGGCGGTAGAGGTCTATCTCGCTGACGGTGTTCGGCGGGCGTTGCTTCGCCGCGAACGCGATGGCTTCGGCCACCTCCGCGGGTTCGGTCACCTCGCCCGGTTCGAAGCGGTCTTTCATCTCGTCGTCCGTCTCGGACCCGAACTCCGTCCGCACCTCCGTCGGGTTGACGACGGTGACGGCCACGTCGTCGTCGCCGACGGTCCCTTCGAGACTCAGCGCGAACCCCCGCGTCCACCACTTCGTGGCGGCGTAGACGGCGTCGTTCGGTCGCGGGTACTGCCCGGCGAAACTGCCGAGGAACACCAGGTTCCCGGACGACTCGCGGAGGTGCGGAAGCGCCGCTTGCGCCGTGTAGAACATCCCGTTGACGTTCACGTCTATCATCAACTCGAAATCCTCGACGGAGAGGTCCTCGACGGGTTCGTTGACGCCGAGGCCCGCGTTGGCGACGACGACGTCTACCCCGCCGAACGTCTCGGCCGTCTCCGCCACCGCGGCCCGCACCTGCTCCGGGTCGGTCACGTCCGTCGGGACGACGATGGCCTCCCGGTCGTGTTCGGTCCGCACCTCCTCGGCGACGGTTTCGAGTCGGTCCTCTCGGCGCGACGCGAGGGCGACGTGCGCCCCCTCGGCGGCGAGTTCGAGGGCCGCCGCCCGGCCGATTCCGGAGGTGGCTCCCGTGACGAACGCGACGTTGTCTTCGAGTGCGTCTTCGTCCATACGCGAGGTACTCTCGCCCGGGGACGGTAAAGGTGAGGTTTCAAACGGGTATCACGAAGACTCCTGACGACCGTCACCGTCTCCGCTTCCGTCTTTTCCCGCCGTCTTGTCCCGCCTTACTCACCTCGTCTCTGCCTCCCGCCTCAGGCGGTACAGGCGTGGCCCGCCGCCGACGCCCTCTCGCGGAGGGTTCGCCGCGCGTCTCGCAGGGCCTCCGCGTCGCCCTCGACGCGCCCCTTCTCGATGCGGGTGGTGATGGCGGAGGCGACGCGGCACTCCGCCGCGTGCAGGTCGGTTTCGAGCGCCGACACCCGCTTTCGGTCCGCGGCGTCGAGGTTCCCCGCCCGCGCGTCGTCGAGCATCTCCGCGCCCCGCGCCGACAGGAAGACGGACTGCCGGGTGTGTTCTGAGAGTCTGGTCGCGTCGTCGCGGTCCCACTGCAGTTCGACCGCCTCCTCGCCGAGTGCCTTCACGAGGAGGGCGGCTTTGTCCACCGTCGCGTCCGTCTCGTCGTATCCGGGGAGGGCGTCGGCCCGCGCGTCGTACCCGACGAAGACGGCTCGCTCGGGCGCGCTGTAGGCGTCTGCGGGGTACGCCGCGGCTCCCACGCCGCCGACGCCGAACAGGAACAGGGCGACGAGGAACAGTCCGAGGAACGCCCGCGGCGCGCCGCGGACGGGTTTCGGTTCCAAGAGCGGGTGGTTCCGCGTCCGTTCCATCGGGAGCGAGACGACTCGCTCCACGAGGGAGGCCAGCGAGTGGGTGTTCTCAGAGGCGCCGGTGACGACGACTCGTCCGTCGCCCGCGATGCGGACGAAGGAGTTGTGGAAGCCGGTGTGACGAACCGTGAGGCCGCGACCCTCGCCGAACCGGTCGCGGCGGCACTCGTCGTACTCGTCGGCGGCGGCGACGGCCGCCTCGATGTCTTCGAGCGTTCCGTCGGCGTCGCCCACCTCGTCGCCGGAGACGAATATCGACTTCCGCTCGAAACTGAGGCTCGACCCGTTGCGACGGTACTCCGCGAGGCGTCGAATCCACAACTTCGCGCGGGCCAACGCGACCGGAATCGCCGGCAGGAGGACGGCGGCCGCGACTGCCCTCAGGTATCCGGTGCGGGACGCGGGCGCGACGCCGTATCGGAACGCCGCCCACAGGGTACCGACCGCGAGTGCGACCGACCCGCAGACGACGAACGCTCTGAGCTTGTTCATCCGGTCACCCCCCGAGGAACGTCCGCTTGATGCGCCCGAAGAAGCCCACCTTCCGGCGCTGACTCTCCGATTCGAACACCGGCCCGAGTTTCGCTTCGAGGTCCTCGCGGCTCTCGAAGCGGTCGACGTTCGTCTCCGAGAGCAGTTCCGCCAGCATGATGGAGTTGCCGTCCTCGTCCAACTGGACGTTCGCCAACGCGTGTTCACGCTCCAACCGGCGCACGGAGACGGGGTAGGACCACCCCGACTCCGAGACGAGTTCGTGGACCGCGTCCGGGCCGTGTGCCATGTTCACTCGTGGCGCTTCATCGAATATAAAACTTTCACGCGGCGTCAGCGGGTGCGGGCGGGGGGTCGGCGTCCCCGTCGTTCTCGGCGGGGTCGCTGGTTGCCGACGCGTTCGCTTCGTCCAGAAGCGACGCGACGCACCGAAAGCCGAGGCGACTCCCGGAGGGGTCGCGAACCGACGCGAGGAGCACCCGCGACCGGTCGAGCGTCTGCGCCCGCGAGAGTCGAACCCCGTCGGCGGTGAACGCGCGGACGACGACGGTGTACCGACCCCACCGCAGGACGGTCTGGTTCGTCCCGGCCAGCGACGACGTCACGGCCTCGGCGGCGGCGACCGACCGCCACCGGTCCACGGTGAGTCTGAGCGTCTCGCCGGACGGCGGCACGTACCTCGCGGTGTACCGCACCGCCGGTTCGGGGTGGTCGCCGAGGTCGACTCGCCCGTCGAACGACTCGATGCGTTCGGAGTCGAGGAGTCGCCACCCGTCCAACCCCGACGCACTCGCCCCGGGCACGACGGACGGGGTGAGTTCCTCGGGGTCGGCGTCGTCGGGCGGCGACGGACAGCCGAGTGCGGCGTAGTCGGTCCGCCCGCCGAGGCGGGAGGCCGTCGGTCCGCCCTCCACCGCCGCCGGGTCGGTCGCCGTCTCGACTCCCGTCCCGGTCGGCGTCGCGCCGTTCTCGGCGGACCCGAACGGCGGCGCGTCGAACGACGAGACGAGGCCCGGTCCGACGAGGGCGACGGCGGCGAGACACGCGGCGAGGGCGACGGCGGCGGCGAACCGCCGCCCGAGGCGTCTGCGCCGACTCAGAACTCGTTCGCGTTCGGCGCGGACGGCACCGGGCTCTGCGAACTTCTCGGCGCCGCGACCCAGATGCCGGGCGAGGAGCGACGTCGCCCGGTCGCGTTCGACCGCGTACCGGACGACGCGGAGCAGTTCCGCGGCGTCGACGACCGTCGGTTCCGGCGCGTCGGCGGTCGATTCGGGGACGAGACGGGAGGTGACGACTCGCGTCGCCCGTCCGTCGCGTCCCGGCGTCGGTTCGCCGTGGGTGACTCGGAGGCGACCGCTCTCGCCGCGGGTTTCGACGGAGAGCGTCGTCCCGTTGCGCGTCGCTGACCGCCCGCGCGCCTCCCAGACGGCCGCGACGAAGGCGGCGAACGCCTCCTCGTCGAGGCGGCGGAGCGCCGCCGAAAAGCGCTCGACCTCCGGGTCGGTTCCGCGAGAGCGAAGTCGCACGGTCGTTCAGAGACGCGCCCGGAGGGCGGAGACGACCGCCTCGACGACTTCGACCCCGATACCGTCACCCGGAAGTGCTGTGATATCGTACGTCACACCACGAGAGTCGCCGAGAGCGGTCAAAAGCGTTCCCCCGACGGACGCCGTCCTCGCCGGCACGTGTTCGACTCGGCGACGAGTCCTCGATTCGGCGTCGTCCGTCTCGCTCGGCCTCCGACGCGATCACCGGCCGCGTCCGGTCGTTTCTCCGCTCTTCCGCACCGTCAGACCTCCTGTTCTACCGTCCGGCGCGCCGTCTCGGCCCGTTCGCGGCCGTGGACGAGTGCCTCCTCGGTGTTGCGGTCGAACAGGTGGAGGTCCGACTCGTCGAACGTCACGTCCACTACCTCGCCCTCCGCCGGTTCGACTTCGACGGGCGCGCGGAGGCGGCATTCCTTGCCGCCGACCCGCAGGTAGAGGAAGTTGTCCGAGCCGACGATTTCGACGACGTCGACCGTCGCCTCGAACGTCTTCGCGGGCGGCGCTGTGGGGTCCACGCGGAGGTTCTCCGGGCGGATACTGAGCGTGTACTCGCCTTCGCCGCCGACGGCGTCGACTATCTCCTCGGAGACGCCGTACGAGATGCCCTCGCCGACCAAGGTCCCGGTGCCGTCGCTCTCGACGCGGAGGTCCACGTCGAAGAAGTTCATGCTCGGAGAGCCGATGAAGTCGGCGACGAACGCGTTGGCCGGTCGGTAGTACACCTCCTTCGGCGAGCCGACCTGTTGGAGTTGGCCGTTGTCGAGGATGACGATGCGGTCGGCCATCGTCATCGCCTCCTCCTGGTCGTGCGTCACGTAGATGGTCGTGATGCCGAGTTCCGAGTGGATGCGCGACAGTTCCGTCCGCATGTGCTTGCGGAGTTTCGCGTCCAAGTTCGAGAGGGGTTCGTCGAACAGGAACACCGCCGGTTCGCGGACGATGGCGCGACCGGTCGCCACGCGTTGCTGTTGCCCGCCGGAGAGGCTTCCGGGTTTCTTGTCGAGCAAGTCCTCGATGCCCATCATCTCGGCCGCCTCGACGACGCGGCGGTTCACCTCCTCGTCGCTGAGGTCGGTACTCAACTTCAGCCCGTAGGCCATGTTCTCCCGGACGGTCTTGTGGGGGTACAGCGCGTACGACTGGAACACCATGGCGATGTCGCGCTCCTTCGGCGACATATCGTTGACGGGCTGTCCGTCCAACCGAATCTCGCCGTCCGTTATCGACTCCAACCCGGCGAGCATCCGCAACGTCGTGGATTTGCCGCACCCCGAGGGACCGACGAACACCACGAACTCGCCGTCGGGAATCTCGAGCGACAACTCCTCGACGGCGACTATCGGGCCGGACGTATCCTCGAACACTTTCGTTACGTCGTCGAATTGAACACGTGCCATGTTAACTTACTCCAATTTTGGTTTGCGTCTCAGTTATTTAGTAGTATCCCCGAGAGGCGGGTCGAAACCCCCTCGGGGTGCCGATTCGCCTCACATCCCTCCCAGTCCCTCGCCGACGTAGCGTTGCGAGAGACCGTAGAAGACCACCGGCGGTGCCACGAGAAGGACCACGGAGGCCATGAGGATGTTCCACTGCCGGAGCACGTCGCTCCCGAGGATGTAGTGCAGGGCCACCGTGGCCGTGCGGACTTCCTCGTCGCTGGTGAGGACGAACACCCACAGGAAGTTGTTCCACGCCGTCAGGAACGCGAACAGGGCCGCCGCGCCCACGGCGGGCGCGGAGAGGGGCAGGACGATTCGCAGGAACGCCCCGAGTTCGCTGTGCCCGTCGATGAGTGCGGCCTCCTCGATGTTCTCGGGGATGCCCTGCCTGAAGAAGCCCTGCAACAGCCAGATGGTCTGCGGGAGGACGAAGATGGACAGGGCGATGATGACGCCCGTGAGGGTGTTGATGAGGCCGAGGACGAAGAACACCTCGTAGACGGGGATGGTGATGACTATCCACGGGAACATGATGGTGAAGACGGCGGTGTAGAACAGCACCTTCCGCCCCGGGAAGTCCAGTCGCGCGAACGCGTACGCGCCGGGGATGGAGAAGAACAGCGAGATGACAGTCGCCGTGACGGAGACGATGATGCTGTTGCTGAAGAACGTGACGAAGTTGTACCGTTCCCATATCTGCTCGTACGCGGTGATGGTGAGGTTCTTCAACGCCGGGAGGTAGTTCGTCTCCGGGTTGATGGCGGCGAAGTCCGTCAGGAACGACGTCCGAATCACCCAGTAGTACGGCGCTAAGGCGAACAGCGCGAACAGTCCGAGCGCGACGTACAGTATCAGTCGGGAGCGGCGAGTCTCGTTTATCATGGTCAGACGTACATCTCCTCCTCGTCTTGGATGACGGTCACGTAGAAGATGGCCGCCGTCATCGAGATCACGATCATGGCCATCCCGAGCGTGTAGGCCCGCGAGAACTGCAGGTTCACGTAGGCCGTCTCGTACGTGAGGATGCTCATCAGCATCGTCCGCGTCCCGGGGCCGCCGCCGGTCAACTCGAACGGTTGCGCGAACTCCGCGACGTTCCACGCCGTCCGAAGCGCGAGGATGACGATGGTGGGCGTCACGAGGTGCGGGAGGGTCACGTCGCGGAACCGCCGGAGGCGACCCGCCCCGGCCAACGCCGCCGCCTCGTACTGTTCGCGCGGGATGCCGACGATGGCCGCGGCGTAGATGATTCCGGCGTACCCGTAGTCGTGCCACGACTGCGCGACGATGAGCGACACGTACGGCCACAGGTCCTCCGCGAGGAACGCCGGCGTCGTCACGCCGAAGAGGTCCGAGACGAGTCTCGGGACCATCCCGAAGTCGCTGTTGAGGAACCACAGCCAGATGACGCCCCCCGCCAACGGCGCGGAGAAGTAGGGGGACATGACGACGGCGCTGGTCCACTCGCGCAACCCGCTTCGGAGTTCGGCCAACAGGAGCGCCGCGAACAGGCCGATGAACAACTGCAGGAACGTCGTCCCGAACACGAACACGAGCGTCCACCCGAACGCGAAGTGGAACAGGTCGTTCGTCAACAGCCACACGTAGTTGTCGAGACCCACGAACGTCCCCACTCCCCCCAACCGCGTGTTGGTGAACGTCATGTAGACGCCCCGCACGATGGGGAAGTAAAACAGGAGCGTGAACATCAGGAACGTGGGGAGAATGAACAGGTAGCCTATCCAGTTCTCCCGGGCACGGTCCATCAGCGTGGTCTCCTCCATGCCGTACTTCTGCCTGATGTGCTGTGTGTTTTCTTGTGCCAAGGTACTTCTTCGATGCCCTGCGACCGGTAAAAATGTTAGGGGCCGATTCTGCCGATAATACGGCGAACGACCGGCTAAGCGACGCTATCTATGCCGGGCCGCGGCGGCCGCGGCGGCTCCGAGACGCAGTTACTGTCCGAGTCGCTTCTGGATGCGCTGTCGGATGAGGCCGGGCGTCTCCTCGGCGGAGTGTTGCCCCGCGATGGCCTGACTGAGCGTCTCGTTGATGTCGGTCCACCGAATCGGGTCCACGTCGCGTACGTCCCACGACGCGCCCGTCGTGGAGTACTGGACGCCGTACTCGTCGGCGTTCTTGTACGCCTGCTCCGTGCTCTGTGCGAGGTCGTACTCGTTGAGGACGGCTTCCAGTTTCGTCTTGAGACCCGGAATCGCCTCGTAGTGTTCGCCCCAGGCGGGCAGGACGAACTCGTTGTCGCTCAAGAGGAACATGTTGAGGTCCCACGCGGCCTGCTGCTTCGCGTCGCTGGCCTGGAAGATGCACTGCTGTTGTTCGAGCGCCCACATGTGGCCGCCGTGCTCCCCCTCGACGCCTTCGAGGTCGCTGATTCCGAAGTTCTGCCCGAACTGGGGATCGACCTTCGGGTGCGGGAGGAGCATGAAATCGCCGTTGCCGCCCTGCCACCCGAACTTGACGTCGTCCTTGGTGGCGGTCCACCGACTGGCGGTCGGCACCGCGTAGTTGAACGAGGCGACGCGGCCGGTCAGCATGAGGGAGGGGATGTCCTCGTCGCCGCGTTGGGCCGCCTCCTGGCTACTGAACTGGTTCGCCATCTTGACGCAGGTCTTTATCATCCCGTCCGTCTTCCCTTGGTCCTCGTGTTCGTCGTTCCCCACGACGATGGTCGGGTTGTCCGGGTTGTCGCCCGGGCGCATCCACGGGTCGGTCCCGTCGGTGTACGCCGTCCGGGCGTACCCCCAGTACGATTCGAGGTCGCCGGGCACGCCGGTCTCCTCGTAGGCGATGGCGTCGGTCTGTTGGTCCACGCGCTTGACCGCGTCGAGGAACCCGCTCCACGTCGAGAGTTCCTCTTTGGGGTTGCTGACGCCCGCCTGACTGAACAGTTTCGGGCTGATCCCGAGGTTGCTGTTCGTGTTGCGCATTCCGCCGCCCGACCAGTACTCGCCGCGGTACTGCGCAGACTCCTTGTTTGCCGCCGTAAAGTCGTCCGGAAGCGAGTCGGTGGACTCGATGAACGGCTTGTGGTCCGGAACCTTGTCGTTGAGGTAGAACTGTAAGCCGCCGCCGCCGGCCTCCGCGAACGTCGGCGGGTTCCCGGACGACACCGTCGAGGAGAGTTTCGAACGGATATCCCCGTACGAAGCCGTCTGAAGGCTCACCGAGACGTTCCCGTTCTTCTCCTCGAACGTCTTCATCGACTCCTGGAAGTGGGACTTCATCGCGGAGTTCTCGACGGCCTGCGCGCTCAGGTAGTCGATGGTGACGCTCTCGGACCCGCCGGAGTCCGACCCCGTTTCGCCGGTCGAACCGCCGCCCCCTTCTTTCGGTTCCGGCGTGCCTCCGCCCTGTTCGCCGCTACACCCCGCGAGTCCCCCGAGTGCGCCGACCGTCGCCGTGGCGGCGGTCGCCCGCACGAAGTCCCGCCGCGACGGCTCTGCACCGGCCTGCCCCTCGGTGCGGTCCGCGCTCTCCCTGCCACTCGTGCTACTCTTTGACATTGCGCTATCTAAATGATAGACAGTGATAATAAATGTTTCTCACGCGGCCACCAATTTCTCGCGGTTTGTCCGCCAATTCCGGACGAATTCGACCGTTTCGTCCCGCAGACTTATGACCGGAGAGGAAGACTGCGCGACCATGGACTCCGACGCACGGCACGCGCTACTCGACGACGCGAACCGCGTCTGCGAACTCGTCGGGACGACGCTCGGTCCGCTCGGGACGAACAAACTCGTCGTGGAGTCGGGCGGGCGGGTGACGGCCACCTCCTCGGGGTCGCTGCTCTTGGACCGCCTCGAACTGGACGACCCGGCGACGACGCTTCTGGAACGGGCGGCCGGGGAGTTTCGCCAGCGACACGGCGACGGCGCGACGACGCTCACGCTCCTGACGGGCGCGTTGCTCCGCGAGGCCGACGGGTTACTCGACCGGGGCCTCCACCCGACGACGGTCGCCCGCGGCTACGAGGAGGCGCTCTCCGTCGCCGAGGACCGACTCGACTCCCGGGCCCGTCCCCTCTCGGTCGTCGGCCCGGAGGCCGTCGCGCGGACGGCCCTCACCGGGACGCGGAACCCGATGACGAGACGGCGGGTGAGCGAAGCGGTGGCCGACGCCGTCGAGACGGTATCGGCGGCGGACTCGCCGACCGGCGGACGCGGAGACGTCGCCGTCCTCGCGCGACTCGGCGGCGTCGGCGACACCGAACTCCTCGAAGGCGTCGTCGTCGAGACGCCACTCGTCTCCGACGCCATGCCGCGCCGCCTGTCCGGCGCGGGCGTCGCCCTCCTCGCTTCGACGGTGGACGTTCCCAAACTCGGCGGCGCGACCGAATCGACCGACTACGACCTCTCGATGGACGCGGACTCCTTCAAGGACCGGGCCGCCGTCGGCGAGTACGAACGCGAGGAGTTCCGCCGTATCCTCTCGTCGGCCGTCGCGTCCGGGTGTCGGTTCGTCGCGACGAAGGGGGGCGTCAACGACCGCGTGAAGACGCGACTCGCCGACGCGGGCGTGGCCGCCATCGACCGCGTGGACGACGAGACGATGGCGCGTCTCGTCCGGAACACCGGCGGGCGGGTGGTGCCCACTCTGGCGGAGACGACGCCCGAGACGATGGGGCGGGCGGACGTCCGCGTCGAACGCCTCGCCGGCCGGGAGTTCGTCTACGTCGAGGGCGACGACGCGCCGACGTTCACGCTGGTCTGTCGCGCCCCCGACCCGCGGTCGGTCACCTCGTTCGAAAGAAGCGCCGAGAGCGCCGTCGCGGCGACGCTCCGGGCACTCGACGACGAACGCGTCGTGCCCGGCGGCGGCGCGACCGAAATAGACCTCGAACGCGCGGTCAGGGCGGCGGCGCGGGGAACGTCCGGACGGGAGCAACTCGCCGCGGAGGCGTTCGGCAGGACCCTCGCGACGGTGCCCCGGCGACTCGCCGAGAGTGCGGGCATCGACGGGTGGTCGGGCGTCGTCCGCCTCCGGGTCGCCCACGACGAAGGCCGGTCGTCGGTCGGCGTGGACGCCCTCGCGGGCGAGATTCGGGACGTTCTCGACGGCGAACCGGTCGTCGAACCCCTCGGTCTCAAGCGCGACGCCGTGTCTTCGGCGACGGAACTGGCGACGCAACTGCTCCGCATCGACCGACAGATACCCGCGAACGACCTCTCCGACGAGGATTCGACCGCGGCGGCCAGATGAGGCGGTTCTCCACTCTCTCTCCTTCCTTCTCCCTCACTCGGCCGCCGTCAGTCGTGCTCCGTCTGCGGCGTGAACGGCCCGGGTTCGACGCCCGGCGCGACGACGGCGTCTACGGTCCCCAACTGCTCGGCCGTCGCGACGGCCGTATCGACGGCCTGCGAGAAGACGCGCCGCGGTTCGACGACGCCCATCTCCCACGCGTCCGCCGCCTCGCCGGTGGCGACGTCGAGGCCGACGGACGCGGGGCGTTCGGCCGCCTCGGCGTGCGCGCTTCGGAGTTTCGCCCGCACGTCGATGGGGTCGTATCCGGCGTTTCGAGCCAGCGTCGTCGCGAGCGATTCGCAGGCGTCCGCGAACGCCTCCACGGCCAACTGCTCTCTCCCCTCGACGCCGCGGGCGAACTCCCGCAGGTCGCGTGCGACCGCCACGGGTGCCGCGCCGGCCCCCGGGAGCACCTGCCCGTCCATCGCGGCGACGGCCGTCGTCTCCACGGCGTCGGAGACGAGTCGCTCGTGCGTCGTCCGGCCCTTCTCCGTCGGCGCGCCGACGAGAATCGTGAACACCGGGCCGTCGCACTCGTCGAAGTGCGCCCACTTCTCGTCGCCGACGCGCCGTTCGAACACCCGCCCCGCCCGCCCCAGTTTCGACTCGTCGAGGTCGGAGACGTGGCCGACGACGGTGGCCCCCGTCGCGCGGGCGACGCGGTGTACGTCGGATTTCGGGTACTGCGCCCGGTCGACGACGGCGACGCCGTGCGATTCGAGGGCGGCTTTCACCTCGTCGTCGAGTTCCGCCCGCACGACAAGCACGTCCGCGCCCGTTTCGGCCACCCCCGCGGCGACGGCGTCGACGGCGGCGTCGCGCCCCTCGGCGTACGCCGCGACGGCCCCAGCGGAATCGAGCGTCACGCCGGACCGGCCCTCCCGCCCGAAACTCGTCGCCGACTCCTCGACGTCGATGTCGCGTTCGAGGACGGCGACCCGAGCGTCCGCGAGGACGCCCTCGACGGACGGCGACCAGTCGAACGAGAGGCGACTCCGGTCGCTCGTCTCGTGTGCGCCGGGACGGCGACGCACGACGTGGCCGCGCGAGAGGGTACAGTCGGCGTCCACCCGCGTCCGTACCGTGACGTCGTCCGTGTCGAACCACCCGTCTTCGCTCTCGCGGGCGAGGCCCGAGACGGCCGCCGAGACGGCGTCCGCGTACTCTTCCCGCCGTCGGTCCGAGAGGTCGGAGGTCATCGTCGTCGCGGCCACCCGCGAGAGCAGTTCTCGGTCCGTCGCCTCGACCGGACGCGCCAAGTCGTCCAAGACGGCCCCGGTGCGGTTGGCCGCCATCGCGTACCCGACGGCGACGCTGCCGGGGTGGAGGCCGTCCCCGACCAACTCCGCCCCCGAATCGAGCAGTCTCGCCGCGAGAAGCGCCGCCGCCGTCGTCCCGTCGCGGAGGCCCCGCCGCACCGAGTCGAGTCCGTCCACGAACAGGGCGGCCACCGGGTGACCGAACCCGTCCCCGCGTTCGACGGCGTCGAGGAGTTGCCCGGCGTCTCTCGTCACCACCGTCTCGGGAACGTCCTGCGGGTCCACCGTCTCGACCAGCGTCGTCCCGCCCGCCGGACCGTACGTCGAGGCGACGAGCGATTCGACCGCCCGCGCCGCTTCGACGACGTACTCCCGCGCCGCCTCGTCGCGAGTGACCCATGCGCCCGTCCGCGCCCCGTCGTCGCGTGCCATGCATTGGCGAAGCACACCGCGGGATATAAATGTACGTGGCGGCGAGCGGGCCTGTACCGAGCGTCGACGAGACGGGCAGTCCTCGCCGGACTGTCGATATCGTCCGCCGAGACGCGACGTTCCCGGCGAACCGGTTCCGGCCGTGCGACGATATCGCACGAATGTGTGAGATAGTACCACGACCGGTCGCCGTTCCGCGGAACCTATCCGACGAACTTCGAGCGAAAACCCCACGACGAACGGCGTGACGCCGTTTCTGCGTCCCGATTCGTCGTCCCCGAAACCGGCGACGCTCACGTTCTCGAAAGCGTCGTTCATCATCGATAAACGTACTCTAGATGCGACAGTTTCGACTCTCGAACACCTTCGATGTCGCACTCTTCACCGCTGACTCCGCACAAATTCGGTGTTCGATTCCTCTCCGAGACGGATATCCGATACTTCTTCGTCCGTTCGGAACGTCCTTCGACACCGACGAACGAGCGATTCGGTTTCTGCTAACTCGTCACCGCGTTACAACCGTAGTTGCGTAACGGCGCGTCGGATCCGGCGACCGTTCGCGCCGACCGTCGCGGCGTCCGGCGGTCTGCGGGACGTGTGCGACGATGGTGAACGGATTCTCGAACTCGCCGTGGTTCCGGTCTAATCGTCCGACGTGCGTCCATCGAACCTGCGACGCGAACCAGCATTTATTACGGTTCCCCGTGTCGGCCGAACTATGCCACCGACCATCACGCGGATAGAAAGCACGGAATTCCGGTACCCACTCGAGGACGTGGGCACCGACGGAAACGGGTTCAACCTCTCGTACGAACCGGGAACGACGACGGAGCGGAAACTGTTCGCCATACGGGTCCACACCGACGAGGGCATCACGGGCGAGTACGTCGGGGGGAACTCCCCGGGTGCGGCGCAGATAAACACGTTCGCGGACTACCTCGTCGGCAAGAACCCCCTCGAACGCGAACGCCACTGGAGCGAAGTGAAGCGAGCGTTGCGGAAGTACGACCGCATGGGAATCGGTCCCATCGACATCGCCCTGTGGGACTTCGCCGGGAAGTACTACGACGCGCCCATCCACGAACTCCTCGGCACCTACCGCACGCGACTCCCGGCGTACGCCTCCACCTACCACGCCGACGACAACGGCGGGTTGGACTCGCCGGAGGCGTACGCCGACTTCGCCGAGGAGTGTCTGGAGGCGGGCTATCCGGGGTTCAAGATTCACGGCTGGGGCGGAAGCGACGAGGCCAGAGACGTGAAACGCGAAGTCGAGACGATTCGCGCCGTCGGCGAACGCGTCGGCGACGAGATGGACCTGATGTGCGACCCCGCCTGCGAACTGGAGACGTTCGCGGACGCGTTGAAGGTGGGACGCGCCTGCGACGAGTACGACTTCCTCTGGTACGAGGACCCCTACCGCGACGGCGGCATCTCCCAGCACTCCCACGAGAAACTCGGCGAGATGATAGAGACGCCCATCCTGCAGACCGAACACGTCCGCGGACTCGAACCGCACACGGACTTCATCGCCAACGGCGCGACGGACTTCGTCCGCGCGGACCCCGAGTACGACGGCGGCATCACGGGCGCGATGAAGATTTCCCGCGTCGCGGAGGGGTTCGGCCTCGACGTGGAGTATCACGCGCCCGGCCCGGCGCAACGACACTGCATCGCGGCGACGCGCAACGCGAACTACTACGAACTCGCCCTCGTTCACCCGGAGGCGCAGAACACCCAACCGCCGGTGTACAAGGGCGACTACTCCGACATGTTCGACACCATCGACGACGACGGGACGGTGCCCGTGCCGGACGGCCCCGGACTCGGCGTCGAGTACGACTGGGACTACATCGAGGAGAACAAGACCGGAAGCGTCCACGTCTACGAGTAGTGACCGTCGAGGCGGGAATCGTCGGCACGGGCGGAACGCGGGGATGAGAATCCCCGACGTGCACGAGGCCGAACAGAGAGGTCCGACGCGGTCAGAGGAAGGCGAACGCTCGGACCGGCGACCCGCTTGTCCCGCGGAAGTTCAACGGCGGGAAGAAGAAGTACGCGCGGCGACTCTCGGCGCCCTTCAGCACCCGGTCGAGGTTTCGCACCTCCTCGATGGGTATCACCCCGTTCTCCAAGAGGGGGAGGTGAGACTCGTCCGCGCCCACGTCGGTGCTCGGGCCGTGGGCGGGCACCTCGTCGACCCACCCGCCGACGCTCGCGCCCTCGGTTCCGACCGCCTTCAGGTTCAACTCGGCGCAGTACTGCGCCGCCTCGGCCGTCAGGTAGGGGAACTCGAACAGGTACTCCTCGGTGAGTCCGTAGTACTCGTCCCACCCGGTGTGCAGCATCAACACGTCGCCGTCCTCGATGTCCTCTTCGAACGCCTCGATGTCCTCGGCCGTGATGGCCTCCTCCGGGTCCTTCGGCGTCACGTCGATAGCGACGCCCTCGCCCATGAACTTCGAGAGGGGAAAGTCGTCGAGGGACCGCCCTTCGGGAACGAAGTGAAGCGGTGAATCGACGTGCGTTCCGGTGTGGGTTCGCATCTCGGTTCGCTCCATCGTGAACCCGTCGCGGGCCGCCCAGTCGGTCCGTTCGAGCTCGAACGGCGGGAACGTCGGCCAGACGGGCATGCCGTTCTCTATCGGGTTGCTCAGGTCGATAATCTCCTCCGGCGGGAACATACGCGCCGTACGTCTCCCCCGGGAGAGTTAACTGTTAGCACGGAACGGAAGGGGGCGCCTGCACGGACGCCTCAGAATATCTGCCACCCGCCGTCCACGTGGAGGAGTTCTCCCGTCACGTAGTCGGCGTCGTCGCTCGCGAGGTAGAGGTACGCGCCCGCCACGTCCTCGGGCGTCCCGGCGCGTCCGAACGGCACCGGCTTGATCAGGTCGCCGCTCTGTGCCTTCTCTCGGGCCTCCTCGGACCATCCCTCGGTGAACTCGGTGGCGATTTGCCCGGGCGCGACGGCGTTGACGCGGATGCCGTGTTCGGCCAACTCCAAGGCGGCCCCGCGGGTTATCATCCGCACCGCGCCCTTCGAGGAGTCGTACTGCACTTGCTCGAACTGCGCGGTGTTGGAACTTATCGACGCCGTGTTGAGGATGACGCCGGGGTCCTCCCTGTCGAGCATGTCGTTTGCGGCCACCTGCGTCCCGAAGTAGACGCCCTTCGCGTTGACGGCGTGTACCGCGTCGAACTCCTCGGGGTCGAGTTCGAGTATCGATCCGTTGATGATCAGTCCCGCGTTGTTCACCATCACGTCCACGCCGCCGAACTCGCGGGCCGCCTCGACCAGCGAACGGAGTTGCTCCCGGTCGGTTACGTCCGTCTCGACGAACTCCGCGGTGCCGCCCGAATCGCGGATGGCCTCGTGCGTCGGCACGTCGGCGTCCTTCGGTTCGTCGTCCAAGTCGGCGACTATCACCGTCGCGCCCGCGTCGCCGAAGCGCATGGATACCTCCCGGCCGATGCCGGACGCGCCGCCGGTCACGATTACCGTCTCGTCTCCGAAGTCTGGTCGGATTCGTCCCATCGCTCACGTCTGTATTCGCAGAGTTGACGGTTATACGTTTGCCCGGTCACGCCGTCGCCTCCAACAGTCCCTTCAGGTAGCCGACGGCGTAGAGGCGGCCGAGCGTCATGTACCCCGGATTCGAGTTCTCCTCGCCCGCCATCGTCGGCACGTGGTCCGGGCGGACCGGCCCCTCGAAGCCGACGTCGCGGTACGCTTCGATGCAGGCGCGCATGTCCGTCGGGCCGTCGTCGTGCCACGTCTCGACGAACTTCCGGGCGTCGCCCTCCACGTCGCGGAAGTGGACGAAGTTGATTCGGTCGCCGAAGCGACGGATGGTTTCGGGGATATCGACGCCCATCGCCGCGAAGTTCCCCTGACAGAACGTGATGCCGTTGTACTCGCTGTCGTACATCCCCATCACCCGGTCGTAGTTCTCCGGCGAGGTGACGATGCGGTCCACGCCGCGGATGCCGTCGATGGGCGGGTCGTCGGGGTGAAGTGCGAGTTTCACGCCCGCCTCCTCGGCGACGGGGACCACCTCGTTCAAGAAGTGTTCGAGGGCGTCCCACAGTTGTTCGGCGTCCACCGGCGCTATCTCCTGTTGGGGCGCGCCGGCCATCAGTTCGTCGTCGTACGCCGTGGTGAGAGCGTCACCGCGGATGGGGAGGGCGGTGGAGGTGCGCGCCCACCGCTTGCCCGCCATCCAGTCGTAGGCGACGACGGGCACGCCGAGTTCGCCGAGGTTCCGGAGGTACCGCTTGAACCGCGCTATCTCCTCGTCGCGTCCCTCGCGTCCGAGGCGGGTGGCGTCGGAGATGGGGACGCACCCCTCGATGACGCCGAGTTCGAGGCCGTAGTCGCGGAATTCCTGGACGAGTTCGAGGAGTTCGTCGTACCGCCACGGGCGCGACCCGTCGCCTATCTCCAATGAGTGATACACCGCGGTTTCGACGCCCGTCTGCTTCGCCAAGTCCCATCGCTCGTCGCGCTCTGCGGGCAGGATGAGTGCCGGTTCCATACCCCTCTCTCCCGCCGAACCGCCAAAAAACTACACTCCCGGCGAACGGGCGGGGCGGACGCGCCTCACGCGTCGAGAACGTCCTCCGCGAACTGGCCGCCCTCGAACTTTACGGGTTCGGCCTCCGAAACCACCCGTAAGTCGTCACGTTCGCCCGCCTCTTCGAGGAGGGCGGGCGACGCCTCGATTCGTTCGAGGCGCATCGTGTCGCGGACGCGGACGACGCGCGGCGCGTCGAGGCTCTCGACGCCGATAGTCGAGAGGCAGGCGAGGAGTCCGGCACGGTCCGTCTCGACGGCCGGCGGGACGTGCGCACTCCGCAACGTCCCGGCGGTGACCGTGTTCATCAGCATGTCGTGGAGGTCCGCCTCCTCGAAGAGGTCCGCGTGTATCAGGTCGGCGGACCCCGCGCCGGTGGCGTTGCCGTGGGAGGCCGGGGTGAGGCCGCGGACGAAGATGCGCTTTACGTCCGGGGTCTCCGGTTCGGGTTCGTTCCCGTACACCCGCCGGCCGATGACGTTCGTGTCCAACCCCGCCCCGGAGATATCCTTCCCCATCCGGTCGACCACGAGGACGTCCACCTCGTCGAACGGTAGCGTCGGCAGGCGGTCGTACGCGAGTTCGAGGAGTTCGGCCTCCCGATCGAGGAGTTCCGAGGACGGGACGCCCTCGATGACGGCGGTGTCGTCGCGTTCGTCCTCGACGACGGCGACGCCGCCCGCGACGGGCAACTCCGCGAGCAACAGCGATGCGATTTCGGGGAGCATGTCGCGGAAACTCCAGTCGGCGGCCCACGAGTGGGCCGTCTTCGCGCCTCGTTGCTTCCCCATGCCGACGACGAGCATCTTCGCGAGGCCCGACTCCACCTCGCCCTCGAAGTCCGTGTGGGGCTTCACGCGGTTGACGGGGACGATGGCGTCGGCGGCGGCGGCGTTCGCGTCGACGTGCACCGCCACGCCGCGGTCCGCCGTCTCCCCGACGACGACGGTGTCCATCGTCGCGCGTATCTCGCACCCGAGGGTGTCTTCGGTCATCCCGAGGGATTCGAGCATCCGCCGTTGCCCCTCGGCGGTTGCCCCGCCGTGACTCCCCATCGCCGGGAAGACGAACGGGTCGTGCCCCCGTTCGCGCAGGCCATCGACCACCCCGCCGACGATATCGGGGACGTTCGCGATGCCGCGACTGCCCGCGCCGACGGCCACCTCGCCGCCGTCGGGCACCGTCGCTAACTCCAACGCGGCCACGGCGTCGGCGGCGTGTCCTCGAACCTCGTCGGTCGGTATCGGGTCCGTCTCCCACTCCTGTTCGACGACACCCATCTCCGGAATCGACGCGTCGCCGCAGGCGTCGAGGACGGAACGCTCCGGAACTGGCGTCGGCCCCGCCCGAGAGCCGTCTCTTCGTGGCATGCTATACCAAACCCCGCCGCCGAGCAAAAAATTGACGCCGATTCCGGCGTTGCACCGGTGTCGGTGCCGTTCTATCCGTCGGGGGCGACGAGTTCCACGGGGTGGACGGCGTCGCGGGCGAACAGGGCGCTCATCTGTTCTGCGCAGGAGGTTCCGCTGGCGACGAGGGTTCTGTCGCCCGCGTCGGCGAAGTCTTCGCGCAAGTCCTCGCCGACGTCCATCGCCAGTTCATAGTACTCGCTCTTGTAGCCGAAACTGCCGGCCATGCCGCAACACTCCGAGTCGGAGGTCATCACGTCGTAGCCGAGTTCGGCGAGGACCGCCTCGGTGTACGCTTCGACGCCGAGCGTTCGCTGTTGGCAGTGACTGTGGTAGGCGACGGGGTTCGTCGGCCCCGAGAGGGCGTCCGCGTCCGCGCCGTTCCGAAGGAGGCCGTAGACGTACTCCATCACGTCGTAGGCGTTCTCCGCGAGTCGTTCGTGCGTCGCCTCGTCGAGCAGTTTCTCGTACTCGCGGCGGAACGCGGCGAGGTCCGACGGTTCGATCACGACCACGTCGAACTCGGCGTCGAGGTACGGGTCCACGTCGTCGGCGACGGCGCGGGCGTTCTCCGTCGCCGTCTCTATCATCCCCTGCGAGAGAGGCGCGCGTCCGCTCTCTCTCGGCGTCGAGAGTTCGACGTGCGCGCCGAGGGCTTCCAGCGTTCGGACGGCGGCCTTTCCCCTCTCGACGCGGATGTAGTTCGTGTACGTATCGGCGTAGAGGACGACTTTCCGGTCGGCGGTTACGTTCGGCGCGCGCGGCGTCCGCGACTCGAACCAGTCGACCAGCGTCTCCCGCTGGAACTCCGGCAAGTCGCGGCGGGCGTCCACGCCGATGAAGCGGTCCATCGCGGCGCGGACGGGGCCGAGGCTCGCAATCGCGTTCGAGAGCGGTGCCGTCGCAGAACCCAGTTTAGCGAGCGTCCCGAAGTTGCCGAAGAAGCGCTTCTGGAGGCTCATCCCGCCGGGTTCGACGTCGGGCGTGAGGCCCTCCACGAGGAAGTCGAACTGGGAGGGGTCCGCCCCCTGATTCCGCCTGTCTCGGACGACGGTGTTTATCCACGGCACGTCTATCTTCACCGGGCAGGCGTCCACGCACCGGGTGCATCCGGTGCAGAGGTCGTTGAAATCGTCGGCGCTGTCGATGCCGTGGACGCCCGTCTCCCACCCGGTGGCGATGCCGCCGGTGTACGTCTCGCCGCCGAAGGCGTGCCCGCCGACGTGCTGGAAGTTCGCGCAGGAGTTCGCGCAGGCCCCGCACCGGATGCAGTACAGCGTCTCCCGCAGTTGGTCGTCCTCGCGCATCTCCGTGCGCCCGTTGTCCACGAGGACGAGGTGGAAGTCGCGTTCGTCGGCGCTCCCGAGGGGTTCGTCCGGGGCGTCGAAGTCGATGGTCGGCGACTCCACGGGCGGCGTCAGCATCGTCACGTACTGCGCTATCGGTTGCCCCGTCGCCGCCTTCGCGATGAGTTCGATGAACGGCTGTAACTCCTCCGCGCCGGGAATCAGCTTCTCGACGCCCGCCACCGCGACGTGGGTGTCGGGGGTGACCGCCGACTTCCGGGCGTTACCCTCGTTCGTCACGAGTGCGATGGTGCCCGAGTCGGCGAGGACGAAGTTCGCGCCGGTCATCCCCACGTCGGCGTCGCGGATGCGTTCCCCGAGGTAGTCGCGGGCGAACTCGGTGAGTTCCTGGGCCGTCTCGAACGGTTCCTCGGGGTCGAACGCCTCGTTGAACAGGCGCGCCACGTCGTCTTTCGACTTGTGGAGCGAGGGCCCGACCAGGTGCGAGGGCGCTTCCTCGGCCACCTGCAGGACGAACTCCCCGAGGTCGGTCTCCCAGACGTCCGTCCCGCGCGCCCGGAGATGTTCGTTCACGTCCAACTCCTCGGTGGTCATCGACTTGCTCTTGACCACCGTCTCGGCGTTTTCGTCCTCTACGACGCCGGCGATGTACTCGTTCGCGTCGTCGGCGTCGTCGGCGACGTACACCGTCCCGCCGTTGGCCTCGACGCTCTCGCGGACCCGTTCGACCAGTTCCGGCAGGCGTTCGATGGCGTCCTCCTTGATTTCTCGCGCCTCGGTCCGCAGGCCCTCGTACTCGTCGAAGTCTGCGGTCACCGCGTAGCGGTCCTCGTTGAAGACGGTGGTGTTCGCGCGGATGGCGTCGCCCTCCGTCTTCAGCAGGTGCCGAATCCGCTCGGCCTTCCGCCGACGCTCTCTCCGTGCGCTCATCGCCCCTCCAGCAGAATCACGCGGACGGTGCGCGGCCCGTGGACGCCCTCGACCAACGCGCCCATGTCGCCGGTGGAACTGACGCCCGTGGCGAAGACGGACGACCCGCCGTCCGCGAACCGGTCTGCGAGGTACGGGACGGTCGATTCGACGTCCGCCGCCACGTCGCTCTCGCGGACGACGCCGACGTGCGTCGGCGGGTAGAGCGACACGAGTTCGTTCCCGGCGGCGTTCGAATCCACGACCAGCGTCCCGTACTCCGCGACGGCGCGCCCGACGGGCGTGACGCCCGTCTCCGCCTCCTTGATTCGACGGGGCGTCAACTCCGTCTCCACGGGCGTCTCGTCCAGCGACGCGCCGTCGAACCCGAGTGGCGTCCCGACGGCGGGTTCGTCCACCGCCTCGGCGACGGCGTCCGCGAACCCCTCGGCGTCGGTGCGGGTGAGCGTCACGTCCAACTCCGCGAGCGACGACTCGAACGTCGATACCGCGTCGATAGCCATGGTTCCCTCTTCCGTCACTACCGTGTTAACACTTGCTGCGGTAGATGTAACCGAGCTACAAAATACGGCTCGTCCTCATCTGCTGTCCCCACCGGGCGTCTTCACCGACCGTTCGCGCGTCGGTTCTCCACCACCGTCGCCGCGACGCGAACGGCGTCCACCATGCTCGTTTCGCTCGCGATGCCCTCGCCCGCGATGTCGAAGGCGGTTCCGTGGTCCACGCTCGTGCGGACGATGGGGAGTCCGATAGTCACGTTTACGCCGCTTACGCCGCCGGTGCCGTCGAATCCGAGCATCTTCAGCGGGATGTGGCCTTGGTCGTGGTACATCGAGACGACGCAGTCGAAGTCGCCCCGCGCCGCGCGGACGTAGACGGTGTCCGGCGAGAGGGGGCCGTCGGCGTCGATGCCCTCCTCGCGGGCGCGTTCGACCGCCGGGGCTATCTCCGCCTCGTCTTCGTCGCCGAGGAGTCCGCCGTCCCCGGCGTGGGGGTTCAACCCCGCGACGGCGACGCGCGGCGACTCGACGCCGAGTTCGCGGAGGGCGTCGTCGGTCACCCGAATCGTGTCGAGGACGTTCTCCGTCGTCACGAGGTCACAGGCCTCCCTGAGGGGGACGTGCGTGCTCACGTGCGTCACGCGCAGGTCCTCCTCTACGAGCATCATCGAGTAGTTCTCCGTGTCGGTTCGCTCCGCGAGGAGGCCCGTGTGGCCGGCGTGGTCGCTCCCCGCCATCCGCGTCGCCTGCTTGTTGATGGGCGCGGTGGCGATGGCGTCCACCTCGCCCGCGAGGGCGAGTTCGACGGCGCGTTCGACGTACGCCAGACTCGCCTCGCCGTACTCCGCGCGCAACTCCCCGTAGGCGAGTTCGTCCACGTTGTCCATGTCCAGGACGGACAGCGCCGAGGGGTCGTCGCTCGCCTCCGCAGCGGAGTCGACCGCGCGCACGTCGAGTGCGGCGTCGCACGCCTCGACGGCCGCCCGCACCGCGTCCGCGTCGCCGACGACGACGATACGCGCGAACTCCACCGCCGCGGGGTACGCCTTCGCGGCGACTTCCGCGCCGACGCCCGCCGGGTCGCCCATCGTCACGGCGACGAGCGGTTTACTCGAAGTCATCACGTCCTCCGAGACGGGCGGCGCACTTACGTATTGCCCCGGGCGTGCCGAACGCGCCCGCTTTCGTCACCACCGGCGTGCCGTCCGCGAGTCCGCCGGCGATTCGCCCGAGCGGTATCCCTTCCTCGACGGACTCCCCGGTGAGGAGGACGCCCGCGGCGTCCACCGCCTCGAACGCGTCCGCGGCCACTGCCCCGCCCGTGACGAACAGCGATTCCGGGGCGTCGCCGCAGTCGCGCCACAGTCGCCTCACCGCCTCCGCCAACGACTCGCTGACCCGTTCGCGCACCGTCGATTCGTCGACGCCGAGGCGCCGCCCCGCCTCGACGGCGCGGTTCGGTGCGTCGGCGTCCGGGGCAGAGACGAGTGCGGCGAGTCCGGACTCCGAGAGGCGGTCGGCGCACGCCGCCGCGGCGTCCTTACTCGCCCTCTCGGGCGACTCGACGGCCGTTTCGAGGGCGAGGGGAACGACCGACGAGTCGGGAAGCGCGCGAACCTGCGCTCTCGTCGCCGGGTTCGTGCTCCCGACGACGCAGAGGACGCTCCGCTCCCGCCTCGGGACCGACGGCGGGCCGTCGGCGGCGGGCGACGGTGTCTCGACGTACCGGGCGAGTCCCGCGCTTCCGACGTAGAGGACGTCACACTCCGCCCGCGCCGCCCCCGCGGCTATCGCTTCGAGGTGGCGTTCGTGGGCGGCGTCGGCGACGACGACCGTTCGGCCCTCCCGCGCCGTCGCCTCTACGTCGGCGGCGACGGTCGCCGCGCCCGCGGCGACGCGGTTCACCGCCAGTCGGACGACCGGGAAGGTGGACGCCGCGAACCGCGTCGGGAGGTGCGACGTCTCGACGGGTCGCTCCGGGTCGTTCCCCGCGTCCGTCTCCGCGACGGGGACGCCCTCGACGAGGTGGAACCCCTCGACGGTCGTGCGGCCGTTTCGCGGCGAGGCGGGCGCGACGAGGGCGATATCCGCGCCGGTCGCGTCGAGGGCGGCGTCCACTTCGGCGACGAGGTTCCCCCTGAGCGTCGAATCGACCTTCTTGTAGACGAACGCGTACCCGTCGTCGCCCACCGCGCGTTCGACCCTCGCGGCGGCGTCCGACGGGTCGGCGTACCGGGAGTCCGTGTCCACGACGCGAACGTCCGTCCCGGCGTCCGCGTCGGTCGATTTCCCTCGCGCGGAGACGAGCGTTCGAAGGCCGCGGGCGGCGAACTCGTGGCCGGTGTCGGTCGCCCCGGTCAGGTCGTCCGCGACGACGAGTCCCGAAGGCTGCATGCGACGGTCTTCCGCCAGCAGTCGTAAAAACCTACCTCGGGAGCGAAGGCGGCGGCGTTTAATCTGAGGTTCGTATATATCTCCGGTAGATTTACAACTCAGGCTTTCCAGTGCTTTGGCATGGTAGACCATGACAATAGTCTATCAGTTCTCGGGCGGAGAGCGTACTTAAAAGGGGCGTCGGTCGCCGCACTCGGCGGGTTAGCCGGGTGCACGGGCGGCGGTGACGGCGGCTCCGGCGGTGGCGACGGCACCGAAGGCGGCGAGGGGTCCTCGTACGACAAGGTGTTCGCGACGGCGGAGACGTTAGAGAACGACTACTGGAGCGCGTTCGCGGAGGGGTACGGAACGGCGGCGGACGCGTGGGGACTCGAACACGACATTCAGGCGAACGACGCCGACACCTCGAACATGCTCTCGCAGTTCGACTCGGCCGTCAGGGGCGGCGCTGACTCCGTCGTCGGCACGGCGAGCGACGACTCGGGCGTCCCGTCGTTGGCCGACGCCGCCGGCGGCGAGGGCGTGCCGTTCGTCGAGATGTGGGCGATGGGCAAGTGGTACACGCCCCTCGACGCGGGCGAGCACTTCGTCCAGTACAACATCCCCGAACCCGTGCGGACGGGCGGTTTGACCGCTCGCATCCTCTTCGAGGCCATGGGCGGGGAGGGGAACTTCGTCCACGTGACGGGCATGCAGGGCACCGTCGGGGCGAACGGGCGCAACATGGGCGTCGAGGAGGCGATGAAAGACTACCCCGACGTCGAACGCCTCGGCGACCCGTTGCCGGGCGACTGGAACCGCCAGAAGTCACGCGAGTCGATGCAGAGTTTCGTCTCCCGATTCGGCGACGAGATAGACGGCGTCTACGCGCAGAACGACACCGAGGCCCAAGGGGTGTTGACAGTCTGTCAGGAGCACGACCTGAACGTCCCGATAGTGGGCTACGACGGCACCCAAGAGACGGCGAAGGAGATTCAAAACCAGCCCGAAGACGGGAGTCGCATCGTCGCGACGTTCACCGCCCACCCCGCGTGGCAGGCCGGGTGGGCGATAGCGAAAACCTACGACTGGCACAACGGGTGGCGACCCGACACGCCCGAACGGATGATGTTCACCGGCGGTTCGCTCGTCGTCAACGACCCCTCGAAGTGGAAGGACACGCTCGACCACGACCGCTTCGTGAAGCCGCAGACGTACCTCGACTCCGTGTTCGGGTCCGGAGACCCGCCGTACGACTGGAAGAAGATGTCGGTGGTCGAGTCCGGCGAGGACGCGTTCGACCCGCAGAACAAGCTCGTTCCCATCCGGAAGAGCGACTTCTTCCAACTGCTGTGGACGGAGGAGAACAAGCCGAACGGCTACTCGCTCCCCGACGAGTACGACGACTCCGACGCGTTCGACGAAGTAGAACAGACGTACGCGGACCGGTGGTCGGACCCGTACGCATGAGCGTCACCGCCACGAACACCCCCACGCCTACGAGATAGATGTCCTCGAACAAACAACGAAACCAACCGCCTCGGGACGCCGAGGCCGCGGTCCGAGGCGAGGAACTGTTCCGCATCGACGGCGTCTCGAAGTCGTTCCGCCACGTGGACGCCTTAGACGACGTTTCCCTCACCGTCGGCACCGGAGAGGTCGTCGGCCTCGTCGGCGAGAACGGCGCCGGAAAGAGCACGCTGTTGAAGATTCTCACCGGCATCCACCGCCCCGACGACGGCCAACTGTTCCTCGACGGCGAACCGATAACCGTAGACGGGCCGAACGACGCCGCCAGCGAGGGCATCTCGCTCGTCCACCAAGAACAGGACGTCATCGGGAACCTCACCGGGTACGAGAACATGTACCTCGGCCTGTTCGACCGATTCACCACCGGCGGCGTCCTCGACCGGCGGGCGATGCGGGAGGCCGGACAGGAAGTCATCGACGAGTTGGGCATCGACATCGACCTCACCGACACCGTCGCCCACTACGACTTCAACGAACGGCAGATGCTGGAGATAGCCAAGGCGTTCAGCTACCTCGGCGACGCCGACCGGCCCATCATCCTGCTCGACGAACCCACCGCCGGCCTCGAAGAGGAAGGACGCGACCTCCTCTTCGAGCAGATACACCGACTCCGCGAGACGGCGTCGTTCGTGTTCGTCTCGCACGAACTCGACGAGGTCCTCGAAGTCTGTGACCGAATCTACGTCCTGAAGGACGGCGCGGTCGTAGACGAAGTCGCCGCCGCGGACACCACCGAAGACGAACTCCAGCGAGCGATGGTCGGGCGGGACGCCTCCGAGGAGTACTACCACGTCTCCGCCCAACGAACGGTTGCGGGCGAAGACGTGGCCCTCTCGGCGGACGGCCTCGCGACGGACGACGGTCTGGCGGACGTCTCCTTCGACCTCAGGGAGGGAGAGATCCTCGGCGTCGTCGGCGTCGACGGGTCGGGGAAGG
The DNA here is from genome assembly GCF_900100875.1 of Halopelagius longus. Classification (NCBI taxonomy): domain Archaea; kingdom Methanobacteriati; phylum Methanobacteriota; class Halobacteria; order Halobacteriales; family Haloferacaceae; genus Halopelagius; species Halopelagius longus. The sequence continues at coordinate 68,952 of NZ_FNKQ01000004.1, read as the reverse complement.
CCCGACTCGGCCGGATTCTCGGCGGGGCGCGCGCGCCCGACGCGGGCACCGTCTCCGTCGGCGGCGAGCGAATCGAGAACCCGACCGTCTCGAAGATGGTCGACTCCGGCGTCGGCTACGTTCCCAAGGAGCGCAAATCGGAAGGGTTGCTCCTGTATCAACCGCTCCGGTTCAACGTCTCGCTGCCGAGCATCGGACTCCCCTCGATGCGCGACGACGTTCCGCTCGCCGGTCGGTCGCTCCCCCTCATCGACTTCGACCGCGAGGAGGAACTGGCCGAACGGGCCGTCGAGCGACTGAACATCAAGACGCCCGGCATCGACGAACTGGTCGAACGGCTGAGCGGCGGTAACCAACAGAAGGTCGTCCTCGCGAAGTGGCTGATGCGCGACGTCTCGGTTCTCGTCTTCGACAACGTGACCCGCGGCATCGACGTCGGCGCGAAGGAGGAGGTGTACAGGCTCTGTCGGGAGTTGGCCGACGACGGCGTCTCGATGCTGTTCATCGGCGACGAACTCCCGGAGGTCATCGGGATGGCCAACCGCATCCTCGTGATGAAAGACGGCAGTATCGTAGACGTCGTCGAGGCACCGCCCGGCGACAAACCGACCGAAGAGGAAATCATTCAGGAGATGATCTGACGATGTCAACGACTATCGGCGACGGCGCACGAGAGAAGTTCGAACAGTTACGCGAGAGACGCGACCTCCGCGATTGGCTGGTCGATTTGGGGCCCTTCGCGATGCTCATCATCCTCGTCGCGTTGTTCTCGTTCACGAGCGACGTGTTCGCCACGTACGGGAACTTCATCGGCATCCTGAACAACAGCATGATTCTGCTGCTCGTGGCCCTCGCGGGGACGTTCCCCATCCTACAGCAGAGCATCGACCTCTCGGTGGCGGCGTTGGTGGGCCTCACCGGCGTCGTCACCGCGATGATGGTCAACCAGATCGGAATTTTGGCGATTCCGGTCGGCATCCTCGTCGGCGTCGCGGCGGGCACCGTAAACGGCGTCATCTTCGCCAAACTGAAACTGCCGTCGTTCCTCGTCACCCTCGGAACGCTCTCCATCGCGCAGGGGTCGGCGCTGCTTCTGACCGACGGGTCGTCCATCCCGTTCCGGAACGAACAGGCCCAGTGGGTAGCGACGGGCGAACTGATTCCGACGGTTCCGAACCTCGTCCTCTGGGGACTGCTCATCTACGCGATTACCTCGTTCGTCGCGTGGAAGACGTCGTTCGGCCGCTACACCTACGCGCTGGGGGAGTCTGAGAAAGTTGCGGACCTCTCGGGCGTGAAGGTGGACCGGTACAAAATCGGCGTGTTCGTCCTCTCGGGGCTGCTCTGCGGCATCGCCGGGGCGTTGCTGGCCGCCCGCATCTCCTCGGGGCAGGCGACGATGGGCGACGGCTTCCTCCTCCCCAGCATCGCCGCCATCGTGATGGGCGGCACCGCCCTGACCGGCGGCGTCGGCGGCCCCCACCGAACCATCATCGGCGTGATGGTCATCCAGGTCCTCCAGAACGGACTGGACCTCAACGGCATCGGCTCGTTCGTCCAAGAGATAATCCTCGGGTTCGTCGTCATCGGCGCGGTGTGGATGTCGCTGGACCGCGACAAGATAGACGTGGTGAAGTGACGGGCGGCGAGGGCGAGCGACCGGCCCCCTCTCCGCCCGAGTCGGTGAGTGAACTATTCTTTCGACCGAACCGGGAGCGGAACGAACACTCGGTCTCCCGCCGGCGAAAAGACTAACACGCTCGTCATCGACACTCGTTCCCATGGGTCACACGTTTAGCGGCTACCGCAGGCCGGACGGCCGAGTGGGCGTCCGCAACCACGTCGCCGTCCTCCCCACGTCGGTCGCCGCCTCCGCCGTCGCGTCGGCGGTGGCCGCGGAGGCCGGCGCGTGGGCGCGGGCGACGCCGCACCAACTCGGAACGAGCCAACCGGACCCGGCGAGGCGGCAGACCGAGCGAGTGTTGACCGGCGTCGGACGGAACCCGAACGTCGGAGCGGCCCTCGTCGTCGAACTCGGCACCGAGGACATCGACGCCGACGATATCGCGGACAGCATCGCCGCCGACGGGGCGGCCGTCGAGACGCTCACGATACGCGAGGCCGGCGGCACCGAGGCCGCCCTCGCGGAGGGCGCAGAGCGCCTCGAACGCCTCGACGAGGAGGCGAAACGCGCCAGACGCGAGGAGGCGGACGTCTCGGAACTCGTCTTCGGCGTGGAGTGCGGCGGTAGCGACGCGACCAGCGGAATCGCGGCCAACCCGGCGGTCGGCGCGACCTGCGACCGACTCGTCGAGGCGGGCGGCACCGCCTGCTTCAGCGAGACGCCGGAGTTCATCGGCGCCGAACACATTCTCGCGGACCGGTGCGTGGACGAGGAGACGCGCGCGAAACTCCTCGACCGGGTCGAGAAACGCGAGGGGATGGCCGAACTGATGGGCGTTGACCTCCGCGGCGCGCAACCGACGCCCGGGAATCAGGAGGGCGGCCTCACCACCATCGAGGAGAAGAGCCTCGGCGCAATCTCGAAGGGCGGGACGACGCCCGTCCGCGGCATCGTCGAGTACGGCGAGGACCTGCCGGTCGGCGGCGGACTCGTCCTCATGGACACGCCCGGATACGACGTCGAGAGCGTCGTCGGCAAGGTTGCCGGCGGCGCGCAGGCGATAGCGTTCACCACCGGGCGCGGGAGCACAACCGGCAACCCCGTCGCGCCGGTCATCAAGGTGACCGGCAACCCGAAGACGTGGGAAACGATGGCGACCAACATCGACGTGAACGCGGGGACGGTGTTCGACGGCGAGTCCGTCGATTCGGTCGGCGAACGCGTCTTCGAGACGCTCGTCGAGGTGGCCGACGGCCGGCGCACCGAGTCCGAGCACCGGCGGTTAGAGGAGTTCGCCATCAACGAGATTCAACCGCGGGAACTCGACGCGGAGGCGGGCGCATGAAGGGTCGCGTCCTCGACGACGCCCTCCTCCTCCTGAGCGACGCCGACAACGTCGGAACGGCGGTGGACGACCTCTCCGCGGGAACCGAAATCGAGCGCGGCGGGCGGACCGTCACCCTCTCCGAGGACGTTCCCTTCGGTCACAAGGTCGCCGTGGAGTCGTTCGCCGTCGGCGACGAGGTTCGGAAGTACGGCGAGGTCATCGGCGCGGCGACGCGGGCCATCGGCCCGGGCGAGTGGGTCCACACCCACAACTGCGAGAGCACCCGCGGCCGCGGCGACCGGGCGGACGCCGGAGGTGAGGCGGCGTGAGCGCTCCGTCCGTCACCGGGCGGACGTTCGAGGGCGTCTTCCGAACAGACGGGAGCGTCGGCGTCCGCGACAACGTCCTCGTCCTCCCGTCGGTCATCTGCTCGCACATCGTCGCAGACCGCATCGCCGCCCGCGTAGACCGCGCCGTCTCGACGCCGCACGACCACGGGTGCGCCCAACTCGGGGCCGACAACGAGCAGACGCGCCGGACGTTCCTCTCTCTGGCGGAGAACCCGAACGTCGCGGGCACACTCGTCGTCGGACTCGGCTGCGAGGAGGTTCAGAGCGACGACGTGGCGAACGCGCTCCGGTCGCGGGACGTCCCGGTCCGGGAACTGTCGATACAGGGCGTCGGCGGCACCGACGAGTGCGTCGAACGGGGCGTCGAGGCGGCGTCGGAACTCGCCGAACCGCGCTCCGAGGCTCACTCCGACGCCTCCATCGGGGACCTGACGCTCGGAATCGTCTCGAGCGACCTCGACACCGCGACGGTGGACGTGGGGGACCCCCTCGTCGGCGACGTGGCCCGCGCCGTCGTCGCCGCTGGGGGTCGGGTCGTCGTCGCCGGGAACGAACGCGTCCTGGCCCACCCGGAGGCCGCACGCGACGCGACGGCGTACGAAGCCCGCGACTCGCTGGACGAACTCCTCGCCCGGCACGAGGGCGACCCGCCGCGCGCGACGCGCGTCGGTCGCTTCGCCCAAAAGCGGTCGTTCGAGGCGGTGACGCGTTCGTGGGGGGAGCGCGACGTGTCGGAGGTGTTGGCGTACGGCGAACGCGCGAGCATCTCGGAGGGTCTCGCCCTCGTGGACGCGCCGTCGCGGTTCGCTGAAGCGACGACGGCACTCGCCGCGGCGGGCGCGAACGTCGTCGTCCACGTCACCGGCGACGGCATCCTCGCCGGCCACCCCCTCGTCCCGGTGGTGAAGGTGACCGGCGACCCGGGGACGGCGGCGGCGCTACCGGACGACATCGACGTGGCGGCGGCGAACGCCGACGCCGACGACCTACTGGAGAAACTGGTCGCCGTGGCGAACGGCGACCCCTGTTGCGCGGAGCGACACGGCCTCACGGAGTTCGCCATCACGCGCGTCGGGCCGTCGATGTGAATCCGTCTCGGCGTCCGCTTTTTCTCGGTCTCAGAACGCGCTCGGGGTGACCGATTCGCCCGGCGGGCGAACTGGAAGTGACAGTTTGACGAACGACGAGTCGCAGAAATTGAAAACGCACGCCCGACGGGGGGCCGTCGGTCACGAGTACGTGAGGTTGAGTTCGATGACGTTCGCAGCGCTCTGGACGCGTTCGGGTATCTCCGATTCGAACGTCTCGCCCTTCATCCGACTCGTCGGCCCGGAGACGCTCACGGCGCCGATGGCGCGTCCGTCCGGGTTCGTGACGGGCGCGGCGACGCACCGAAGCCCGGAGAGTCGCTCCCCGTTGTCGGTGGCGTACCCGCGTTCGCGGATAGCCGCCAGTTCCTCGTCGAGTTCCTCCCGCGTCGAGACGGTGTTGGCCGTCTGCGCGGGCAGGCCCCAGCGGTCGACTATCTCGTCGACGCGTTCCTCGGGGAGGTGCGCCAGAACCGCCTTCCCCAGCGAGGTGCAGTGGAGGCCGACGCGCATCCCGGCGTGCGTGTCGAGGTTGACCGCTCGGTCGCCCTTCGAGCGGAGGAGGTACACTCCCCGCCCGTGCTCTTCGACCAGCAGATTCGCCAACTCGCCCGTCTCGTCGGCGAGGGACTCCACCTCCGGTTTGGCGACGTCGTAGATGCGCATCCGGTCGCGCGTGTGTTCGCCGAAGTCGAGGAACTTCAGGCCGATGCAGTACGTCTCGTCGTGCCAATCGACGTACTCGTGTTCCCGGAGCGTTCGAAGGTGACTGTACACCGTGCTCTTGGGAAGTCCGAGTTCGTTCGCTAACTCCGTCACACCGGCGTTCCCCTTCTCCTTCAACGCTTCGAGGATCCGAAGCGAGGTTCCCAGCGCCCCGATCGTGTTCGTGGTGTTAGTTCCCATGACACACACCGATTACCGTCCGATATATATAACGTTTGTTCACGTTCCCAGAACGTGTTTCCGACTATGGTGGTGGACGGCCCGACATCGTCGTGTGCGCCGAACGGACGGAGTGGCGGTGCGACCGCCTCCGAGAGGGAGGCCCGAAGATTCATGTTCATTGCTGACATAGTCCGCGGCGCGGTCGGAGGGGACTCGCGCGTAGTCCGAGAGCCGCGTGCCACTATCAGTTCAACCAGCCCACTGCCGTCATCCCCTCCGTCCCGCACGCCGTTCTGCGGTCGGAGCGACCGTTCGCGTCCGACGCGAAAAATAAGGTCCGAGAGCGCAGGCTCAGTAGTTGTCGTAGACCGTCTTCGTCGTCGTGAAGAAGTCGAGGGCGGCCTCGCCCTGTTCGCGGTACGTGTTACTGGAGGAGTCCTTCATCCCGCCGAAGGGGACGTGCAGTTCGAGTCCCGTCGTCTTCTCGTTTATCTTGACGACGCCGGCTTCGATGTCGTCCACGAAGCGGTTCGCCTCGGAGTGGTCGTCCGTGACGACGCTCGCCGCGAGGCCGTAATCGACGCCGTTCGCCACTTCGACGGCCTCCTCGTAACTCTCGACGCGGATGACCGAGAGCACGGGACCGAATATCTCGTCCTGCGCGATTCGCATGTTCTCGTCCACGTCGGAGAAGACTGCGGGCGAGACGAAGTAGCCGTCCGCGCCCTCGACGTCCACCTCCTCGCCGCCGGTTTCGAGGGTCGCGCCTTCGTCCTGTCCGATTTCGACGTACTCCAGCGTCGATTCGAGTTCGCTCTCGCTCACCTGCGGCCCCATATCGTGGCCGTCGAGGCCCGGGCCGACGTCGATGTCCTCGGCGGCGGCGACGACGCCGTCGACGAACTCGTCGTACACGTCGTCGTAGACGATGGCGCGGGAGGTGGCGGTACACGCCTGCCCGGTGACGCCGAACGCCCCGGAGGCGACGATATCGACCGCCTCGTCGACGTCCGCCGTGTCGGAGACGATGGTCGGGTTCTTCCCGCCCATCTCGCACTGGACGCGCTTTTGGTCGTCCGTCGCGGCGTCGTACACGTGGTGTCCCACCTTGGAACTCCCGGTGAAGGAGACGGCGTCCACGGCGTCGTGGTCCGTGATTGCGCCGCCGACGTCGCTCCCGGACCCGATGACGAGGTTCACGACGCCGTCGGGGATTCCCGCTTCGTCGAGACACTCGACGATACCCTTGGCGACGCCGGGGGCGAGTCGCGCCGGTTTGATGACGACCGCGTTACCCGTCGCGAGGGCGGGCGCTATCTTCCACGCCGGGATGGCGATGGGGTAGTTCCACGGCGTGATGAGGCCGGCGACGCCTAACGGCTCTTTCTGCGTGTAGAGGTTCGACTCGCGGCCGCTTGCGGCCTTGACGGTGCCGCCGTAGTCCCCCGCCTTCTGGGCGTAGTAGTAGAAGATGTCGACGGCGCGTTGGACCTCTGGTTCGGCCTCCGCGGGCGTCTTCCCCTCCTCGCGGGTGAGCGTCTCCGTCAGTTCCTCCGTGCGGTCTTCGAGCAACCGCGCGGCCTGCGTGAGAATCGCGCCGCGTTCCGGGCCGGGCGTAGAGGCCCACTCGTCGGACGCCGCGGCGGCGGCCTCGATTGCCCTCTCCGCGTCTTCGGTGGACCCCATCGCGTACTCCGCGACTACCTCCTCGGTGTTCGCCGGATTGGTCACCTCGAACGTCTCTCCCGACTCTGCCTCCGTCCACTCGCCGTCTACGTAGTTCGTGGCTGCCATGGGCACCGGGACGTACGCCCGCATGCCTTAGGGATTTTTCGGTGAATGTGATGCTGGAACTCCGGGAAATGCGACACTTCGGGCGGCGTGCTCTTCTAACTCCCGTCCGAACGCGGACCCGCCCACGGCGAGGCGAGCCCCACCGGCCGATACGTCGACATTTGCTAACAATTATGTGGCAGTATCCGGTAACTGAACGCATGCAGTACTACGCATTAGCGGGTGCGGAGCGACCGGCACTCGTCGCACGAGACGAGGACGACGCCTTCGACTTGACGAGTTCGAATCCGAAGGTGGAGACGTTCTCCGACCTCGCGCGGGCCGCGGACATAACGAATCAGAGCGTCGACGACGTCGCGCGTGGACTGCTCGACGAGGCGGATTCGTTCCCGGCGGACGACCTGTCCGAACGGGCCCGGCGGCCGGTCGTTCCGGACGAGGTGTGGGCGGCGGGCGTGACGTACCACATCAGCGAACAGGCCCGAGAGGCCGAAAGCGGGATGCCCGACGTGTATCTGGACGTCTACGAGGGGGAGCGCCCCGAGATATTCTTCAAGGCGACGGCGAGTCGGACCGTCGGCCCGAACGAGGCGGTCGGAATCCGCGGGGACTCCTCGTGGGACGTTCCGGAACCGGAGTTGGGCGTCGTCCTCTACCGCGGCGACATCGTGGGCTACACCGTCGGCAACGACGTGAGCAGTCGGTCCATCGAGGGCGAAAACCCCCTCTACCTCCCGCAGGCGAAGGTGTACGACCGCTGCTGTTCTATCGGCCCCTGCATCACCTCCGCCGCCGACATCGGCGACGCGCAGAACCTCGGCATGACGATGACCATCGAACGCGACGGCGAGGTACTGTACGAGGAGTCCGCCTCCACCGCCGAGATGGTCAAATCCTGCGAGGAACTCGTCTCCTACTACGCGCGTCACAACACCGTCCCCGAGACGGCGGTTCTCCTGACGGGCACGGCACTCGTCCCGAGCGACGACTTCACCCTGCAGGAGGGCGACGACGTCCGCATCGAAGTGGACGACATCGGCGTCCTCGAAAACACCGTCACGGTCGTCTGAGGCCCCTCCGAGTCGGAGGCGGCGCGCGCTCCCCGTTTACTGTCGTCGCACGAGACAGTACCATGAGGACACGGGAACGGAGTCGCTCGAACTGCGGACACTGCCGGTCAGAGCGACTGTCTCACCGCGTCCCGCACGAGAGACTCCGCGGAAGCCGGATTCTCCTCCGTGCGACGAAGCCGAACGCCCGTCCGTCATCGGAATCCGTGACCGAGGGACGACTGTAACGCCGGCCGAGCGAACGGGACCGTCCGCGGGCCGTTCGTCCAACCCGCCGGCCGCCGACATCGAGACGGCCTCGCCGCCGGTGGATTTCCGCGCCGCTTACCGGTCGAGTACCCGTCGGGACGAGACAGGATAGTCCGCCTCCGCCTCCCGACTCGTCCGCGGGTCGCTCCCGTCGAACGGGACGCCTCCGTCGTTCCGTATCGTCACACCGGCGCGACGGCCGTTCCTCTCCCGTAAAACCGGCGGAACGAGTCCGCGATGTTCGTCGCGCGGGCCGTAGACCGCTCGTCGTATGGGGTCGTCTCGACGGTAGCGCGGACGACGATAGCGGCGGTCCGACCGCGGAACGATTGCGGCCGACGGCCGACGAGTCGAATCACTCGGAGACGGTTATCATCCCCTTGACGACGGCGGGGTCCACCGCGTTGCGGAAGGCGTCGTCGATATCGTCGAGCGACGACTCGAACTCCACGATGCCGTCCACGTCCACGGCGTCGTCTTCGAGGAGGCCGATAGCCGCGTCGTACGTGTTCTTGTAGCGGAACGACCCGTGGACGTCGAGTTCGTTGTCGATGACGTCGAGGACGTCGAAGGGAACCTCCGCCTCGTCGGCGAGGCCCACCAACACGACGGTGCCGCCGCGGCGGACGGCGTCGATGGTCGAACGGATGGACGGTTCCGCCCCGGACGCCTCGACGACGACGTCGGCACCCGCGCCGTCGGTGTACTTCGCGACGGCCGTCGCCGCGTCCGTCTCCGAGACGTCGATGGTCAGGTCCGCGCCGCGTTCCTCGGCGAAGTCGAGTTTCTCCGGAACCACGTCGGTGACGAGGACGTCCGTCGCGCCCGCGGCGAACGCCGCCTCCATCGTCAGTAGTCCGATGGGACCCGCACCGGCGACGAGTACGGTGTCTCCGGTTCCGACGTTCCCCCGGCGACACGCGTGGATACCCACCGAGAGCGGTTCGCAGAGTGCGCCTTCGGTGGTCGAGACGTTCTCCGGAAGTTCGTACGCGAAGTCGGCGGGCCAGGAGACGTACTCCGCGAACGCGCCGTCGTGCGGCGGCGTCGCCATGAACTCGACGTCCTCGCAGAGGTGGTAGTCCCCGCGCTTGCAGTGGGCGCACCGGCGACAGGGGACGCCCGGTTCGAGCGCCACCCGGTCGCCGGGCGCGAGGCCCTCGACGTTCTCGCCGACGTCGACGACTTCGCCCGCGCTCTCGTGGCCGAGGACGAGGGGGTCCTCGACGACGTAGTCGCCGATTCGCCCGTGCTCGTAGTAGTGCACGTCCGACCCGCAGATGCCGACGTCCCGAACCGCGACGAGGACGTCGTCGGGGCCGGGCGAGGGGTCGGGGCGTTGCCGAATCTCGAACTCGTTCGGTTCGACCAAAACTGCGGCCTTCATACCCGCTTCGACGGGTGGAACTATCAAAAACGTGGGGGTGACCGGGCGTTCGTCACCACTCGGCGACGCTGCCGTCCTCGTGGTGCCAGACCGGATTGTACCAGTTGACGTGCGTCTGCGCCTGTTCGCGAACGTACGATTCGTCCACCTCGATTCCGAGTCCCGGCCCCTCCGGCCGTTCGACGTACCCGTCCTCGAAGGTGAAGACGCCGGGGTCTTCCAAGTACGCGAGCGCCGGACTCGACCCGGGGTCTTCGAGGCCCAAATCCTGTTCCTGCATGACGACGTTCTGCGAGCAGAACCCCACCTGCAGGCAGGCGGCGAAGGCGACCGGACTGAGCGGACAGTGGGGGACGACCGCGACGTCGAACGACTCGGCCATCGAGGCTACCTTGCGGAGTTCGGTGATTCCGCCGACGTGCGTGACGTCCGGTTGGATGACCGAGACGGCGTCCTCGACGAACAGGGGCTTGAAGTCGTACCGAGAGTAGAGTCGCTCGCCGGTCGAGACGGGAACCGAGGTGCGCGCCGCGAGTTCGGCGAAGGAGTCGTCGTGCTCCGGAGAGAGCGGTTGGTCGACGAACATGGGGTCGAACGGTTCGAGCCGTCTAAGGAGGTCTGCGGTCATGGGCTTCGAGACGCGGCCGTGGAAGTCCACGCCGAGGAACACGTCCTCGCCGACGGCGTCTCGAACCGCCGCTATCCGCTCTATCGCCCGGTCGGCGACGCGTTGGGTCTCCAACGGTCTGAACTCCCCGACGAGGTTCAACTTGAGCGCGCGGAACCCCTCCTCGACGTACTCGGACGCCGACTCGGCGATGCCCGCGCAGGAGCTGCCGCCGATCCACTGGTGGACGAGCATCCGGTCGCGGACGTGGCCGCCGAGCAGTTCGTGCACCGGCGCGCCGTAGTGCCGCCCTTTGAGGTCCCACAGCGCTTGGTCGATGCCGGAGAGCGCGCTCATCAGGACGGGGCCGCCGCGAAAGTACCCGCCTTGGTAGAGCTTCCGCCAGTGGTACTCGGTCCGAAGGGGGTCCGCACCCAACAGGTACCCCTCGACGAGTTCGGTGACCGCCGATCGGACCGTCTCGAGCCGCCCTTGGACTATCGGCTCTCCCCACCCCACTGTCCCGTCGTCCGTCTCCAGTTTCAGCAGTAACCACCGCGGCGGCACCGCGTACAGTTCGTAGTCCGTGATTTGCATGGGCGGCCTATTCGCGAGTAACCACTTGAAAGGGCGGGACGCCGGCGGAGCGCACTCGGCGGCGAGGAGTACTGATGCGCCGCCGTCGGCGTCGCCCTACTGCGTGCGTATCGCCTGCACGTGCTCTTGGAGAGCGACCTGCGCCCGGTCGTCCAGTCGGCGCTGGTGGACCGTCTCCCCGGTGTCGCCGTCGAAGAGGTGCACGTCCCGGTTCGGCACTTCGACGTACACGCGTTCGTCCTCGCTGATGGGGCGCTGTCCGTCGGTTTCGACGATGAACGGCTCGTCCGTCTTCGCCCCGTTCTCGGGGCGCAGGTAGACGTAGGAGACGCTCCCCATCGGTTCGACGACGTCCACGACGGCTTCGAACTCGTTGCCGCCCGCAGGCTGGTCGTTCAGCGACAGGTCCTCCGGCCGAACTCCGAGGGCGACGTCCGTCGAGGGTTCGACGGACGACTGCATCCGCTCGGTCAGGTCGTAGTCGAAGCCGTCGAGGCGGAGCGTCCCGCCCTCGGTGTGGCCCTCGAAGAAGTTCATCGAGGGTTCGCCGATGAAGCCCGCGACGAACCGGTTCGCCGGCCGGTAGAAACACTCCAACGGCGTCCCTATCTGCTGGAGTTCGCCGTGGTCGAGGACGACGAGTCGGTCGCCCATCGTCATCGCCTCCGTCTGGTCGTGCGTGACGTACAGCGTCGTGACGCCGAGGTCGTTCTGCAGGCGGTTTATCTCCGTCCGCATCTCGGCGCGCAGCTTCGCGTCTAAGTTCGAGAGGGGTTCGTCCATCAGGAAGACGTTCGGGTCGCGGACGATGGCGCGCCCGAGTGCGACCCGTTGCTGTTGTCCGCCGGACATCTCCCCCGGGGTGTTGTCGAGGAGCGAGTGGATGCCCATCATCTCCGCCGTGCTCTCGACGCGTTCGGCTATCTCCTCCTCGGAGAGCCCCGTGGACATCTTCAGCCCGAAGGACATGTTCTCTCGGACCGTCATGTTCGGGTACAGCGCGTAGTTCTGGAACACCATCGCGATGTCCCTCGCACGCGGGCCGAGTTCGTTGACGATGGTATCGCCGATGACGATGTCGCCCTCGCTCTGCCGTTCGAGGCCGGCGACCATCCGGAGGAGCGTGGACTTTCCGCTCCCGGAGGGGCCGACGAAGACGACGAACTCGCCGTCCCGTATCTCCATCGAGATGTCGTCCACGGCGACGACTTCGTTCGTTCCCTCTCCGAATCGCTTCGTCACGTCGTCGATGTTGATGCTTGCCATTGTCCTGCGTTCCGCACACGGCTGTGTAGCCCCGCCGTCCGGGCGCGATTTGCGAGCGATACCGACCGACCGTTCCGTCTCGCGGTCATTCTTTGAGCACCACGCCGAAGCTGAGTCCGGCCGCGAGGTACTCGTTGACCGCCACGACGAACACCAGCACGGGAACGATTATCGCCGTCGAAGCGGCGGCGAGCAGTCCCCACTCTATCTGGCGGACGCCGATGAACTGGTACACCTGCATCGACACCGTCACCGCCCGGTTGTTCGTCAACACGAGCGAGAACAGCAGTTCTATCCACGCGAAGATGAAGCTGATGATGGCCACCGAGAAGATGCCGGGCTTGGCCGACGGGAGGACGACGCGCCGGAACGCCTGAAACTGCGTCGCGCCGTCCACCTTCGCGGCCTCTTCGAGGCTCTCGGGGATGCCGTCGAAGAACGCCTTCATCACCCAGACGACGAGCGAGATGTTGATGGTGACGTACATGAACACCATCCCCATGCGGGTGTCGTACAGGTTCAACGCCCTGAAGATGACGAAGAAGGGGATGACCACCGCGATGGGCGGGAGCATCCGCGAGGAGAGGATCCACACCAGCACGTCCCGCTGTTTGGGCACGTCGTAGCGAGAGAGGACGTACGCCGCCGGGACGCCGATGAGGAGGACGATTATCACCGACGCCGTCACCATGACGAGACTGTTGGCGAACGCCGCGATGAAACTCGACTCCTGTGCGAGCTGCATGTAGTTGTAGACCGTCGGGAGGAATATCCAGTCCGGCGGCAGCGAGATGGCCTCCCGCGGGGGTTTCAGCGACATCGAGACGATCCAGTAGAGGGGGAACAGCACTACGAACGACCACGTCAGGAGGACCGCGTGACGACCGACGGACGCGAGTCGCTCTCTGGTGGTCTGGGAGAACCGGCGGGACGGTTTCGTCGGTTCGTTCGTCGCCATCAGTTCCACACCCCCTCGAAGCCCACCTTCGAGATGAGGACGTTACAGAGCGCGACGATGCCGACGAGGTAGACGATGGCGATGGCGCTGGCGACGCCGAGGTCCACGAACTTGAACCCCTGCTCGAAGATGTTGATGCTCACGAGCTGCGTCGCCGACCCCGGGCCGCCGCGCGTGAGGCTGAACACCAGCCCGAACGTCCGGAAGAGGTCGATGAGTCTGATGAGGACGGCGACGAACAGCACCGGTTTGAGGTAGGGGACGACGACGTGGACGTACCGCCGCCACAGGGGCGCGCCGTCCACCCGCGCCGCCTCGACGAGGGTGTCCGGCACCGACGAGAGGCCGGCGTAGAAGATGATGAACATGAACGGCGTCCAGTTCCACGTGTCGACGAGGATGACCGTCAGAAGCGGCACGTCGCTGAGGAAGTTCGGCGCGGCGAACGGCGTGTACGTGGCGATGAGGTACGGAACCACGCCGACTTCCGTATTCAGCATGATGCGGAATATCGTCGCCAACGACACCGGCGCGACGGCCATCGGGAGGATGAACGCCACCCGGTAGAACTTCCGCATCCGGTCCGAACGCACGCCGGTGACGAGTGCGGCCAAGACGAACCCGATACTCGTCTCTAACGTCAGCGCTCCGGCGACGAACGCCAGCGTGATTGCGAACGAGTGGGCCGCGCCGGCCTCCGCGAACGCCGTCTGGAAGTTACTCAGCCCCGCGAACGCGCCCATCGTGTCCGGACTCGCCAAGTCGTACTGGACGAAGCTGAGATAGAGGTCGTAGACGCCGGGGAAGACGGTGATGAGGAGCATCACCAACACCATCGGCGTCATGAACCAGTACGGGAGGTACTCGTTCCACAGTTCTCGGACCCTCGTCAGCGTGAATCCGTTCTGCGTCTCGGTTTTCGTTTGGGTGCTCATTGGTTGCTGTCGGGGTTTCGGTCGCTCTCGCCCGGTTCCGCGGCGGGCATCAGTTGACCGCCGATTCGGCGCTCTCGGCCGCGTTCTTGAGGGCTTCCTCCGCCGACTGGTCGCCCGCGATGGCGGTCTGGAGTTCCTCGGAGTACTTCTGTCCCCACTCGGGGTACTTCCTGTCGAACGGGTCGGGCTTCGACTTCTTGAGCGATTCGAGCGTGACCTGCGCGAAGTTCTCGCCCACCCGAGAGCGGAACTCGTCGTTCTCCCACACCGACTTCCGGACGGCGAACGCCGCGTCGTTCTCGACGTGCATCCAGTCTGTGGTCGGCTTCGAAGACGCCCACAGCATGAACAGGAACGCCTGCTTCGAGTTCTTGGCGTTCTTCGACGTCGAAATCTGCCACGCGTAGGAGTTGGTCGTGAAGCTCCCCTCGGCGGGGGAGGGAACCTTGCCGATACCGATCTTGTCGGCGACGTCCGAGGACTCGGGGTCCGTCAGGCCGGGCCAAAAGAGGTTAGCGTCGGCGACGATGTGACCGGCGTTCCCGGACTGCATCGTCGAGAGGACGTCCGACCACGTCTGACTCGACGCGCCCTCCGGGCCGTAGTTCCGTAGCAGGTCGACGTACCACTTCCCGGCCGAGATGGCACCCTCGCTGTCGAGGCCCGAATCGTCGGGGTAGCTGTCCCACAGCTTCGCGCCGAACTGGCGGATGAACGTGTTGAGGATGTAGATGTTCATCCCGTAGCCCTTCTGTCCGCGGCCGGCGGTGCCGACCACGCCGGACTCGGCTTCCTGTATCGCCTGGGCGTTGGCGACGAACTCCTCTAAGGTCTCTGCGACCTCCAGTCCGTGCTTTTCGTAGAGGTCCGTCCGGTAGAACTGGGTCTGCACCTCGACGGTTATCGGCATGCCGGTCCACGTGTCGCTGTACCCGCCGCCGTGGGCCTGCCACTTCGTCGCCTCGAACAGGTCGTCCGGCTTGAACCAGTCCTCGTCGTACAGGCTCTCGTCTTCGAAGTACGGGTCGAGGGGTTGGAGCCACCCGGACTCGCGGAACTGGTTGACGACCTGGTCGAGGAAGAACACGTCGAACTTCCCCGCGCCGGTGCTCACGTCGGTCAACCGCTTCGTCCGGAACTGCTGTTCGGGGAGGACGTTCCACACCACGTCGATGCCGGTCAGTTCCTCGAAGACGGGGATGGCGGGCTTGATAGCGGACACCCACGTGTGGTTGACCGCGCCGATGTTTATCGAAGACCCCTCGAACTGCCGCCAGTCGATGTCGGCGTCGTACTCGCTGAGCGGGATTGCCAACTCGTCGGACCCGCCGCCCCCGGTCCCGGTTCCGTCGCCGGAGCCCCCGGTACCGGCGCTGTTGGTTCCGCCTCTGGTACACCCTGCGAGACCGGCGAGGACTCCCGCACTCGCCGCTCTCTTGATGAAACTCCGTCTGTTGCTGTCGGTCATCGTCGTAGACCTCTGTCCAAGACAGTGAGCCGCATAGTATAAAATTATTCATTAGACACACTCGTTACCATTTGTCACTATGGCGGGACGGGTCGGTGGGCGCGGTCGTCACGAGACTAAACCGCAGCGAGAGCGCTGATACCGCAGGTTCGATCGAACGAACCGCCTCGTACCAAGTTTTATTAAACCGCCGGGATACGTCGAGTACGCTGACGTGGTAGCGTGAACCAAAGTTCCAACCATCGGCGGCGCGACCGCCGGCGGTGTCCTCGACCGAGAGGCGGAGACGAACCGTGAGACGAACAAGCGACGACCGGTCACTGCTCGACGACGAGACGGCGGCGCATCTCGCGGCCTGCCGCGACGAGTTGCCGGAACGTCCGCCCGCGACGGCGGTCACCTTCGGGTTCGACGGGTTCGTCGACAACGTCCGCGAGATGGTCGACGAACGTCGGAGCGCGGAGGAGTACGCGGAGTTGGAGACGCTCGGCGAGTTGGGAACGCGAATCGGCGACTCCGTGGCGGCGGACAGTTCGCTGACCGTCGAGTGGTGCCACCTCGGAACGCGGGCCGGCGGCCACGCCGCCCACCTCTCGCGCGCCTTCGGCCGACTAGGATTCGACCCGACGCTCATCGGCACGTTCGGAGAGCCCCCGAGAGACGCGTTCGAGGCGGAGTTCGGCGACTACGAGATGCACAGCGTCGGCGACCCGACCATCACGGACGCGGTGGAGTTCCGCGACGGCAAACTCATGCTGCAGGAGGCGGGGAGCCAACCGCGACTCGACTGGACGACGCTCGCCGACCGAGTCGGGGTGGAGACGCTCGCCGACGCCGTGGACGGGTCGGCGGCCCTCGGCGTCGGCTACTGGGCGAACGTCCCCGAGATGGCCACCATCTGGGACGGACTCCGGTCCGAACTGTGGCCGCTCCTCTCTGACCCGCCCGAGACGGTGTTCGTGGATCCCGCCGACCTCAGACACCTCTCGACGGACCGAATCAGGGCCGGCGCAGAGTCGCTTTCGGCCCTCGACGACGTCGTCCCCGTCACCGTGAGCGCGAACCGCTCCGAGACGGCCGTTGTCGCCGGCCTCCGCGACGGCGACGAGGAGGTGGAGTCGATTTGGACCGCGGCCGAAACCGCCCGCGACGTGCTCGGCGTGACGCGGTACGCGGTCCACTCGCCCACGGAGGTGGCCGCGGCGACGCCGGAGGGCGTCCACCGGGCGGCCGTCCCGCGGACGGACGACCCGGTGCTGACGACGAGCGCCGGCGACCACTTCAACGCGGGACTGCTGTTCGCGGAGATAGCCGGCCTCACGGCCGGCGCTTCGCTCGTCGTCGGCAACGCCGTCGCCGGTTACTTCGTCCGAAACGGCGAACCGCCGACGTACGACGATTTGCTCGGATTCGTCGCCGAGTACGAGCAGGCGTTCGAGTAGCCGAACGGGACGACCGGCCGAGACGAGAGGCGAACCGGCCGAAAACGGATCGACCGAAAGACGACCGAGACGAACCGGCTGAAAACGAACACGCCGAAACACGACCGAGACGAACGATGACCGAGACGAGAACCCGAGACGACGCACCGCCCGCAGAACGCACCCCACGGAAGACTCAGTAACTATGCGCGCAGCAGCACTCACGGACGTTGGCGAGATGGAAGTACAGACGCGAGATCGACCGACCCCGAACCCCGACGAAGTCCTCGTCGAAGTCGGCGCCTGCGGGGTCTGCATGACCGACTACCACATGTACCACGGTTCCTTCGACGTCGAGACGCCGTTGGTGCTCGGCCACGAGAGCGCCGGCACCGTCGTCGACGTCGGCGACGACGTCCGCGGCTTCGAACGCGGGGACCGAGTCGCGATGAACCCGGTCGTCCCCTGTAACGCCTGCTCGGCCTGCAAGCGGGGCGACACGCACCTCTGCGAGAACAACACGTCCATCGGCGGGGCGGGCGAGACGATAATCGACGGCGCGTTCGCCGAGTACGTCCGGGTCCCGGCGACCAACGTCGAGAGCGTCGGCGACCTGCCGTTTCGGGAGGCTGCGTTGGCCGAACCGCTCGCGTGTTGCGTCCACGGCGCGGACCGAAGCGGCGTCCGACAGGGTGACAGCGTGGCCATCATCGGGGCCGGACCGATCGGACTGATGTTGCTTCAGACGCTTTCGAACCGCGGCGCGAGCCCCATCGCGGTTTCGGAACTCGACCCCGACCGGCGCGAACTCGCGGCGGAACTCGGCGCGGACGTGGTGGTCGACCCCGCCGAGGGCGACCCGGTCGAGGCCATCCGCGACGAAATCGGCGAGGTGGACGCCGGCATCGAAGTCGTCGGCAAGGTGCCGACCATCGAGCAAGCCCACGAAATCACCGCCAAGGGCGGAAACACGCTGATTTTCGGCGTTCCGCCGCAGGACGCCACGCTCGAGGTCAACCCGTTCGACATCTACTTCGAGGAAGTCGACCTCCGCGGGACGTACGCGCTGAATCAGGAGTCGTTCGAACGCGCCGTCTCGCTCCTCCGGCGCGGGCGCATCGACGCCGACGCCCTCGTCTCCGAGGAAATCGGACTCGACGACATCCCCGCGGCGTTCGACCGGATGGCCGACGCGCAGGGTCTGAAGAAGATAGTCGTTCCCGGGAGAGGGCAATGAGCGAGTACGAACTCCTCGACACCGACTCCGGCAACGCCGTCGTCGTCGCTCTCGACCACGGCATCGGCATGGGCGCGGTAGACGGGTTCGAGGACCCCCGCGCCACCCTCGAAGCCGTCCTCGACGGCGGCCCCGACGGCGTCCTCGTCGGGCCGTTCTTCGCGGAACGGTTCGCCGACGTACTCGCGGCGTCGAGCGCCGACGTTTTGGTGACGGCCGACTTCGTCTCCCCGTCGAGTCACCCCGGCGAACAGGTCGGCCCCTGGGTCCAGCAACGCGCGTTCGACGCGGAACGCCTCCTCGACTGCGACCCGGTCGGCGTCAAATCCGTCCTCGCGTTCGGGCGGCAGGACACCCGCGCGATGGAGCGAAACGTCGAGTACATCACCGAACTGACCGAGGAACTCCGCGGAACGGGCGTCCCGCACATCGTCGAGACGGTGATGTGGGGCGACGGCGTCCCCGCGCGGTTCGAGACGGAGACGGAGTACGTCGCAAACGCCTGCCGCATCGGGTGGGAACTGGGCGCCGATATCCTCAAAGCGCCGTACACGGGGGACGCCGATTCGTTCGCGTCCATCGTCCGGAACGCGCCGGTTCCCGTGATGATACTCGGCGGCCCCTCCTCCGGGTCGGTACGTGCGATGCTCGAAGACGTCGAGGGAGCGATGGCGGCCGGCGCGCGCGGACTCGTCATCGGCCGCAGCGTCTGGCAGACCGACGACCCGACCGCTGTCACCCGCGCCCTCGGCGACATCGTCCACGACGGACGGTCCGTCGAGAGCGTCTGGCCGGCCTGAAATCGGCGGTACCGACTCCCTTTCTTTTGCTTCTCTGCGTTCCGGCTAGTAGGCTGTACCGGCCGTCTTCAGAGCAACCGCTTCGTTCTTCAGAGATGAACGAACTAAATTCGAACCCGACGGAGACTGAAACGACTCTCCTGAGTTATTGTTCATTATGTAATCTACGCAGACTAACCGCCTCCGAACGCCGCTTCGTTCACCTGTGCTGAACAAGATATTTACCCCGAGGGAGGGTACGCGCAGACACGATGTCCGAATACACGGTGGCGGCCACCCGAACGTCGTTGCGAATCCTCGAAACGCTCGTCGAGTCCGACGACGCCCTCGGCGTCACGGCGCTTTCCGAACGGGTCGGCGTCGCAAAGAGCGTCGCTCACAATCACCTCTCGACGCTTCGGGCGTGCGGATACGTCGTCGAGAAAGACGGGACGTACGAACCCTCGCTCCGAACGCTCAACCTCGGCGTCCGGACGCGCGCCCGGACGACCGTCTACGACGGCGCCAGAGAGAAGGTGGACGCCCTCGCGGAGGCGACGGGGGAGACGGCGACGCTGTTCGTACTCGAGGCCGACCGAGGCGTCCCCGCTTACGTCTCCGAAGTCGCTGACGGGTGGTCGCCGGAGTTCCGGGCGGGCGAACGGATGCCGCTTCACCTCAACGCGCCGGGAAAGTCCCTCTTGGCGTCGCTCTCCGAGGATCGACTGACGGAGATACTCGACCGAAGCGACCTGACCGCGCGGACGCAGGCGACTATCACCGACCGAGACGAACTCGAAGCGGAACTCCGCCGCATCCGCGACAACGGCTTCTCGTTCTGCAGAGGTGAACAGTTCGAGGGCATAGTCGGCGTCGCCGCGGCGGTTCCGAACGCGGGCGGCGACCGGACGGCCGCAGTCGGCGTCTGCGGCCCGGCCGACCGGTTGAACGGTCGGTACCTCGAAGAGGACATCACCGGGCAGGTGCTGAGTACCACGAAGTCCATCCAAGTGGACCTGACAGGGGAGTGACCGCCTCGCGGAGTGTGGCTCCGTCCGTGCGGCCGCGGACGGAGACGCCAACCGGGGGAGGACGGCCCTACGACTCGGGAATCCGCTCTCTCCGAAATATGTGACAGCACTATGACTGTAACGGGACGCTCGAACGCCTCTCCTCGTCTCACCTACTCGTATCGAACCGCGCGTCGGCGAGTCGGGAGCGCAACTAGGCGAAGATTCTGCCCCTTGCCACACGGCTTATGTTCCGGAGGGAACACCCACACGCGATGCACGCTCGGAACGCGGCCAGGTACGCCACGCTGGTGTTGGCCGCGGGTATCTGGTTCCTGAGCAAGTTCCTCCGGTACGCGTTTCCGCCCCTCTTCGAGACGATGCAGGCGAGTTACGGCGTCTCGAACGCGGAAGTCGGGACGATATACACCGGTCTCATGGTCGTGTACGCGTCGTTGCAGTTCCCCTCGGGGATGCTCTCGGACCGGTTCGGGTCCGTCCGCGTCGTCGCCGGCGGCGCTCTGTTGGCCTCTCTCGGGTCGTTCGTCCTCGTGTTCGACTCGCCCGCCGCGGTGCTTGCGGCGGCGGCCGTCCTCATCGGCGCGGGGACTGGCGCGCACAAGACGGTCACCGTGGGGATTCTCTCTCGGGTGTACCCGGCCCGAACGGGACGCGTGCTGGGAACGTACGACACGTTCGGAGCGTACGGCGGCGTCGGCGCGTCCGCGGTAGTGACGCTGTTTCTCGTCGCCCCGCCGGCGTTGGACGGCCTGTTCTCGCTGTTACCGGGTGCGACGTGGCGGGGAGTCTTCCTCCTGTCCGGCGTCGTCGGCGTCGCCCTCGCGGCGGCGTTCGCGCGGTACGTCCCCCGACAGTTACCGGCGTCGTCCGAGGCGGCGTCCGACTCCGAGGAGGCCCCTCCCGCCTCGGCGTATCTCCGCCAGTTCGCAAACCCCGCCTTCTCCGCGTTCATCCTCGTGACGGTGCTCTTCTCGTTTTCGTACAACGGCGCGGTGGCGTTCCTCCCGTTGTACCTCTCGGAGGTGGCCGGGTTGGAGACGACGACGGCGAACCTCCTGTACTCGGCGCTGTTCGCGGTGAGCGTCGTTCAAGTGCTCACCGGCGACGTGAGCGACCGGACGGGCCGACTCCCCATCGTCGTCGTCACCGTCGCCATGGCGGCGACGGCGCTTCTCGGGGTTATCGTCTTCGCGAACGCGGGGGCGGTCGTTCTCGGCGTCGCCGTCGTCACCTTCGCCCTCGGGAGTCACGGCTTCCGGCCGGTCCGCGGCGTCTACCTCGTCGAACTACTCCCCGACCGAATCGCCGCCGGCGGGTTCGGCATCGTCCGGACCCTCCTGATGGGCGCCGGCGCGGCGTCGCCGACAGTCGTAGGGTTCGTCGCGGACGGATTCGGGTTCCGAATCGCGTTCGCCCTGCTCTCGGCGTCGCTACTCGGCGCGGCGGCAATCGCGACCGGACTCCTCCTCGTCGGCGGGGACGGACGAACGGTGACCGGACCCAGTTGAGACGGCCGCCGTCTTACCGCCGCCGACTATGAAAGGCGCGTCGGAAATCGCCTCCCCGCCGTAACGTCGAGGGAACTCCGCTGTGTCGTTACAAACATAGATTTGTAACGGACACGTCCATGCACTCCGGAGACGTACGTCTCGAACGCGCTCACCTCCCGTTATCTCCCGATTTTCCCGCCTCTTCCTCCTCGGTGCGCCGCCCGTCCGGCGAGCGACGTGCAATTCCACTCATGGTAGAACTTATGTGCGCGATTACCGTAGGACTTCCATGAACCTCGACATACCGGGCGACGACGGAAAGCGGGTCAGCGCCGTTCAGCGAGCGTTCGAAGTCATCGGCGTGTTGCGGGAGTCGGGTACGGTCCGCATCAAGGACGTCGCGGCGGAACTCGACATTCCGACGAGTACGGCGCACGTCCACCTGAAGACGCTGGAGTCCGTGGGGTACGTCGTCCGCGACGAGGACGGCTACAGACTGGGGCTTCGATTCCTCCGGGACGGTTCGGTCGCCAGAAACGGCCGGCGCGTCTACTCGACGGCGAAATCCGAGGTAGACGGCGTCGCCGACAGCACCGGCGAAGTCGCGAACCTCGGCGTCGAGGAGAACGGCCAGCGCGTCATCGTCTACCAGTCGGAGGGCAGCGAGGCGGTGTACGACAACGCGCTCGTCGGCGAGTTCACGAACATGCACTGGACCGCCTTGGGAAAGGCTATCCTCGCCGAGTTACCGGAGGAGTACGTGACGCAGATCGTCGAGCACTACGGCCTTCCGGCGGCCACGGAGAACACCATCGACGACGCAGAGACGCTCTTCGCGGAGTTGACGGACGTTCGAAACCGAGGGTACGCGCTCGAAGACGAGGAGCGACGCGCCGGAATCCGTTCGATAGCGATTCCAATACTGGTGGACGGCGGCGTCATCGGAGCGGTCTCGCTCTCGGGCCCGAAGGAACGGTTCGACGCCGACCGAATCGACGAGGAACTGTTGCCGGCGCTCAAGGACTGCAGAAACGTCGTGGAGGTCAAAACCGCGTACGAATAGCGTGCGAACTCGGCCTCTTTCCGGTGAGACGGCGGCGACGAATACACTATGAGTGGACATCCGTGCGATACGGGAACGAACCTCTGGTGGGTCCTCTCCCCCGTGAGGCCGCTACCGTCCCGATACGACGCGTCAGAACCCGACTTCGGGCGCTCGGAGCCGTCGGAAAACACGTAGCGTGAGCAAAGTTTACGTGCGAGGAACCCTCTCGATTCTTTCGTATGGATCCAGCATTGATGCTGCCGCCGTCTCCGGACAGACGATGGACGCTCGCAAAGCAGATGGGCGTGGACCGCGGCGTCGTCCGGTTCTGGGGAGTCGACGACTGGTGGGAGTACGATACGCTCCTCCGCACGCGAAATCGGTTCGAGGACAACGGAATACGGCTGCAGGTGGTCGAGGACCGACCGCCGATGACTCGGACCGTCCTCGGGAAGGAGGGCCGCAACGAGGAGATAGCGACGGTGAAGCGGTTGCTCAAGAACATGGGAAAACTCGGAATCGAGACCTACTGTTGGGTCTGGACCGAGAACCCGGTCGGAGTGCTCCGCACCTCGGATTCGATACCCGACCGAGGGGGGTCGCTGAAGTCCGGTTACGACCACGAGTGGAGTCGTCGGGCGGACGACCATCCCGAGTCCGGAATCACCGAGGAGGAACTCTGGGAGAATCTCGAATACTTCCTCGACGAAGTCGTACCTGTGGCGGAGGAAGCGGGCGTGAAGATGGCCCTCCACCCGGACGACCCTCCGTTACCGTCCGTACGCGGCGTCCCTCGCCTCGTCACGTCGGTCGACAACTACGAACGAATCCTCGACCTCCACGAGAGCCCGAACCACGGGGTGACGTTCTGCCAGGGGAACTTCGCGGCGATGGAAACCGACGTTCGGTCGGCCATCCGCCGCCTCGGGGACCGCATCCACTTCGTCCACTTCCGCGACGTCGAGGGCTCCGCGGAGTCGTTCGTCGAGACGTGGCACGACGACGGCCCGACGGACATGCGCGCCTGCATCGAAGCCTATCGGGACGTCGGATACGACGGCCCCATTCGACCGGACCACGTTCCGAAGATGCTCGGGGAGGAGGACCGAGACGGGGCGCACGCCGGTTACACGGACATGGGCCGACTGTTCGCCATCGGCTACATGAAAGGACTGCTCGAACAGACCGCTTAGCCGCATCTTACTCGTGCGACGCTCCCTAACGGTGAGGCCGCCAGTGTCGGCGTCTCGTCCTCGCCGGACGATGATTAAAATGTACTATCGGGAAAGATATAAGTGGTAGTATCGTAAGTTGGGTAATGTATGTCACAGCAGAGCCGAAGAAGCTTCATCAAACGGGCTAGTTTGCTCGGCGGAACCGGCGCAGTCACGTCGCTCGCGGGCTGTTCCGGCGCCGGCGGCGGTTCGGGGAACACCGGAACCACGGGTTCCTCCGGGGGCGGCGACTCCGGCAGCGAAAGCCACTCGATGCTCATCGGGAGCGTCTTCCCCAGCGGTCACGTCATAAACGAGATGGCGAACTCGTGGGCCGACACCGTCGCGAAGGAGACGGACGACCGCGTCTCGATAACCATCGAACCGGCGTTCGGCGGCGAACAGGAGGTGATGGAGCAGACGCGAATCGGCTCCATCGACGGGACCATCATCGGGACCCGGTGGGTCATCGATTACGACCCGAAGAACTTCTGGGTCGAGTCCCCGTTCGTCTTCGAGAACTGGGAGCAACAGAAGCGAGCGTTCGAGGCGGACTACCTCGACGACGGAAAGAAGCGACTCCGCGAGGAGGGCAACCAGCGACTCGTCGAACAGCCGGTGTACCGAGGGTACCGACACACCTCCGGAAAGAGCGCCTTCGAGACGCCGGAAGACATCCAAGGGACGAACCTCCGCGTGCCGGACCTCTCCCCGTGGGTGAACATCTGGGAGGGAATCGGCGCGAGTCCGACGACCGTCGCCTTCGACGAACTGTACAGCGCGCTCCAACAGGGCGTCGTGAAAGCGCAGGAGAACCCGGCGGAGACGGTTCTCTCGGCGTCGCTCCACGAGGTGCAGAGCCACTACACGCTGACTCAACACCTGGCCTCGACCGGGTGGTTCACTCTCAACACCGACACGTTCTCTTCGCTGTCGGACGACGACCAGACGGTGGTCACCGACACCCTCACGCAGAGCATCAAAGACCTCAGCACCAAGATCGCGGAGTCGGAGTCGAAAGCCATCGACGAACTGAAGAACAAGGGGATGACGATCGTCGAACCGGACCGCGACGCGTGGTTGGCGGCGGCGGAAGAACCGCTGAAAGCCCAGTTCGAGAAGAAGTGGGAGCCGTCGCTCGAAGAAGTACGAAACATTTGAGAACGCCCCCTAACACACGACACGCATGGTCGAGACCAACGAGAACACGTCCCCCGGCCGATACTTCGACGGCGCGGTCAGGGCAGTCGCGTTGTCCCTGTACGTGCTGATGATACTCGTCGTCGGGTTACAGATACTCACTCGGTGGGTGATCGGTTCGTTCATCGGCAGTAGCTTACCGTGGACCGTCAACCTCTCGCAGATGCTACTCGTCGCCGTCACGTTCATCGGCGCCGCGGTGGCCAGCGGGAAGCGCGAACACATCTCGCTCGACCTGCTGGTGTCGCGCCTCTCGGACGACACGATACGGGCGTTGACGGCCCTGCGGACGATACTCGTGTTGGCGTTCGTCGGGGTCATGGTCAGCGGCGCGTACCCGCTCTACCAGCAGAACAGAGGCTCCGTCATCGGTGCGTTGCCGGCTCACGCCCCGTTCACGCAGGCGTGGCTGTACGTTCCGGTCGTCGTCGGCGGCGTCGTCATCGCCGTCTACGGCGTCCGCGACCTGTGGGCGGTAGTCGCGTCGCCGGAGACGATACTGGAAGATATGAAACGAGGAGACGACGATGAGAACTGACGCACGACTCGGTCGAACTCGCACCATCCGTCTCGGGGAGGCGACGGTCTGATGGGGGACGTCGGCCTCCTCGTCCTGTTCGTCGGGGTACTGCTCGCGCTCTACCTGTTCGAGGTGCCGGTCGTCTACGCGCTCGGACTGACGAGCCTCATCCTCATGTGGACGACGTCGATACCCTTCGAACCGCTGCTCGTCGCCCAGACGATGGTCAGCGGGAGCAACTCGTTCGTCCTGCTGGCTATCCCGCTGTTCCTTCAGACGGGGCTCCTGATGAACGCACTCGGCCTGACGGACGTCATCTTCGACTTCGCGACGGCCATCGTCGGGCCGATTCGTGGCGGCCTCGCCCACGTGAACATCGTCGCCAGCATCATCTTCTCGGGGATGACCGGGACGGCCGCGGCCGACGCCGCCGGACTCGGCGCGATAGAGTACCGGGCGATGCGCGACGAGGGGTACGAGGAGGGATTCAGCGTCGCGGTCACCGGGTCCTCGTCCATCATCGGACCGATAATCCCGCCGAGCGTCCCGCTCATCATCTACGGCGTCATCGCGCAGGTGTCCATCGGGACGCTGTTCATCGCGGGACTCGTCCCGGGACTCATCATGGGACTCGGGCTGATGATACTCTGTACGTTCTACGCCAACAAACACGGCTACGGCCGCGGCGACTGGTGGTCGCTCGACCGAATCGGCCGGACGTTCCTCAGGGCGCTTCCGGCGCTCGGGACGCCGATTCTCATCATCGGCGGCATCTTGGGCGGTCTGTTCACCGCGACGGAGGCGGGCGCGATAGCCCTGTTCTACACGATACTCATCGGAACCCTGTTCTACGACGCGCTCACGTTAGAAGAGCTGATAGAGAGCTTCGAGGACGGGATGACGAGGACGGCGTCGCTGACGTTCATCGTCGCCGCCGCCTCGCTGTACGGCTTCCTCATCCGGCGCGCCCAACTGCCGGAGTTGCTCGCCGAGGCGGTCACGACCGTCTCCACCGACCCCGTCGTCGTTCTGCTGCTGATAGCGGGCGTGCTGTTCATCGTGGGGCTGATGCTGGAGACGATAGCGGCCATCACCATCCTCACGCCGGTGTTCCTCCCCGTCATCGAGCAGACGGCAATCAGCCCGATCCACTTCGGCGTGATAATGATAATCACGCTGATGATCGGACTGTTGACGCCGCCGTTCGGCGTGATTCTGTTCGTCCTCAACGCCGTCACCGGCGTCTCTCTCGAACGAATCACGCGGAACATGGTTCCGTTCTACGTTCCGCTCCTCGTCGCACTCGTACTCGCCATCGTCTTCCCCGAAGTCGTGATGTGGCTCCCCCGGACGATGGGACTCGCCTGACCGAACCTCCGGCGGACGCCGACTTCGGGCCGTTTTCGAGACAATCGAAAGAATAAGGGAACGACGGGTGGTTATCGGTACCGTATGTCTGACTCACCGACGCAGACTGTGAGCGTCTCGAACAAGACGGCGGTCGTCATCGGCGGAACGAGCGGTATCGGGCGCGCAATCGCGCTGGCGTTCGCGGACGACGGCGCGGACGTCGTCGCGACGAGCCGAGACGAACGCGCCGTCGCGGAGGCCGCGGAGGAACTCCGCTCGCGGGGCGCGGAGACGGTCGAGGTCACCTGCGACGTTCGCGAGATGGACTCCGTCGAGAACCTTTACGAGCGAGTGTCGTCCGAACTCGGGGAGGTGGACGTGTTAGTCAACTCCGCCGGATCGGTGGCGAAAGCGCCCGTCACCGAGATGGACGCCGAAGACTGGGAGCGAGACATCGACACCAACCTCACCGGCGTCTTCCGCGCGTGTCAGGTGTTCGGCCGGGAGATGGACGAGGGGAGTATCGTCAACATCTCCTCTATGTCCGCGGGACAGGCGCGGGAGCAACGTCCGGCGTACTGCGCCGCAAAGAGCGGCGTCAACGGTCTCACCCGCGCCGCGGCGGCCGACCTGGGGCCGGAGGTGCGGGTCAACGCGATAGAGCCCGGATTCGTCGAGACGCCGTTGGCCGGCGACGCGTTCGCTCAGGGTACCGACCTCCGCGAGCAGATAGACGACCGGACGCCCCTCGAACGGGTCGCACAACCGACGGAAATCGCGGGTGCGGCGGTGTACCTCGCCAGCGACGCCGCGTCGTTCACGACCGGCGAGACGCTCAAAATCGACGGCGGGTACGACGACAGTTCGCTATGAGTCGTCGCTGACTCGGACGACGCCTTTCACGCTCTCCGGTTCGATAGCGCGGTCGAACGCCGCCTGCGTTTCCGCGAACGGGGACTCGAAGCTCACGATTCCGTCGACGTCGAACCGCCCGGTTCGGATTCCCTCGATGGCTTCCTCGTAGGTGTCTCTGAACCTGAACGACCCCTTCAGGTCGTACTCGCCGCCGATCAACTCGACCACGTCCGCCGGGAGTCCGGCGTCGAGGGGGATGCCGACGAAGACGACGGTGCCGCCGCGCTTGACGGCCTCCGTCGTCAGTTCGATGGCGCTCTCGGCCCCGGAACTCTCGAAGACGACGTCGACGCCGTCCTCGTCGACGCGTTCGCGAACCACGCTGACGGGGTCCTCGGACGTCACGTCGACCGTGTGGTCCACGCCGCGGCGGTCGGCCAATCGGAGTTTCTCGTCCACCACGTCGGTCAGGACGACGTCTGCCGCCCCGCGGGCCATGGCAACCTCCGAGACGAGTTGTCCGATGGGACCGCCGCCGGTGACGAGGACCGTATCGCCCTCGGAGACGCCGCCCCGTTCGCAGGCGTGCATCGCGACGCTCAGCGGTTCGACGAGGGCGCCCTCCCGCAGGGAGACGTCGTCCGGAAGCGGGTAGACGAGTTCTGCCGGCCACGCGACGTACTCCGTGAGTGCGCCGTCGACGGGCGGCGAGGACATGTACTCCATCCGCTTACAGAGGTGGTACTCGCCGTCCGTACAGTACGAGCAGTCGCCGCACGGAATTCCGGGTTCGACGGCCACCCGGTCGGACTCCGAGACGGAGTCAACGTCGCTCCCGACGTCGACGACGGTGCCCGCAGATTCGTGCCCGAGGACGTGCGGGAAGTCGACGACGTTGCCGCTGTTCTCTCCGTGCTGGTAGTAGTGGAGGTCCGACCCGCAGATTCCGACTCGGTCGATTCGGACGAGCACCTCGTCCGACTCTATCTGCGGCCGGTCCCGCTCGACGAGCGAAAGTTCACCGACAGCTGTCAGTGCGCAGGTTCGCATAGGAGAACTGCCGACGAACAGACGTATACGTTTTTTGGTGCCGGTACCGTATCGTCGGAACGACACGTACTGGCGTCGGTTCGAAGCGTCACGCTTCGGTGTCGCAGCAGGCCAGATCGCCGATCGTTCGTGTCAAGAACTGTCCAATCGTTATCGGTCCCGCCGGCGGTTTCCCCTGCGTGAGAACCCTCGCGGCCCCGCCTTTCTCGATGTGAACGGTTTCCGAAACCGACTGCGCGGGGGTCGGGCTCGCCGCTAAGAGGTCCATCGCCACTCGTTCTGACTGAATCGTTTCGATTCCTCCGTGAGCGAACACGTGGTTCAACTCGTGGAGTTCGTATTTGATCGCATCGACGCCGGCTTTATCTAGCGCGTCGTACAGAACGCGACTGTGTTTGATCGGAACCACTTGGTCTGCGCGTCCGTGCATGATGAGGAACGGCGGGTCGTTCGCGGAGACGTGCGTCACCGGACTCGCCTGTTCGAACCGAGCCCGGTTCTCGGACTTCGGGCCGCCGATGAGCAGCGTCTCGGGATTGCCCGTCTCGCCCGGCGTTAGCGTGAGATCCGAGACCCCATACCAGTTGACGACTGCTTGAACGGCGCCCGACTCGTCGGGTGCGACCTCCTTCCGGAGTTCGTCCTCCGAATAAGCCTCTCCCGCGAGGTCCGTCACGTCGTCGAGAACGCCGACGAGACTGGCTAGGTGGCCGCCTGCCGACGCACCCCACGCCGCGACGCGTTCGGCGTCGTACCCGTACTCGCCTGCGTTCGCCCGTAACCACCGAACCGCCGCCTTCGCGTCGACGAAGTGATCGGGAAACACGCCGCGCGGCGTCGGGTTCTCGGGATCGATACTCGGTAACTCGACATCCTCGGGAACCTCCGAGAGCCGATAGCTGACGCTCGCAATCGCCATTCCCCACTTCTCGGCGTACCGCGCCAGTTCGGGGGCGTTGTCTCGGGTGTTGAACACCCAGGCCCCGCCGTGGTAGTAGACGATCAGCGGCGGGTCGTCTACGGCCGGAACGTACAGGTCCAGTTTCATCTCGCCTACGTCACGTTCGGCGTACGTGACGCCCTCGTGGACGGTGACGGAATCGGACTCCTCGGAGTCGTTCGTCTCCGTCGATTCATCGCTCGACTCGTCGGGCTCGCTCGTCTCCGTTGACTCATCGGTGGCGGCGACGCTCCCCGAATAGCCGCCAACCGTGAGTGCCCCCGTAAGACCGAGGAACGTCCGCCGTTTCGTACTGCTCTCTTCTCCATCGGAACCTTCTGTCGGGAGCTCCATGGACGAAATGTTAGACGACAATCATTGTTATCTTTTGGGTAGGTATGGAGCTAAACCGTGCCGCCAACGAAACACGGTTGCAGCCAATGAATACGCTTTCGCCGGAATATGCCGGAGACGCTACTTCTCCGGCCGACGGACTCGAAAACACTACTATTTCTACGTGGCGGGGAGGCGTCGCGCGGGCCGGACAGGAGGATGAATGCCGTTGAGTGGGCCGACGGTGCTTCTTACGGACGATGTTGGAGTAGGGACAGATCGACTAGGAGTCGGAGGAAATAGGACTATCGCGCCGTTGAGGAGAACGATGTGCGGTCGGTTTATCAGACGTGTCTCCTCTGAACCCCTCCGACGATCCTTTTAATATGTTCCTCGGTGAAACCGACGAGGACCGAATCTTCCTCGAATGAGCGCACTCGGTGAGTACAATCAATTATGTACATCCCTGGAGTAGGGCTAATTGATCAGATTCTTCCTGCGCTTCGATCGCTCTGCACGCCCCCTACTAGACGACTCGTAACACCCCCGCCTAGAGCGATCACCGCCCTCCATCTTGATCTGAACGGCAGTCGAAACACGTCACCCCTTGCAGTGGTCAGCACAGCTTCGAGGGTGAACGCCGAGGTGGGGTTCATCTGCGCTTCTTTGAGTCCTCCACTGTGCTCTTGCTGTTCGGTCGAACAGCGGTTGTTCACCCAAAGAAAATCATGGCCGTACGCCCCGAGCTAACGTCGGGAAAATGTGTGTCATCTTGCTCATCACTTGGACATCCACGACGCCCGATGCTACCTGCCTATAGACACGGCTCTACTCTTCTACGTAGCGTGCTCTGCGGTCATATCTGGTTGGACGTTGTATTGAACGACCTGAATTTTCAGCCTGGGGGGTCCACCACCCACAGACTCAAACGCTGAAATATTACTGATATAACCGTTAGATCTCACTATTATCCGTGTCGCGCGGTGGTAACTCGCCGCAACGGAGAGATAGTCGATGGAGGAATCAGGAGACACACTGCCGATAGAGGGCCTCGCTAGGTCGATTCGAGACAGCGAATACGAGGCCGTGCGTACGTCTCTGCCCACCTCGACACGGGAGACGCTGCGGACCGGAAGAACGCGTTACGGGAGTTGCGCCGCCTCGCGGACGACCGCCCGGCCGCCGTCTCCTCGCTTTGCCCTTCGCTGACGCCGTTTCTCGCGGACGACGAGCGGTCGATCCGGTTGACGGTCACGAACCTGTTCGTCGCCCTCGATCCGGCTGGTCTTCGCCCGGTTCACTGTGCTACTGCGGTGAATACTCTGCCCCGCCTTCCGCACACACGAAGTGGCTCTCGGTCCGAAATCCGCCCGAGTCCTCGACTCTCGGTTCTACGCGTTCTCGACGACGATGAGATACGTCTCCGGACGCGCCGCCCTGAATACGTCCGTGAACCCGTGGTCGCCGAGGGCGTCAACGACCTCGTCCGCGGTGTAGCGTTCGTCGAGGGGTGGTCCGCTCTCGCCGGTGCCGGTCGCGGCCCAGTCTGCGACGACGAACCGGCCGCCGGGTGCGACGACGCGAGCGAGTTCGTCGAATGCCTCCTCACTGGCGAACTCGTGGTAGGTCATGGTCGAGAACGCCGCATCGACCTGGGAGTCCTCGAACGGAAGGTCGGCGACGTCGGCCGTAACGAGGTCGACGTTCTCGGGGACCCCTTTCTGTCGGTAGTAGTCGTGCATCTCGTCTTGAACGTCGACGGCGTAGACGCGGTTGCTGTGCGGAGCGATATCGTCGGTGTAGAACCCCGTGCCGCTTCCGAGGTCGGCGACGGTCTCCTCACCGTCGAGGGAGAGCCCCCACAGGAGTTCCTCACGAGAAACGTACCGATACCGATCGGACGCGCTCTCGAGTTTATCGGCCTTCGACGCGTCGAACGTGTGGTGGCCCATGCGTTCTTGCTTGTCGAACGACTGCAAAATATGTAGCGGTCGCTGATCCGTTTTCGAGCTTCCGTTTCGGCGTAACGCCGACGGAGGACGTCGATTATGAAGGCGTAGAACCGTTCGATAGCGGATTCGACCAGGGGACCGACGCCATCGGAGGAACGTAATATCGCCAATAGAATTGCATATAATGAACAATACTAGTTACGTCTCGTCCGGAGTTGCACGGCGAGTGCAAGACGGCACTGAAGAGTCACGGTCTTCGACGCCAGCCGAAAGGAAGAATACAAAGAGCGGTAGAGCCCGGTGAGAACGACTACTTTCGAGGGGTATCTCGATGGTCCGCCGGCGGACGAGGTGTGTGCGTCCGCTGCGCCGCCGGGCGACACTTCGCTCCGCTCGGACCACGAACGTACTCGCGTGGATGCTATCGGATCGGTCGTAACGGTTCGCACCGGTTTCGGGCCCAGACGACTGTACCGATGTTGCACTATACTCGGAAATCCGAGCCAGCTAGCCTCCGTTGGAATCGACGGAGACGCGAACGTTCAGCGGCGTACTGTCCACAGAGTCGGGTCGAACGTCTGATCCCGGGTTCTATAGGAGCCGAGCAGAATTGCATGTCTCATACTCAAATCTTTTATTGACGTACCTCCTACATGGTGGTGATAACGATGCCGGATTCTATGGCCGAACAACTCCAGCAGGACATGGAGTGTGAGGGTCTCCTTGAGTGCTTCCACGGTCTCAAACAGCTCGACAAGGAGTGCTTCCAAACCCTCGTAGACGCGACGGAACCGCTCACAGTGGACGAAATCGCAGATACAGTCGATCGAGAGCGGTCGACCGCCTACCGCTCCGTCCAACGTCTACTTCAGGCGGGATTCATCCAGAAAGAGCAGGTCAACTACGAGCAGGGCGGCTACTACCACGTCTACTCACCGAGTGACCCATCGAAGGTCGCGAGAGATATGCAGCGGATGCTCAACGATTGGTACGCCAAGATGGGCCAACTCATCCAAGAGTTCGAGGACAAGTACGATCAGACCCAGCACACCGCCCCCGCCGAAGGGTAAGAGCGGATTTGAACGTTCGTACTGCGTGTCCTTCACGCACCCCGACGAGGGCACCTGTTTTGTCGTCCGTTTCAGACAGAACTGAAAGGACCCGACTGCGAGACGTTCGCTGATTCAGCAGTCGACGAGGAGACCGGCGCGAACACTTCTGTCCACTGCCTTCCGGAGCAGCGCGTCCGTGATCGACTCGGTGGTTAGCAAGAGAGCGTCGGCGTCCAGAGTATCGATGACGGCGAAGGGGTCGGTGGGCCCGTATCGTCCAGCCAGTGCGGGTCCGATAGTGATTCCAGCTCGAATCCCTGCGTCGTGCGCACGCTCCGGGATGTCGTCGACGAACCCCTGACCGGCGAAGAGAACGGTTCGTTCCACTAGTCCGTGACGTCTGACTGCCCTTACGACGTCGTCGACGAGACCGGGGTCCTTCAGATCGATCCAGGCTTCGAGCGTCGTCTCGCTGATCACCGAGAGCGACTGCTCGAGGGTGGGCACGGTTTCACCGTCGCCCGTGGTGAAAGACTGTATCTCCGCGAGTGAGAGGCGGTCAACGCGGCCGTTACCAGTCGTCGTTCTGTCGACCGTTGCGTCGTGGATGACGACCAACTCGTCGTCGCCCGTCCGTCGAACGTCGAACTCGACGCCGTCGACCCCCCACTTTGCTGCCGCCTCGAAGGACCGTACCGTGTTCTCGGCCGCCGCCCGCAGTCGGCCTCGATGCCCGATGATTGGAAGCACAGTCTACAGAGACGGGGCAGAGAGAAACTGATTTCGACGACCCTGTTGAAAATTAAAAATTTGTGATAGGAACCGGAAACAACGTTGAATAGAACGCGCAATATTGCCGGGATGATTCTCGAACACCGTTCACGTATCGGGTGCCGGAAGCGTAAACGAAAACGTCGATCCCTCTTCGGGTTCGGAGTCTACCCAAATCTCTCCCCCGTGGCGTTTGACGATGCGCCGGCAGAGTGCGAGGCCGATTCCTGTCCCTTCGTACTCCTCGTGGCTGTGGAGTCGCTGGAACACCTCGAAAACCCGGTCTACGTCTTCTTGATCGATACCGATCCCCTCGTCAGTGACCGAAATTATCCACTCGTTTCCGTCACGCACCGCAGAGATCGACACTCGGGGTTTCTGCTCACCGCTGTACTGGAGAGCGTTTTCCAGCAGGTTCTGGAAGAGTTGGCGGAGTTGGCTGGCGTCGCCTCTGACAGTCGGGAGCGATTCGGCGGTGATTTCGGCACCAGTTTCGTCGATTCGGATACCGAGATCCCTCAGCACGTCGTCCAGCACTGCCTCGAGATCGACCGAATCGAAGGACTGTCCCTCTGTTTCGACTCTGGAGTACGTAAGCAGCCCCTGGATCATCGCCTTCATCCGCTCGGCACCGTCAACTGCGAACTCGATGAACTCTTTTGCGTCTTCGTCGAGGTCATCGCTGTACCGACGTTCGAGCAGTTGGAGGTAGCTCGTGACCATCCGTAACGGCTCTTGCAAGTCGTGAGAGGCAACGTGGGCGAACTGCTGGAGGCGCTCGTTGGACTCTTCCAACTGACGCTGATACGTGTACCGGTCGGTGATGTCGAAATGGGCGACAGCGACGTATCTCTGGTCGCTGGTAGCGAACGATGCTGCCCGCATGAGAAACCAACGTTGCTTGTCGGGCGAGTGGCACGGATACTCGAACTCGAAGAGTTCTCGCTCGCCCGTTAGAATCTCGGATAACCCGGCTGCGGCCGCTTGTGCCGTCTCCGTCTCCGCTTGTCTGGTGATCGAAAGATAGTTCGTTCCGACCGTATCCGGTCTCAGTTCGATGTCGTTCGCTTCGCCGAACTCCCGCCATGCGCGATTCGTATACAGGATCGTCCCTTCGTCATCCAGGATTGCAAAGTTTATCGGGAGCGTGTCCACGGCCGCTGGAATAAGAGCCTCTGGCTCACGGCCATCCATATCCGCTTTTAGTTGACTGACAGAGATAAGGCTGTTCCCGGTCTGGTTGCGGACGGAGCGTTCTCTGCAGTCAGTACGGATATTCTCCCACCCTCTCGGTAGTTCGTTCGACTTTAATCACCGAACCTGTTTGCACGCGCTACTTCGATGTGAGTTCAGCGCCGACGAGACGGGATCGTTGCAGTCCCACTGAGTGGGGCACGGAACTGTGTCGTCCTCCTGTCGACGACGACGTCACGTGCCCGGCGTCACCGAATTTCCGAAGGAGGGAACGGGTGCCTCTGACAGCGCTTTCACCACAGACACACATTATCAAAAAATGATGTGTTCCGGTGGGAATCTCCGGTTCGTGCTCATAAAATGTAGGAACACGTTCTCATGATAGATAATCGCTACACGACCAATTACTTTAGGCGCTTACCTTTCGGGGGGAGAGAACGGTTGTAGAGATAGAATGGCAGTCAACCGAGACGGCACTCTTTCCGGGTATTCACCTGATGACTACTTCGCCGTCCTCAGCGGAAAACAGCAACAGGCTGTAGCGAGCATCCTCGCCGAGAAAGACCGTTCGGTCGAACTCTCACTCCTCGCAGCGGAGGTTGCCGCTGTCCTCGCAGACGATAAGCGGGACGTGAGACGAGTGGAGATGAAACTTCACCACTACCACCTTCCGAAGTTAGACGCGGCGGGCCTTCTCGAGTACTGTTCCGAGGATCGCCGTGTCAGTCCGGCGAAGAGCCTGCGAACGGTCGTGCCGCCCAAAACGGCGTCGCTGAATTAACTCGCCTGCGACCGACCATTCCGGATGCGGAAGTACCTCGTCCGGACGGAACTCACAGCAGGACCGCGAACACCGGGTAGGAGGCCGCGACCGCCAGCGAGGGCGTTACCACCCACATCGTAACGATCCGCTTGGCCGCCTTCGGATCGAAGAGGCTCCGCTCGTCGAGGTCTGCCGGTCCCTCCGCGCCGATGTCCGGAACGTCCGGAATCTCCTCCGGTTCGTCCGCGGGTTCCTCGTGGCGGGCGATGTCGCCGATGGTCGGACTCGCAGGCGCCTCCTCGACGCGTGAGGTGACCAACGCTCCCGTCGCGACGTCAAACTCCGGCCGCTCGGGCGTCGGCGTCGCTAACTCCGCGAGCGTCGCGGCCCGACTTGCCCGCCCCCATCCGAGTCCGATGATGGTCGACGTCGTACTGACCGCGAGACTCGCGGGAATCCCCAAGTACGAGAGGATCGTGATGACCGTGCCACCGACGATGGAGACGATCAGCGACGCGAGAATCGGGAGTTCCGTGATGTCGTCTCCGACCGTCTCCAGCGTGCGACGGGCGATCGTGAAACTTCCCAACGCGAAGGCTCCCACCGCGAGCAGGACGCCCTGATCGACGGTGAGCGCCCCACCCTCGCCGACGAGGGGGGCCACAGCGTTCGCCGCGTTCGACGCCCCCGCCGAGAACGCCATGTAGCAGGCGATGGCGACCACCGAGAGTGACCCGACGATATCTTGCGGTGACGCGTTCGGGTTTAGGTACGGCCGTGGAATCGCTCCCGAGCGGTCGAGTTGGACGAAGTGGAGATCGAACGTCGTGAACGCGACGTAGCGGTCGAGATACGGGTAGACGTAGCGCCCGACCACGAACCCGATGGTGAAACACACCAGCGGCGCGACGATCCACGCCGAGACGATGACGAACATCAGCGCCTGATTGAGCGTGTCCGACGCGAGACCCAACCCGACGATGGCGCCGACGGCAGTCATCGACGTCGAGGCCGGAACGCCGTAGAGATTCGATATCAACAGCGACGCGCCCGTGAAAAACAGGACTGCGACACTTGCGATGGGCGTGAACTGGGCCGCCGGCACGATACTGCTGCTCATCGTCGCGATGACGTTCCGGCCGACGGTCCACGCGCCGAGAAACCCGAAGCCGACGAACAAAGCCCCCGCGGTCGCCTTCCGAACGAGGCGCGAGCCGACTGCGGGGCCGAACGCCACACCCGTCGACGAGCCTCCGATGTTGAACCCGACGAACACGGCGACGACGATACCGGCGACGGTTAGCAGTGATACCATCGTGTCGTATCTGCGCCATCGTTATTCTGCCTCCATATATAATCCTCCGAAGTCCGTTTCGGGTCGGTGCTGACGTGATCGTACTGCCGACGTGGATGCCGGATTCTCTATTCATATTCAACCCGCGAGTGGTTCCGGACCTAGTCAGTACGCGACGACCTTTTCCTCCCCGGATTCATTATCGCTCGTATGAGCGATCAAGCCGGGACTCCGGAGGGTGGGTTTTGGGCGGACGCTACCGGCGAGCAGGCGGTCGATCGGTACTCCACGCTCGTCAATATGGTCGACGATGGCATCTACCAGCTCGACGCCGAGGGGCGGTTCGTCGCGGTCAACGAAACCATAGTCAGCTTGACCGGCTACGCCCGGAAGGAACTCCTCGGCGAGCACGCTTCGATCATCCTCGACGACGAGGACGCCAATCGCATCCAGCGCGAGATCTACCGGCGATATATGGACGGCGACCGCGAGGGAGAGCCGCTCGAGCTCACCGCCCAACTGGCCGACGGCGAGACCCTCCCGTGCGAACTGGAGCTTCACCTGCTCGCTGAGGAGGGGACCTTCCAGGGCACTATCGGGGTCGTGCGCGACATCACAGACCGGAAACAGACGGAACAGGAACTCCACGAACGCGAGCGCGAACTCCGGCGGAAAGAGCGGCGGTACGAGGCCATCTTCGAGGATCCCAACATCCTCGTCGGCCTGCTCGACCCCGACGGGACCGTCCGAGACATCAACCAGACGGCCATGGAGTACGTCGACGCCGATCTGGAGGACGTACGGGGCGAGCCGTTCTGGGAGACTCCCTGGTGGGGCGAGGGCGACGGCGTCCAGCCTGAGGTGAAAGAGTGGGTCGAGCGGGCGGCGGCGGGCGAGTACGTCGAGTTCGAGGCTGACCTCACCCGCGCAGACGGCGAACCGTACACCATCAGCGGCTACTACCGACCTGTCACCGACAACGACGGTGAGGTCGTGTCCATCATCGTTTCCGACCGCGATATCACCGAGCGGAAGCAGCACGAGCGCGAACTCGAGTTGTTCCGCACCCTGCTCAATCACTCGAACGACAGCGTACTGGTGGTGGATCCGGAGACGGGCCGCTACCTCGACGTCAACGACACCGCCTGTACGCGGCGGGGGTACTCGCGTGAGGAGTTCCTCGAACTCAGGGTCACGGATCTCGAAACCGAGATTCCCGACCACGAGGCGTGGCGGTCGTTCGTCGAAGGCCTACGTGCCGAGGGGCAACTGACCTTCGACGGACACCACCGCCGCAAGGACGGTACGACGTACCCGGTCGAGGTCAACGCGTCCTACGTCGACCTCGATCAGGAGTACGTCCTCGCCATCGCTCGCGACGTTACCGAGCGCCGGGAGTACGAACGGTACCTCGAGGACGCCAAATCACGGTTAGAGGCGGCGACAGATGCCGGCGCGGTCGGGACCTGGGAATGGAACATCCCCGAGGACGAGATGGTCGTCGGGAAGACGTTCGCTCGGACGTTCGGCATCGACCCCGACGTCGCCCGCGAGGGCGTGTCGCTCGATCAGTTTATCGAAGCCATCCACGAGGACGACCGCGAGCGAGTCACGGCGGCGATCGAGGAGGCCGTCGAGACGGGCGGCGACTACGAGGAAGAGTACCGCGTGTGGAACGCAGACGACGATCTCCGCTGGGTTGTCGCTCGCGGGCACGTCGAGTGCGACGACGGCGAGCCGATCCGCTTCCCGGGGGCGCTCACCGACATCACCGAACGCAAACGCGCCGAATTAGAACTCCAGCAGAACAACGAACAACTGGAGACTCTCTTCGAAGTCCTTCCCGTGGGCGTCGTGGTCGCGGAGGCCGACGGACAGATCGTCCAAGCCAACGACATCGCACACGAGATCTGGGGCGGCGACGTCTTCGACGTCGAGTCCGTCGAGGAGTACGAGCAGTACCCGGTCTGGGACGCTGATTCCGGCGAGCGCGTCCAGCCGGACGAGATGACGCTCGCGAGGGTCATCCACGGCGAGGAGGTGCTCGACCCGGACATTTACGAGATCGAGGCGGTCGACGGCGAACGACGGGTCGTCCGACTGGAGGGGATGCCCGTCCGCAACGAGCACGGCGAGGTGACCCGCGGCGTAGCTACCCTCACTGACATTACTGACCGCCGTGAGGCCCAACGCGCGCTTGAAGAGTCCGAGCGCCGTTACCGAACGCTGGTCGAAAACTTCCCGAACGGCGCAGTGGGCCTGTTCGATGAGGACCTGCAGTACACCGCTGTTGGCGGTCAGCTCTTCGACAGGCTCGACTACGGCCCGGAGGATCGAATCGGACACCGCTTTACTGAAATCCATACATCGGATCTGGTTGAGGAGTTAGAACCGCACTTCCGGGCCGCACTCGACGGTGAGGCGGGCTCCTTCGAAATCGAATACCGCGGCCGACACCTGCACGCCAATACACTCCCCGTCAGAGACGCCGACGACGAGGTGTACGCGGGCATGATCGTGATCCAAGACGTGACCGAGCGACGGGAATACGAGCGTATGCTGGAGGTGTCCAACGAGCGCCTCGAACAGTTCGCCTACGCCGCGTCCCACGACCTCCAAGAGCCGCTCCGAATGGTCTCGAGCTATCTGCGGTTGCTCGAACGGCGCTACGCCGACGACCTCGACGAGGACGCACGGGAGTTCCTCGATTTTGCCGTCGACGGGGCTGACAGGATGCGGGAGATGATCGACGGTCTGCTAGAGTACTCCCGCGTGGAGACGCGTGGCGATCCGTTCGAGGTCGTCGACCTCGACGACGTCCTCGCGGAGGTCTGTGACGACCTGCAAGTGATGATCCAAGAGAGCAACGCAGAAATCACCGCCGAAGACCTCCCTCGCGTGGAGGGCGATCGCGGGCAGTTGCGGCAGGTCTTCCAGAATCTGTTGGACAACGCCATCGAGTACAGCGGCGACGAACCCCCGCGGATTCACATCGGCGCCGAACGCGACGGCGACCGGTGGCTCGTGTCCGTCGAGGACAACGGCATCGGTATCGATCCGGAGGACACTGACCGAGTCTTCGAGGTCTTCCAGCGCCTGCACACCCGGGACGAACACGCAGGCACTGGTATCGGTCTGGCGCTGGTTGAGCGCATCATCGAGCGCCACAACGGCGATGTCTGGGTCGAGTCGTCCCCTGGCCAGGGCTCGACGTTCTCGTTTGCGCTACCTGTAGCGAGCGATTTCGAGACGTAAGGACTTCACATTCTGTTCCATGTCGAGGACTTGTTTGCTTACTCTGTTGATGTGTGTGGTACGTTCGTCCTAGCGGACCCATTATGGGTCTCTGTGCGGAACCCGCAGATGAAATAAATCCGCGCGCTTAGCATCACAACGACGAACAGGCCGACGATGAATGCAATCTGCCCCCTTTCGTCGATAGCGGAATCCACGCGTGAGGGACAGACGGAATCGATAGCGGTGCGCGGTCGGCAGAAAAGAACGTGTCGACGGTAATCTCGAGCAGGCACGGCGGGACCAGTTTCATGATTCGCCACGGGATCGTCGAGATGCCAACGGTTCCGAACATAGGCCCGTGTTCCGGAACGGATCGTACTGACGCGTCAGGATCGGATTTGAGCTGCTCACCTGCTCTTCGTAAACGCGTCTTGAACGGGAGAGACGACGAGGCACGGTCACGGGGACATGAGGACCGAACCGTCTACAGGGAGATGGCGTCCTCACGGCATCCGAAGGCGGAGACTGGCTCCGTGTCTGCTCTCTCTGCGCGTAAGGGCCGAAGCGATACCCCCTCCCTGGAGCTCGATCCAATCCCCTTGCAGGGGTTTCTATCCCCTCTTAACGACGTTCCGAACTCTATCCTATACGTGAAAGTAAGGAATATTGGGCAGATGATTTTTGATTATGTCCATTGACTTACCTCTGTATGTCGGAGCAGGTGTTCGACCTCACTGGTTTCCAGCGTGACCTTCTGACCGTGATCGCTGGCCTCGATGAACCGTCAGGGCAGGAAGTGAAAGAGGAAATAGAGAAGCAACACGACGATGTCAACCACGGTCGTCTCTACCCGAATCTCGATGCACTCGTCGAGGAAGGCTACGTAGAGAAAGGGCAGATTGATCGGCGGACGAACTACTACGAACTCTCCGACCGAGGCGAGCAAGCCCTTCTCAACCGACGCCAGTGGGCGAACTCGGTCGTCCCCGAACTCAGCACGAACTCGTAATTCAACGGTACTGCCTTCGAGCAGTACTGTTTGTTCCTTGCGGACGGAAAACTACTCGTACTGCACTCCTCCCTGCGTAACTAGTAGCTAGAACTACTTACTCGCTGAGATACGCTCCTTCCCACTCCTGACGATCAGTAATCTCGCGGTCACCCCTCGCAGTCAGTGTGTAGTAGTTCGTTCGCTTGTCGCGCTCACCTTTCTCGATCAGCCCTTTCTCTACGAGGGTGTCGAGATTCGGATACAGGCGCCCGTGATGAACCTCTTTCTCGTAATAGTCCTCCATCTTCTCTTTGATCGCGAGGCCGTGTGGCTCTTCGAGACCCGCGACGACGAGGAGCAGATCACGTTGAAATCCAGTGAGATCGTACATTCATCGAACCTGATTACTCTGGCACTATAACTATATCTTATTCTGTCTATTCCCTTACTGTATCCCCTGCTGAAGAGACTGGCAAGAAGAGAACTAGGCGTGTAGTGCTCTTGTGGCAGTTTAGCCTATCTCCCCGGGTGAGGTGAGGCGTTCACGGGGGTGCGCCTCAGGGATATCGTGTCTACACCTTCACTTGCAGGACTGGACCCCTCGAAGCGTGTCCTCCCTACCGCTTTACGAGGAGATATCTCCGTCGAGGTCCTATCACGACTGCTCGTTTCTGGCATCGCCCGAACCGGATTCGAGCCTCCCCATCCCCACCCCTCGGGCATTTCTGTGACATCTCAGCGGACCCTCCAAGTATCTCCACTTCCACTGTGCTTGGCTGACCTATATTTCGCTGGGGGCCTCTGTTCACACGAGAGGAGATCACCCCAACTGTCGACCCCCTCTTTCGCGTACAATAATGCATCCATCTCACCACATCCAGAACGACCGCTCGCACCGTGGTATCGGGGCCTATCCCTCGCGTCTTCTTGCGAAATCCTGTGTACAGGCTACGAACGGACTGTGGGTGAGTATCCAGATTCGGCGGATTTCATCAACGTAAGCTAACCCATGCTTCAGACCCTCAGGCAACTCCTCCGGCGTTCACGAACTGAAGATCAACTCTACGAGTGTCGTCACTGCGGAACGACCGTTTCTTCAACTACAGATGTGTGTCCGGTGTGTGATTCTCGCGAAATCGGACGCCATGATCTTTCCTAAGGCGATTCACGATATTCACCATCTAAAGCCACTGTATGTCCGGTATCACCCACCAGTAGAAAACCGAGTCTATATCGGTCGTTATGCGGCACCGAGAGACGTACCGTTGGAGAACTGTCCTGACCGAGTCGCCTCATCGGCCAGTGGAAGCTCGACGGTAAACACGCTCCCGTCGGGGCCAGTCTCGGACAGTTGAACCGTACCGCCGTACCGTTCGACCAAGGTCCGTACGAGATAGAGTCCGATTCCGTGACTCCCACCAGTGTTATCGCTCCGTTCGAACAGTGTTTCGCGGACGCTGTCTGAGATTCCGGGACCGTTGTCCGCGATAGACACCGTCGCCGCATCGGCGCCTACCTCGACGGTCACGTCCACCCGAGGCGTCTCACTATCGTTGTGTTGCACCGCGTTAGCGAAGAGGTTCGCAAACACCCGGGGGAGAAGGTCGTCGGCCATCACGTAGACGCCATCAGGGATAGACGTAGTTACCTCGACGGCCTCCGTGTCACCTCTGGGGTCGTCGAGCGTCGTGGCGAGAACTTCGCTGAGGTCCACAGCCTCTCGTTCGATGTTTCCTTGGCTAGCCTGCATCAGCACCTGAACGTCTCGAATGACCTCCGCCATGTCCCGGCCCTGTCGATGAATCCGTTCGAGATTACGCCGAAGTTCATCGTCTAAGTCGTCGTCGTCCATGTGGACGGACGCGTACCCCGTGATGACGTTGGCGGTGTTCAGTACTTCGTGACGGAGAAGGCTGTTCAGGTAATCGAACCACTGCCGCTGAGATTCGGCCTCGTCAGCGCGAATGGCCGCGCGCTCAGCACTGAGTTCACGCTCGATGGCACGCGCCTCGATAATTCCGAAGACGAGTCCACCGACTCCGCCCATGGCCATCGAGATCCGGGCCCATCCGACGACGCCATGGAGGGTACCCGGATACCAGACCACCATCATCGGTGCATTAACTCCGAAGAAAAGCGTGATCCCGCCGACAAACCACTTGGCGATACGAGGGTATCGCTTGGGAGAGAGGTCCTTACTCTCTATGTGATGTCCGCCATAGACGATGCCGACCGAGAAGACGACGGTGAAGAGGAGAGTCAGGAGGAAGTTCGCTGTGAGGAGCGGTTCCACGTGGAGACCGTAGAACGCTATCCACTCGACGACGAACGCGAGAAAGAACAGGACACCAACCCTCGATATCAGCAGCGGTATTTTGTCTGGGGGAAAGGCAGCCGATAGCCGAGACGCCAAGTCCATGTGCTAAGTGTCGCGCTATAGAATAAATACCTTCGGCGATATTATCAAAACACAGAATCGGGGCCGATGG
This sequence comes from Halopelagius longus, assembly GCF_900100875.1. NCBI lineage: Archaea > Methanobacteriati > Methanobacteriota > Halobacteria > Halobacteriales > Haloferacaceae > Halopelagius > Halopelagius longus. Next base: position 25,136 of record NZ_FNKQ01000004.1, on the reverse strand, counting down.
TTCATCCGCTCCCAACTAGCTTGTTCTCCGAAAGCGGGGACGGAACCCTGGCTGTTACAATGGAACGGAATGATACACTCACTACTGGAACCGCACCTGGGTCAGCGTCACGGTGAACGTGTATCTGAATATGAAGTATGTAGCGCACGTTTAGTATCGTAACTGAGAACTGGAACTCCATCGGACCGGTTTTAGGTTAGCAGCCGCTCAAACGACTCAGTTAACACAGATCCCAGTCGTTCAACTACAACCTACACCCGAAATACGCACGAGTACGTTGGCCGGATGGACGCCGTCAACACCGCTACGGCCCGAGCATCCGTGTTGGTTAGCTGACTTGGTCCGTGGCTGACTCCTCACCAATATCATCTCCTGAAATCACCGACGTAATCGTCGAGGCCTTGGACGCGTTGGATTCACCCGCAACTTCGATTGCTGAATAGACGCTCTCTATTCAGCTCACTCGACCGAAATGACGACCTTGCCCTGGTGTTTGCCATCTTCAACGTATCGATAGGCCTCGCGGACATCTTCTGGCTCGAAGCCGAAAGTCCGGTCGACAACCGGCTCGAGATCCGCAGCTTCGATCGCACTGTTCATACGGTCGAACATCGCGCGACTGCCAACGCCCATCGAGCCCTCGACGGTGAGGCCATTCAGCAGAATCTGGCTGGGATGGACCTGCCCCTCCGGGCCGGAGAGGACGCCAATGAGGTGGACGTGGCCGTCGAAACCGGTCGCTTCCAGCGACTTCTGAAGGGTTCCGGGGCCACCAACCTCGACGACGTGATCGACGCCGCCGGTCTCTTCTTGAACGGCCTCGCCCCACTCGGGCGTCTCCTCGTAATTGAGTGTCCACGTCGCGCCAAGTTCGCGGGCACGTTCTAATTTCTCGTCGCTCGAGGAGGTGACAAAAACATCAGCGCCTTGCATCGTCGCGAACTGCAGCGCGAACATGGAGACGCCGCCGGTACCCAGGACTAAAACCGTCTCGTCGGCAGTTAAATCGCCCTCTTCGTGGAGCTCGCGCCACGCAGTTAATCCAGCGCAAGACAGCGTTGCTCCCTGTTCGTACGAGAGGTTGTCAGGAAGCACTGCTAGACTATCGGCCGGGAACGTCACGTACTCCGCTAAGGCCCCATCGACGTTGCCGCCGGTTGTCCGTGCGATCTTCTCGGACGCGACCGGGCCGTCGACCCAGTCAGGCGCAAAAGGAGTCGCAACCCGGTCGCCCTTCGAAAGGCGCTGTACGTTCTCGCCGACTGCAGTAACCTCGCCGGCCCCGTCAGAAAGTGGGACGACTGGCAGTTCGGTACCGGGGTATGTGAGGTCCTCGTCGGCAATCGCCAGGTCGCGGTAGTTCAAAGAGGTAGCTCGAATTTCGACGAGCGCTTCGTCAGCCGCCGGTTCGGGGCGTTCGCGTTCTACTTCGACGATTCCAGAGTAGTCACTCGAGGACTCCTGAACTCCGTAAGCTTTCACAATTAGACTGAAGATACCTATGGGGTTCACTCTTTGGTCTGGCGAGCGTTTCGCCGACAACGCCCTCGATACTGTTCCGATGGCGAGACGAGAGTAGCGCGTGCGAACGTTGTACGTTGATCGTCGAGTGAGTTTCTCTATCTTTGAACCAGAGAACTCTCGAGGTAGCCTGTGCGCCGCCGCGCAGCCTGTCGCTCACTCTCTGTCAAGCGGAACTGTTCCAACTCGTCTTCGAGCGAACCGAGTGCCCGACGACGCTCTTGATGTGCTTCGAGGAAGGTCGCAATATTCTCCGCCGCCATCTCCTTGAGTTCTCCACTTAGGAGCGACCCCGTTCGATACTCGCGTGCAAGTTGTTCTACCCGCTCATCACGTTCTTCAAAGAAGTAATACAAGAACTGATACGAGACGTCTACCTCTGGGTTCCCTCCCTGTTCTCGATGTTCTTCTCGACTAGTTTGGCCACCGGAATAAGCGTGGGTGCGGATTTTGTCGAAGACCGCTTCCCGGTCGTCTGAGAGATGGATACTCGGTGCATCGTCGGACGTACTCATCTTCCCCGGCCCTTCGAGACTCGGGAGAAACTTCGAGAGCAAGGCACCGGGCTTGGCCACATCGTACCGTTCCTTGGCGGCGATGTCCCGACAGACTCGAACGTGGGGGTCTTGGTCGACCGCAATCGGTACGAGCGTCGGATGGCGACCCTCCACAAGTTGGGGTAAGAGGAGGTGTGCGGCTTGGACAGCGGGGTAGAACGAGAGGCCGATATTCTCGGGTTCTCCGTACGTTGAGTCCACCGTCGATTGAGTCACCTCTTTGGCAAATGCTACTGCTAACGGGTACACAACGTCAGCGTCGGCTGTGTCTACGATGATTCGGGTTCGTTCGGGGTCGAACCCGACTGCGAGAATATCAAAGAGGTTCTCGCGGGTGTAGTCGCTAATTTCGCCCAGCGACTCGTCTTTGAGGAAGTACTTCTCGTCGTCGGAGAACGGGATGTAGACGAGCGTTCCAGTCTGGTCTTGCAGATACTTAGCGAAGTAAAACGGGAAGATGTGACCGATGTGCATCGGCCCTGAAGGACCACGCCCCGTCACGATGGAATGCGTTTTACCGTCGTTGGCGGCGTCGAGGAACGGGTCTACGTCTCGCTCTGCATAGAATATGTTACGGCGTACGAGCGGATGGCCGGGGTCGGGGAATTTCGCCTTCTGCTCGTCAGTGAGGGCATCAGCCCCGAACTTGTCGAGGAGTCGGTCATAGTCGATGTCGCCTTCGACGGCATACGGTGTTACGGTGAAGTCGTCTTCTGCTGGCATGTGCGTTTGGTGGTCGTAGTCACTTTGGAGGCGATGCGATCGAGAAAGCGAGTGAGCATCGCGGTCGAATCCGCCGGGTTAAGCCCGTCCGACTCTAAACCGCGATACTGTCCACTTCCCGAGACGCGTGCCAACGCCAGCAATTGGCGTGGGAAGTGGACACCATGTTGACATCGATGGGGCTGTACCTCTTATAGATTTTGTTCCTCTACCATCTTGCAATCTGGAGACCAATCCTCCCGATCGGTCTCGACGCGCCTGACTTCAGAGAGGGAGAATCGTCATATCGTCAAACGATTCGTAGTTTCCCTCTGCCGAGCGATTCGGTGAGGTCCACGAGGCTTCGAGCGTCTTCCCCCGCGTGAGATTATCTGTAGTCGCGGCAAGGACGAACTTTGTAATTTTCATGCTAGTGTTTAAATTCGCCATATAAATTTCGAACCTGGGAGAAATATATCGAGGAGGATGGTAGTGGAGAAGTCCCAGCCCTAGCCGGCATATCGCCGAAAATAACCTTATTCGGACGATTGCGAAATCGTAGGGTAGTATAAAATATTACCCGAACATTTTTCGATTAGATGTGATATCTATTCGGTCGGATTCTATTTAGAGATTGATCACTCGCCTGTGTTTGCCAACATCTCCGCAGGAGTCGCCTGCGATCACGACCCCTCGGTGCGAAGCCGTATTCAGACAGTGAAGAAATGAGAGGGTATCTTGCTCATTCTCTGCAAAGACGACTACCTTCACAAGATCGCCGTAACTGTCACAGTCTGTGATAATTCGCCGTAATCCCTCGTTCCTAGGGGTCTGCTCGAAGTCATGGTACGAACTGACTGATCTCACCCCCATACTGTCTAACTCACCTACTATCTCTTTGTTCTCTTGTACGTAAACAGGGAAAAGGCTCAACCGAGCGGAGCGAGAGGACCGGATTATGGCACGCGATACCGAACGCGCTGTCTACGTCCAGCGCATCGACCCCGACCGCAAGCAGGAATACATCGACGCACACGACGACGTACCTGCCGGCGTGACCGATGCGATGGAACGTGGTACCGTCACGGAGTTCGAACTGTACGTTCGGGACGACTTGGCCGTTTGCGTTCTCGAAGCAGAGGATTTAGATACGTATCTCGACGCAGTTACGGACGATTCTGATGTCGAAGCGTGGGAGCGTCACGTCGCTCAATTCAAGCGAGAGGGTGTCAACGTCGACGCCCCCGAAGACGAGCAGATACCGTTCATGGACCGACTCTGGTCGTTTCGCCCCGGGGAGTAACCTCGAACGAAGTCGCTGATACAGAGGCACAGCGACCACCGTGTGTAGTCGTCCCTAAGCATTATCTAGCCGCGTACTAGAAGAGTCGTATGCAGTTCGACTGGATGATCCAGTGTTACGCAGGAGACGGTGTCCATCGGGATACGCCTCTGGTGGAGACACTGAAACGATCAGACGTCCTCGACGGGGCGGATACTGCCGTCGAAGCGGGACTCGACGGACTCTGGGCGCCCGACCACTTCATGCTCGGCCCCCACGCGCAGGAGTACGAGGTGTGGACGCTCCTCAGTGTTCTCGCCGAACGGACTGACGAGGTGGATATCGGTTCGCTCGTGAATTCCGTCACGTATCGCAATCCGGCGCTCCTTGCGAAGATGGCGACGACACTCGATATCCTCTCGGAGGGACGACTCCGTCTCGGACTCGGGGCAGGATGGCACGACGAGGAGCACGCGGCCTACGGGTTCGACTACCCCGACGTCGGGACGCGTATCGACTGGTTAGAAGAGACCATCCAGATAGTGAAGGCGATGTTCACCGAGGATCATCCCTCGTTCCACGGTGACCACTTCCAGATAGAGAACGCACTGAACGAACCCAAACCGGTCAGCGATCCTCACCCGCCCATCGTCGTCGGCGGTGCCGGACCGCGCATGCTGCGACTCATCGCGAAATACGCCGACGAGTGGAACGTCGAGATCAGCGCACGCGCTCGGGGAAAGCCAATCGAGTTCAAGGTACGGAAGTTCGAGGAGTACCTCGAAACCGAGGGGCGTGACCCCGACGACGTCGAACGGTCGTGGCTCGGACACGTCCTCGTCCGCGAGACCGAAGACGAGATCGCCGAGTACGAAGAGCGGATATTCCCTCTGCCGTGGGGCGAAGAGTCCGACATGGACGATCAACTCGAAGACGCCGCGGACGCACGAGAGAAAGGAGGGTTCCTCATCGGCACGCCCGCGCAGGTGGCAGAACAGATAACGGAGATTCGCGACCTCGGATTCGGCAAACTTCAACTTCTGTTCCTCGACTTCCCCGAGACGACGGGGATGGAACTGTTCGGCGACGAAGTGCTCCCCCAGTTCTAACGGTCAGTTTCGTCCCATCGTCGAATTCGGCTGACTCGTTCTCACACCGCTTAACTTCCATCTGTCTTCTACGTTAGGTTTTTGACCCGTGTGTGAGAGTGTCATTCGTGGTAGCCCATGGCTGATGAGAGAGAAGTATCTCACTCGAACGACGGAGACGCACAGCAGACGACTGATCTCGTGACCGGACTGTCCCGCAGGGGGATCCTCGCAAGTGGCGGTGCGCTGACCCTCGGATCGCTGCTCGGCGTCGACGCGGCCGGAGCAACGAGCGGGAAAGAGAAAGAAGACGGTAGAGAATCGGCACCCGAGACGATGACAGGGTTCGAGGAGGCGGTCGCCGAGACAACGGAGCGGGGACGACACGTCGTCGAGGAAGGCCCGTACGAACCCACGTGGGCGTCGCTCGGAGATGTCGACCCGACGCCGGAGTGGTTCCGCGACGGAAAGTTCGGCATCTTTTGTCACTGGGGGCCCTACTCGGTCCCGGCGTACGGTCACGAGTGGTACCCACGGCAGATGTACAACGACGGCCATTGGATTCACGACCACCACGTTGACACGTACGAGCGACCGGACGCGTACCCGTACCAGAAGTTTGTCCCCGAGTTCACGGCCGAGAACTTCGACGCCGACGAGTGGGCGGACCTGTTCGAGCGTGCGGGAGCATGCTTTGCCGGGCCGGCGGCCGAACACCACGACGGGTGGTCGCTCTGGGACTCGAAGGTAACGCCGTGGAACGCCGGCGACAGGGGACCGAAACGCGACTTGGTCGGCGAACTCTCCTCTGCGATTCGAGATAAAGGGCTCCGGTTCCTCACCACGTTCCACCACTCGTACAACCTGCGCGGCGAGGAGGGCTACTTCTCGACCGCGTACGAGAACTACCCGTCGGTGATGGAAGAGTACCCCGACCGAGTCATGTACGGGAATCTCCCCGAAGAACTGCGTCACGAGACGTGGTTCGCGAAACTGGTGGAGGCTGTCGGGCAGTACGATCCGGACCTCGTGTGGTTCGACTGGGGACTCCACTGGATGCCCGAGGCGTACCGCAAGCGCTTCCTGGCGTTCCACTACAACAGGGCCGCGGCGGAGGACCGAGACGTCGTCGTCACGAACAAGGACGACTCGCTGCCCCTCGATGCGAGCGTCGAGGACTTCGAGATGGGACGGCCGAAGACGGCACAGGAGCAGGCGTGGACCGCGGAACTGCCGGTCGCCGAGACGGGCGGGTGGGGGTACGTGGAGGGTCGCACGTTCTACTCCGCCGAGTTCATCCTCCACACGCTCATCGACATCGTGAGCAAGAACGGACAACTCCTCCTGAGCATCGGACCCCGGCCGGACGGGACGATAGAGGAGGCCGAACGCGAGCGACTGCTCTCGGTGGGCGAGTGGCTCGAAACGAACGGCGATGCTATCTACGGGACGCGCCCGTGGGAGGCGTTCGGCGAGGGCCCCACTCGACTGGAGGAGGGCGGCGACTTCGTCTCGGACATCGTGTACACCGCCGACGACGTTCGATACACGTGCGATCCCGACACTAACTCCGTCTACGCCATCGTGATGGGGTGGCCCGGGGCGGGCACGCTCACGCTCGCCGGGACGGCGGTCGAGAACGCCTCGGGTGCGTCGTCGACGCAGTCGGAGGATGAGGATTCGTCCGGGAAGCCGAAGGAGGGTGAGGTGACGCTCCTCGGGTACGGACGCGTCTCCCATAGCGTGGACGACGACGGACATCTGACGATCGACGTCCCCGGCCTCTCGACGGGGGAGCGACCGAGCAACATCGCGGTGACGTTCGAACTCTCCGGTTTCGACCTCTCGCCGACGGACGCCGCGCACCGATAGCGCTGCGACCGTCACTCACTCGGGGCGGGTACCGGTGGACATCATGTGGACCAACGCGTCGCGGTCCACCTTCGTAGGATCCGCGACGTCGACGAGACGACCCTGATAGAGGACGGCGATACGGTCGGCCAGCCCGAATATCTCGTCGAGACTGTGGCTGACGATAACGACGGTTATCCCCTCTGCCCTCAGCTGTCGGACCGTCTCGTGGACGAGTTCGGTCGCCTCGACGGAGAGCGCGCTCGTGGGTTCGTCGAGGATGACGAGATCGGGGTCGAACGCGAGTGCACGAGCGATGGCGACGAGTTGCCGTTCGCCGCCCGAGAGGAACTCCACCTCGGTGTGGGCGTCGATATCGTCGCGGTCCAGCCGTTCGTCTAGGAGCCGTTCGGCCTTTCGGTACGTTTCGTCCCAGTCGACGATCGAGAGCGGTCCGAACCCCCGGGTGGGGAACTGGTCCATGTAGATGTTCGTCGCCACGTCCAAGTCGTCCATGAGCGCGAGGTCTTGGTACACTGTCTCGATACCGTACCTGCGAGCGTCGTCCGGATTCGAGAACGAGACGGCCTGCCCATCGACGTAGATAGTGCCGTTGGTAGGTTCGTGGACGCCACAGAGCACCTTCATCAGCGTCGATTTCCCCGCGCCGTTGTCGCCGACCATCGCCAGAATTTCCCCGTCGCCGATGTCGAGTGTGATGTCTTCGAGGGCGACGATGCGGCCGAAGTGCTTGTCGACGTTTTCGATGCGGACTTTGGATGTCCCGGTGTCGCTTGCCGCCCCGGTGTCGGTGACTTCGTCGGCGTGGCTCACGTCGATCCCCCGGAGAGGACGCGGGTCCGAATGCTCTCTTTCATGTTGTACAGGAGGATGGCGACGAGCAGAACGATGCCGTTTGCCATCTCGACCTGTGCGGCGGCGACTCCGCTGAGGTTGAGTGCGGTCTGGACGATACCGAGGAGCAACAGGCCCCCGAGCGCCCCGGAGATGAGCCCGCGGCCGCCGAACAGGCTGATTCCGCCAATAACCGCCGCGGCGAACGCGGGAAAGACCATGTTCTCCGCGATGTCGGGAGCGACGATGGTGGTGTATCCCGTGAGTATCAGCCCCGCTAGTCCGGCGAGAATGCCGCTGATGGCGTAGACGGTGATGATGACGCGGTCGGTGTTGATGCCGACGGCGCGGGCCGATTCCTCGTCGCTCCCGACGGCGTACACTGACTGTCCGAAGTTAGTGTACCGCATGACGAACGCGAACGCCGCGAACACGACCACGAGGATGCCGATGGCGAGCAATGACTGCCCACCGAGGTACAGGTACGCCTTCGGAAGCCCCGTTACGGGCTGGGTGTTCATCGCCGTCTTGGCCCCGCTGAAGATGATGAGGAACGCCAGCGTCTGCAGGAACGGGTTGACGCCGAGTTTGGCGATCATGACGCCGTTGAGGACGCCGATGAGCCCCCCGACTGCGAGGATGAGGACGATACCCGCGTAGGGGTTGGCGACGACGCCCCAACACGACGCACAGTCACCGATCACCATCCCCGTGAACATCGCCGAGAATCCCGCGATGGCCCCGATAGAGAGGTCGAAGTGCCCCGTGAGAAGGCAGATGCTCTCGGCGAGCACGAGGAGGCCGAGCGGTACGGACGAGTAGAGTACCAACTCGAACGACCGGAGGTTAGCGAACAGTTCCGGCACGAGGACGGCCGTGACGAGGATGGCCACGACCAGTATCGGCCAGATCATGTGCTCTAACAGCACGGGCACGATACGGCTCGTTCGATCCGAGTTATGAGACGTGGTGAGCGACATTGTGCAGAGTCGTGTTGATGTCCTTCGTGTCGGTTGTCGGTCGGACTAGTTCCATATGTTCCCCCAGAGGTACGGGGCTTCGGCGTTCTCCTGCGTAATGACGATGCCGTTCGTTTTGACGTGGGGGTGACCGTCTTTCTGCTCGACCGTCGCCGGAGCCCAGATGGGTTCCGACCAGAGCTGCACGCCTTTGTGCTCGACCGGCTCGAACGAGTAATCCTCCGCGGTGAGTTCCGTTCCGGGCTCCGGAATCGCATCGTCGCCGTTCTCCCAGTAGTTCTGCATCTGCTTGATTGCCAGCGGGATGTAGAAGTAGTTGGGCTGGTCGACCGCGGCGTCGATCTGTCCGGAGCCGATCTTCGGGTTGACCTCCGGACCGCCGTCCAACTGCGTGAGGACGACGTGGTCGGCGTCGCCTTTCGGTCGGACGAGTCCCTGTCGGTCGAGTGCGGTGTAGGTGCCGAGTCCGGACGTCATGTTCGAAGAGTAGATCCCGTGAGGAACCTCGTTCCCGTTGAGCCACGTCTGCACTTTCGACAGAGCGGTGCTCCGCGTCCAGTCGGTCTGTACCGTGTCGACGATCTCGACGTCGTCGTGTTGCTTGATGGTCTCCAGAAAGCCGTTCGTCCGCCTGTTGGACGCGCCGAAGAAGTCCCCTCGCACGTTGAGGATCCGGTACGTGTCGACGTCGGGTTTCTGGTTTCCGAGCGCCTCGTACATCTTCTCGGCGCAGGTCCTCCCTGCGCCGTAGTTGCCGAACGCGGTGAACGATTTCACGGCGGACGTCGGCGCGTCGTTGTTGGCGGTGAACACGGGGATGCCTGCGTCGGTCGCCTCCTGTATCACGCCGTTGAGCGACTCGTTCCACGGGACGAGCACGATACCGTCGTACTCCTGGTTGACCATCTGCCGCACCTGCGAGATCTGCTTGGCGGCGTCCTGTTCGTGGACGAACGTCTCCAGTTGGTACCCCTGCTGTCGTGCGTAGAGTTTCCCGGCCTCGAAGAACGCCGTGATCCACGACCCACCGGCCCGGTGCTGAGAGATGCCGATCCGTTTACTGTCGGCGGAGCCGCCGTCGTCGCCCCCGGTCGCTCCCCCGCTTCCGCCGGTCCCGTCGCTCTCGGTCGAACCGGAATCGGTTCCGCCTGTTCCGCCTTGTCCGCCGGAACAGCCCGCGAGAGCTGTCGAAACCGCCGCTCCACCGGCTATTTTGATGAAGCTACGCCTGTCACTGTAACGCATGCACGAAGAAAGATGACCTGCTATCTTAAATCTTTAGCATAGATTGGGATATTCCGGGCATCAGAGGCCACAGACCCAGGGACGAGTCGTCGACGATCAGCCACGAAGTCGTTCGAAGGTCCGGTACGAGAGGAACGCCCGGTCGCGGGCCGAGAGGAACGGTGCGGCCTCCAGCCACGAGAGGCAGTCCTCGTACGACGCCCAGTCGTCCATCCACGGATAGTCGGACCCCGCCAACAGTCGCTCCGCGCCGAACCATTCGAGGAGACGCCGAACGTACTCGTGGAGGTCCTCGTACGGCCAGCCCGACTCGGCAGAGCGCGGGAGCGAACTCACCTTGACCCACACGTTGTCGTGTTCGGCGATGTCGGCGAAGTCGGTCCACGGTGCTTCGTCGGGCGACGTCGTCTCGTCCGGCCACGCCATGTGGTCGACGACGAACGTCACGTCGGGGCGGTCGGCCGCAAGTCGCTCGATCATCGAGAGCTGTTCGCCCTTCGGGAACACGTAAACGTGGGCGTCGAGCGACGCTACCTCGTCCCAGACGGGTTCGAGCCGGTCGTCGAGAATCCACTCGCCGGTCCGGTCGAGATCTGTAGGGATCGGTTCGTACGCAAGTGCAGCGTGCATCCGGACGCCGAGCATCCGCGGGTGGCCGGTTACCCGTCGCAGTCGGCGTCGGACCGCCGCCTCGTCGCCGAAGAAGTCCACCAGCCCGACACCGTAGAGGCGATCGGGGTGGGCCTCGATGCTCCGCATCGTGTACTCGTTGGCCCGTTCCCCCCGACCGTACAGCGGCGTCGTGACTATCACGCTCTGGTCGACTCCGACTCGGTCCATGTCGGCTATCAGATCGGCGTGGGTGTACGCGCCGTTCCACCCCGGCGGCAGCACGTCCGCTCGCCAGGGTAGTTCGGCGGTGTCGGCTCCCCACGCGTGCGTGTGTGCGTCGATGAGTCGCATGCCTAGCGACGGCGACGTGGACCGACCGCATAAACGTTGGTGCGCGTCTATCGGCGTCACCAGGAGGTGACGCTCACGTCCTGTAACGGCCGTTCGAGCGGAATCTCCACCTGTCCACCCGTGTAGTGCGAAAGGTAGATGCCCACGATGATCTCAAGCGAGCGAGTGGCCTCGACGCCGGTCGAATGGTTCTCGGTTCCGCCGTCCACGAGATCGACGACGTGTTCGGCCGCGTTGGTGAACGAGTTCGCGTAGTCGTCCTCCCACGTCCACGACCCCTCGATACCGGGGAGCGACCGCTCGACGTGCTCGCCGTCCTCCAAGGACCAGTAGCGCCACTCGCCATCGTCGTTGTTCATGTAGAGTTTGCCCTCCGAACCGATGAAGTTGAGCGTCATCGACGAGGACTCCCGAGGGACCGTACAGTCGATGGTAGCGAACGTCCCGTCGTCCATCACCACGAATCCGCCGCCGCCCGCGTCGTCGACGGACTGATCCGCGCCGAGGGAGTCCACCGCCTCGTTCTCGCCGTTGACGTAGCCGCCGATAGTCCGCGCTCGCGCGTCGAGCAGGTAGACCAGCGTGTCGAGCAGGTGCGTGGAGTTCCGGAGGAGTTCCATTCGGAACTGTGCCGAGACGGAGTGTACCTCGCCGAGCAGGTTCTCCTCGTGAACGAGTTCGCGGAGGCGCCGGAGTTTGTCGGTGAAGCGGAACGAGTGGTTGACGACCAGTTCGGTGTCGGTCTCTTCGCACGCTTCGATCATCTCGTTCGCGTTCGTCACCTCCGAGGCGAGGGGCTTCTCACACCAGACGACCGACGGTGACGACTGAGAGCGCACCGCGTCGATCACGTGTCGGTGGTGGAGAAACGACGGGGTGCAGACGGAGATGACGTCCAAATCTTCGGCCGCGAGCATCGCCTCGTGTCCGACGTATCGCCGGTCTAGCGGAATCCCCCACGCCTCACCGAACCGTCGCAGTTTCTCGTCGTCCACGTCGGCTATCGAGACGAGTTCGACGCCCTCGGCGGCGTCGTAGCCGCCGGCGTGACTCGCGCGTATCTTCTCGCGCCCTATCTTCTCCTCGTCGTGCATGCCGAGGATACCCATCCCCGCGATACCGCCGGCACCGATGATTCCAGCTTTGTAACTCATGACCCCTCGTAGGTGTGGACGCTCCCCGTCTTGTTCCGCTCGATGTAGTCCCAGTCGTACTCGACGCCGAGGCCGGGACCGTCCGGAACCGGAACCGTTCCATCGTCGTCGACCGCGTCCATCGTATCGGAGTACTCGCCATCGTAGACGGGCGGTGTCGTGTTCTCGCAGTCGGGGTGGACCAATGCCATCTCGTAGTAGTTCGTGTTGCGGATGGCGGCGATGCAGTGGCGCTGTGCGGGCCCGGGAGCGTGGAACTCGACGTCCAGCCCGAACCCCTCCGCCACCCGCGCGATCTTCATCGCACCGGTGATGCCCGCGTCGTACTCCGGATCCGCGCGCAGGAAGTCCGTCGCGCCGTTCTGGACGAAGTCGGAGTGCGATTCGAGACCTCGCACGTGTTCGGTCTGGAGGATGGGGGTGGCGAGTTTATCAGCGAGTTTCCGGTGGGCGTGTTGAGAGATGCCGGCGTCGCGGAACGGGTCCTCGTACCAGAAGAACCCCTCCTCGTCGCAGGCGCGACCGACGGCGAGGGCGTCGGCGAACGTCTCGTACTCGCAGGCCGGGTCCAACATCAGATCCATCTCGTCGCCGACTCGTTCTCCGACCGCGTGAACCGCCGCGATCTCTCTGTCCAGTTTGCGCGAGACGTCGCTGCCGCCCCAACCGTGTATCTTGAACCCGTCGAAGCCGGAGTCGCGGCACTCTTCGGCGAAGTCCGCAAACGCCTCCGGGGAGTCCAGTCCGCCGTTCTCGTCGCCGTGGTAGGTTGACGCGTACGCCGGCAGGCGTTCGCGGTACGTGCCGAGTAGTTCGTGGATAGGAGCGCCGTAGTACTTGCCGGCGAAGTCCCAGAGGGCGATATCGATGGGTCCGATACCCATCCGGTCGTACTTCCGTAGGGCGCGCTTTATCTCTGACCAGTGCTTCTCGCGTTTTAACGGATTTTTGCCGATGAGGTAGTCCGCAAACGTGTTCCACTGGGCGGCGCCGGGCGAGTTGCCTCCGACGTACTCGCCCGTGATTCCCTCGTCAGTGTGAACCCTGAGCGCGAACAGTTTCCGGACGGTGGTCTCTCCCGGTTCGTACACCAAGTTGAAACCGGCTTGATCCGTTCCGATGTCCTCGAGTGGGTATTCGAACTCGACGCTTTCGATCCGGGTGATCGTCGGTCCCATATGTCCCTCCAATTGGAATAGTCACGGTAAAAGTATACCTCTCGGAGTGCTATCGGAGGAATACGGCGAATCGTGATACCTCACCGACTTGCCTGAGACCACCGCACCCCGACTCGTTCGTCAGTAATGAACATAAGTTATATAATGACGACCGTCACAACAAGTAGCATGGGCAAAAACGTCAACCGAGCGAAAAATCCGGTGAAGTCCGCGCTGACGACGCTCAGAATCGTCGAAGCGCTCAAAGACCGAGAAGGAGCGCGGGTCACGGATCTCGCGCAGGATCTCGATCTGCCCAAGAGTAGCGTCCACAACTACCTGAGCACGCTCGAACAGGAGGAATACGTGGTCAAGTGTGACAACCGCTACTACGTCGGGCTCAAGTTCCTCGATATCGGAACTGAAGCCCGAAACAGGCTCTCGATACACGACATCGCGAAACCCGAGATGCAGTCGCTCGCAGAGCAGACGGGTGAACTCTCGAATCTTCTCGTCGAAGAACACGGGAAAGGGGTTTACATCCACCGTGAGGTGGGTGAAGACGCGGTGCAGGTCGACGCTACCACCGGCCAGCGTGTGCACCTCCACAACACCGGACTCGGGAAAGCGATTCTCGCGCATCTCCCTCCCGAACGCGTCGAGGAGATACTCGACCGACACGGGATGCCAGCGACGACGGAGAACACCATCACCGATCCCGAGAACCTGTTCGATGAACTCGCCGAAATCCGAGACCGAGGGGTCGCGTTCGACCGGGAGGAACGCCTGAACGGACTGCGCTGCGTCGCCGCGCCCATTCTCGACCAGGAGGACGAAGTCGTCGGTGCGGTGAGCGTTTCCGGCCCTCGGAGTCGGATGTCCACCGAACGGTTCAGAGAGGACATCCCGACCCTGCTTCGGAACGCGGTGAACATCATCGAACTCAACATCGCTTATCGGTGATCGCCGGGCCTATTACTCGACGACGGCCGCTCTCTATCTATCGCAAATTTACCGCCGATCGTCCGTCTCTTGACGCCCCTGTTTTCCAGGGACGAACAGACCAGATCCCGGCGTTCAGCACGTCGAAGTTGGGCGCCTTTGTTCATCTATGAGTAACGTGCAGCACTCCTGAACTGTCCGTATCGATGAAAACAATCAGAAATCTCAGATAATATGAAATATTACTTTTTTCCTCGGAATGGTAGTCTGTATGTATTCTCATATCTGATCTGGGTTGTAGTTTTACAAATCCGTTCCTTCTCCTTCTGTTCGTTGCTGACGAACTAATTGTCATTATGAAGAACGCTCAAGCTGGTTATTGTAAACAGACGGGTAGTGAGAAGAAGGCGAAAGCGTTCCGTTACGAATCTAAGGCTGTAATGGAACGAGTGGAAGTTTCCGTACTATCTACTTACCCCGTGAAGCTGTTTCTGAGAGACGAAGAACTGTTCGACTCTGACTATCTCTCGGTTTCTCTCTGCTCTCTCGTACGCCGTAAAGCGCCATCCGCGATCCAGTAAGAAAGTTCACTTTAAATCTACGTAGATTTAAGACAGTGGACTAACATTATCGAAGCGCTCCCGAGAACGCCACGAGGGGGCGAAATTACCCATGAGCGAGCAATCACCCTCGTCGACAGATAGCGATAGTGCACCGTTCGGATCGACGCGGAGACGGTTCCTGCAGGTCACCGGGTTGGCGGCCGCCCTCCCACTCGCCTCGGAGGGGACGTCTGCCGCATCCGTCCCCGCGACCACCAACGGACCGGGACGTATCGAGAACCTCTCGGCCTACTTGGAAAACCCCGAGCGATTCGAGGAGAACCGAGAACCGACCACGGCTACGGCGGCGATGCCGTACGAGTCCGCGCAGGCGGCCCGCGACGCCGACGTGAAGTTCGCACCGTTCGAAGAACGGTTCGCCGAGTCGTCGTACGTACGCCTCCTAAACGGTGACTGGAACTTCCAGTTTTTCACCAATCCGGGACAGTTGCCCCCCTCGTTCGACCACGATAGCGGGAACTGGGACACCGTCGCCGTTCCCGAACCGTGGCAGACACAGGGGTACGACGAGCGCATTTACACTAACTGGCGTCCGACGTGGATCGGCTACTCCGATGCGCTCGCGATGGAGTGGTCCGAGTTCAACGACGCGTTGAACCCACAAGCAGGAGACGGGAAACTGAACATCCCCGGTGTCGGAGACGAGAGGCCCGACCCGGTCGGCGTCTACAACCGAACGATTTCGATTCCCGCCGAGTGGGACGGCCGCGAACTGTTCGTTCGGTTCGAGGGCGTCAAACAGGCCGCTTTCGTGTGGATTGACGATCGGTACGTCGGCTTCCAACAAGGGTCGATGACTCCCGGCGAGTTCGACATCACCGATTGTGTTACCGCCGGTCGCGACCACGAACTCACCGTGCAGGTGTACCGGTGGTCCGACGCCGAGGCGCTAGAGTGCATCGACATGCACAAGTACGCCGGTATCTACCGGAGCGTCTACCTCTACGCAACGCCACAGGTTCACCTACGGGACTTCGACGTTCGGCAGGAACTCGACGACGAGTACCGCGACGCGACGCTCTGCGTCGACGCCGAAGTCGCGAACTACGGCGACGACGAGGCGGGCGCGTACACGGTTCGCGGCGTCCTCCGCGATCCGGACGGCGGGCGAGTCACGACCCTCTCGGGGACGGGACAAGCCGACGGCGACGGCTTCGTAACCTCGATGGAGACGTCCGTGGAGAATCCGAAGAAGTGGACCGCAGAGCATCCGACTCTCTATACGCTCACCCTGGAACTCGTCCGCGAGGCCGACGGCGCCGTGATGGAGGCCTCTCTCGAGAAAGTGGGGTTCAGAGAGTACAGCGTCGACCGCGGCCGCCGCGGCGCGCAAGTTCGGGTCAACGGACGGCCCGTCAACGTCAGAGGCGCCAACCGACACGAGGTCGACCCGGAGACGGGGCGCACGGTCTCTGCCGACCTGATGCGGACGGACATCGAGTTGATGAAGCAGTTCAACCTCAACGCCGTCCGTACGTCCCATTACCCGAACGACCCCACGTTCCTCCGTCTCGCCGACGAGTACGGGCTTTACGTCGTCGACGAGGCCAACTGCGAGACGCACTGGAATCAGCCCGTTCTCGCATCGACGACGGCGTATCACGACCAGGCGGTCGCGCGGTTCCGCCGGATGCTGCTTCGCGACCGCAATCACGCCTCCGTGTTCGCGTGGTCGACCGGGAACGAGGCCGGCACCGCCGCCGAACACCTCCACATGGCCGGTCTCGGAGTCGGGTCCGACGACGAGTACGTTCCGACAACCACGGAGGAGACGCGACTCCCCAAGACCGACAGCGTCGAGACGTTCGAGAAGGACGTCGAGGGTCTCGCCGGGGACCGCCTCCTGTACCATCAACCCAACATCGGCGGGTGGGAAGTCGAGTTCTGCGACATGCTCGGTCCGCGGTACATCGACGTCGAATCGATGGTGAGTCTGGCGGCGGACGGCCAGTTAAAAGACAGCCCCAGATTCGGCACGTACGATTACGGTGACCCGACTCGACCGATCGTGATGGGCGAGTACAACCACGCGTACGGGAACAGTCTCGGGCTAGTCGACCGATTCTGGAACGAGTACATTCAACCGCCGGTCCGACTCGCCCGGGACGCGTCGGGTCACGGGAACGAGGGCACGGTCGTCGGTGCGCCGGCCGTTCACGACGCCGCGGACGGCGCGTCGCTCACTCTCGGACCCGACGACCGGGTGACTGTCGAGTCGCCGCCCGACCTCACGTCGTCCGATGTCGAGTTCTCGGTGGCCGTCTCTGTTGCGGGACTCGACACCGACGCCGCGGTCGAACTCGCCTCGAAGCGCGGCGCATTCCGCTTGGTCACCAAGGAAGGTCGCTTCGTATTCTCTGTCGGCGGTGGCGCGGCATCTGTCGCGGGGCGGGTCCCATCGTCGTTCACTGACGACAGATCGCATACGCTCGTCGCCGTCTGCCGCGCAGACTCGCTCGACCTCTACCTCGACGGGTCGCGGTTGGCTCGAAGCGAGCATTCGCTCTCATCGGTCGATGGTGGGGACGCACCACTTCACATCGGCGGTGAGACGTCGGGCGACGAAACCGTGGCCTACGACTCCGTCAGCGTCTTCGACCGCGCGCTCTCGAAGGAGGCGGCGGCGTCTCCGACCGCCGCAGAGGCCCCCGTACTGGCGTACACGTTCGAGTCGCTCCTCCGAGACGCCAGTCTACAAGGCGGGTTCATCTGGGAGTGGAGCAACCAGTCGCTGAACGCGACCACCGACAACGGGCAACAGTACCAGTTTTACCACCGCGAGGGACCGGCCGGGAGCTTCTGTCTCAACGGGATGGTTTGGGCGGACCGGCGAGTCCAACCCGAACTGTGGGAACTCAAGCAGTGCCACCAGCCAGTGAAGGTCGCCGCACGAGACCTGACCGCGGGTGAGGTGTACGTCACGAACCACCACGCGTTCACGTCGCTGAGTGAGTTGGACGCCCGGTGGGAACTCGCGTGCGGCGATCAGACGGTGCAGTCCGGCGAACTCTCGCTCGATATCCCGCCGGGTGCGACGCGTCCTGTGACTCTCGACGGGTTCGAGACGCCGTCTTCGGACGAACCCGGGGCCGAGTACACGCTCACCATCTCCTTCGCACTCTCTACTTCGACCCCGTGGGCAGAGCGCGGTCACGAGGTGGCGTTCTCGCAGTTCGAAGTGCCGGTCGACGTGCCCGAACCGAAGACGGTCGACGTCGCGGAGATGCCGACGGTATCGGTGGCCGAGACAGACGGCTCCGTGGTCGTGTCGGGCGAGGGATTCGAGTACACGTTCGACCGCGAGGCGGGAACGCTCGCTTCGATGCGTGCGAACGAGACGGAACTCATCGAGCGCGGCCCGCTGTTCAATTTCTGGCGCGCCCCGATCATGAACGAGTCGACGAGTTGGGGCGGGAACGTGGCGGAGACGTGGCGCAAGCTCGGATTGGACGAGATACAGTACGCGGTCGAGTCGGTCGACATTACGCGTGCGAACGACTGCGTCGTCGACGTGACCGTCGAGGGCCGCGCCGTCGGCGACGCCGACTCCGACCCCGGCTTTGCAACGACGTATCACTACCGTGTGTTCGGAAACGGGGCCGTGACCGTCGAGGTGGCGGCAGAACCGAACGATCCCCTCGTCGATGGAATCGGGGAGTCGGAGTGGCTCCCGAAGGTCGGTCTCCAGATCGAGGTAGCCGACCGGTTCAGCACGTTCGAGTGGTACGGCCGTGGTCCGGAGGAGACGTACCCCGATCGGAAGTCGGGGATGAAACTCGGTCGGCACGCTGGATCGATCGACGACCAGTTCGTGCCGTACGTCCCCCCGACGGACAACGGCAACAAGACCGAAACTCGCTGGGCGGCGCTCACGGGCGAATCTACGGGACTCGCCGCATTTGCGGACGAGGAGCCGATGAACGTGAGTCTCAACCAGTGGTCGAACCTCGCCGAGGCCGACTACGTGTACGAACTCGAAGACCGAGGGTCGGTCGCGTTCAACCTCGACCACGCGGTAACGGGAGTCGGCGGAACGCCGGTTCCTCCGTTCGAGGAGTATCGGGTGCGGCCGGAGCCGATTTCGTTCTCTGTCACCCTCCGACCGGTCACAGACGACTCCGATCTGATGGAACTCGCGACCCGGCGACTCCAGAAAGGGGACCGTGAGGAGAACACTGATTGACGGGAACTGAGCGGCCGATACCGCTCGCCGGTTCGTATTTCGACACCCACGCTTCCCAACTGGAGCGTGTGGACGTGCATCGATCCACGAGCGACGAGAGAGAGTTCGCGACCCGCCCCGGTCGCATTCGAGAGCGAGAGCCCACGCTAGCTACAGAACATCGTCAGGGCCGGTGTCTCCTATCGCATCCGTAGCTTGGTCGATGGGTGGATAGAACTCGTCGGCCGTGACTGTGTCGATGTACTGGAAGAGGAGGGTGATAAACGGGGAATTTAGAATAGGCTATACAATTAATAATATGCGTGATATTGTACCTTCGTCCCGATACGACGCGACCGAAAGCGCAAACTGTACTCGATTAGCTCCAACTCAAAGACGATAGTTCTTCCACAGTCGAAACCGATACGGGCTATACTCGGACAAGCTATGGGGGTTAGCCCTGTTCGTAGAGTTGCGACAGCTCTCTACGAGATGTACGAGATAGAATATTAGGTTGAGCACATTTTCAAATACTATTCGTATGATCTCAGGAAAACTGGTGTCGTAGGCGAATATATTCCCAGTGTGAAATGATACACGCAGGAAAGATGTATCTATCACGGTATGAGGGATGAATTTAATATGATTAGCTAGGTTGGGTGAAGGTACCCAGCTGCAGTATCGATGGAAATAATTGTATGGGTGTGTACAGGAACCAATTTCATATGGATACTGACAAAAGTCTCCTAGCAGTTGGACTCAATTTACTCGAAATAGAATATTCATTGACGAAGGCGAGTGCTGGACGGTATTTTGTGATTTTATTTAATACTGGAAACTGGTCGAGACAAGGATCTCTAATCACCCTCATTATCAGTATTTGACTAATTCCAGTTCAGTTGGAACGTCTTCATGTTTTGCGGATTATTTTAATGTTACAGTACTATGGTTGTAATGCCTGCACTAGCCTAACAGCGCATAGTCGTTGCAAGGTTCAGAAGGGATTTGCTGCTAATCCGAATCCTGTATCGCCTCACGAGGCCATGCAAGCGATACGAATCCTACCCGGACGTCACCGCTAGTAGTCGGACACGTCTCAAGGAATTTGCAGTACGTTGGATATTCCCTCTCTATTTTCACCAAATGACAAAAATTTAAAAGTGATAGATCGAATATGAAGACGTGACACAACATAGTCGGCGAGCGTTCCTCCAGGTTATCGGAGCAACCGGAGTGATTGGCTTTGGCAACCGTACAGTAAGCTCCCGAAGTCATAGATCACGGTACTTAGTTGACCTTCAGGAGGTATCTCGCAACGACCTTCCCTCAAGAACAACGATTATTCACGATCTCCCCGAGATAGATCTGCTAGTTGTGAGTGGGGACCGATCAAAGCTAGAGAGAGGCACAGCTATGGTCCCTGATCTTGAAGTTACCCAGGATAATGCTGGGCCCGCAGCGGAATACGCTGGTCCCTCGACTGAGACGAAGTGGGAAAATCACAACCACGACGGACCTGCGAAGAATACTGAATTCCAGTGGGACAAACGAGTGCAGAATGTTGGTGATCTCACCGATAAACCCGGTGGAGGTAAGTTCATTCACGATGTAACAAAAGGAGAAGGGACACGAGTTGCTGTCATCGACGATGGTGTATTCGATCAACATCCCGATCTCACGTCTGTAGTGAATGAAGACTTATCTGAGAACTTCACTTCTGACGAATACGACTTCCGTCCCAATGGCGCAGGGTCGCATGGTACTCACGTGGCCGGTACTATTGCAGCTACAAACAGCAATACTGGACCAACCGGTGGGGTTCTCGGAACGGCACCAAATACAGAAATCGTTGCTCTCCGCGTTTTTTCAAACGCTTGGGGAACAACTGGAGATACCCTTGCTGCAATTATGGCCGCAGCAGACAAAGGATGTGACGTAGCGAATATCAGTCTTGGATTCTCTCCTTTCAACCCCGGATACTATGCATCGTTCATCAGAGAATCGTATCGTCGAGTGGCCGACTACGCGAAGCAAAACGGGATGTTGATCGTGACTTCCGCAGGTAATAGTGCCGTAGACATTGGTAAAGAAGACATTGTGAGTCTCCCATCGGAGGTTGATGGGATATTTAGTGTCGCTTCGACTGGCCCGATTGGATTTGGTTGGGGAGACAAGCACGATAACAACGAGCAGAAGTGGCTCAAAGGGGATCGATTAGAAAAACCGTCAACGTATCCGAGTGAATTTACGAACTACGGGGACGGTATTGATCTCAGTGCATCCGGTGGTAATTACGTACCCGGGTCCCGAGACACGAATCCTAAAGCGCATCTCGATTACGTGTATTCGACGATATACAAGCGAACTCAGTCGGATGAGATCGTTCCGGCCTATGGATGGAAAGCGGGCACGTCGATGGCTGCTCCACAAGTAGCGGGTGCTATAGCTCTGATACGTTCTCTTCGTCCCCGAAGCACTCCAGACGAAGTAACTGAATATCTCAAAGAGACAGCAGTTAGTGGGCCGGGGGGCTCAAAGTATCACGGAGCCGGTCATCTTAATCTTAAGCGACTTCTGAAAAGGATCCACTAAAGAATATATTGTATTTTTCGTATCTGGCTCGAAAGCAGCGTTTCCGACGCTCTTGAACCTCGATGTGAATATCGTATACGAAGCGGATTCAGAGTACCGAGCAGGAGATTATTCCCCGTGAACCATACTGAGCTACACAAGGGCGTTGTCCCTTTCGACTACTGCCTTGATCGACTCGTATCGCTGATTAAGCCAGTTGGATAGCTGATTTGTACCATCTGAGACTACGATACTGCTCATCCGCATCTCCTCATTATACGTGATTAATGATGCATTGTCCGAAGTCAAGCAGATACCGTACGTCGGTAATTCGGTGGCACTGAGCACTCTATGGCTTTCTGGTTCTTTGAGAGAATCGACTACTGATTGTTCAACGATTCTAAACGCACTTTTTCTACCTATGAATTCAAGTTCTTTCAGCGGCTCTCGATTGTCGAGAGCCGAGAGCAGACGTGGATTCAATGACGGTGTATATATCTTAACCACATTCGAATCGTCAATAATACCAATAAGAGTATTTAGAGGCAAAAAAGGAGTGCTCTGGCTGCTGGTTCTTATTTCGTTATTTTCTATTGCTTCAGGGGTTAGATCGATATCCTCGGGAAGCCTTGAGAGGACAGATTTCGCCTGTCTCACTTTTTCTACTTCTTCAAACAGTGAATCAAGCAATCGCTTCAACCGACTGCCAGTAGGAGTAATCCGGTATTGGTTCGACGTAGATTCTTCATCGACCCAACCCCGTTTCACTAATTCTCGGATATTTCGACGGAGAGTCGTCCGATGTGAGTCGATGGTGTTTTGTAATCCATCGGCTGTACGAGGACACTGCTCCAGCGCAGCAAGAATACGATATCGGTTCGGAGAGCTGGTAAAGAACTGGAGTGTATCGTACTGTTCCTTTCTTTGTGACGGTGTCGACGAGCGTGTCAATTCTCTTTTTGTCATCTGATCCTATATGATTCTCTTTCCCGTAGAGTATAAATTCACCGCTGGTATTCTGCACAAGGATATCCGTCCTACTCTCACCACCAGAGAAGGCCGTGCTCAGGAAATTAATTATCTACTGAGTAGGGCGGATCACCAGGTAGAAGGAATCATGCCGCTCTCTGAGACAGTAGACGACTAGTTTGATAGTAACGACCTCCGAGATCGCTATCCTTCGTCGACAAACCGGCGTGCGGTCCGCCTGTAAGCTGTCGCTCCGATCGCATGTGGGAGATGTCTCTTAACCTCTTACAACAATTTGAACTACTACCCATTCTTAAAATTAAGGGACCGAGGGATGGTGGTCCAGTTAGGAGAGACAAACGCCGAATGCTTGTGCACACTCTACACCTGCGACTCCAACACAGACCCCTTGGAGACAGGCAGCACAAGCGACTGCACCAATACCGGTCGGAGCACCAGCACACGTTCCTGAACACGCTGCACACCCTGCCCCCGAGGCGAGACAGTCTCCAAGGGCCGGACCACAGTTCTGCTCCTGCGTTCTGATCTGCGGGCTCAGGGTTGCGCTCTTTTGATTGATGGAGACATCGACTCCCAGTTCATCGGTGGTACTGTCGAATTCTTCCTCGAAGGTCAGGTTGAATGAATGAGCCGACTCGTCGCTCTTCGTGATGAGGAAGTCGTCGATATCGGATCCAGTAGTAACCATCGCTTCGTCGTCGATGTCGGCTATTTGCCCGACAATCTCACGCTCTTGACTCGTCGCGGACCTTCGAAAGACCACGTCATCTTCTTTGCCGAGGAGTAGAGGGTCACTTCCGCTCGGGAAGTCCTGATATTTGTCCGGTAGCTCGTTCTGAACCGAACCTTTGAGATCGTTCCCGAAGTGGAACTGTGCACTCTCCTGATTGTCGACCTCTGCATAGATGATCTTCCCGAACTCCACAGAGATCGTCACCAGTTCTAGCTCTGAGTTGGATCCGTCCAGTTGTTGGACTTGATGCTTCGCTTCGCCTAGTTCTGGGTCGTTGAGTTCGTCGAGAATGGATTGGACGCCTGGCGAGTGAAGAGCACGTTCCAGATCCGAATCAGTCGCTTGCTCCGCTGCAGCGACCTGCGAACCCAGTGCCCCAACTGCGATACTGGATGTGCCAACAGCCTTGACGAAACTACGTCTATTTAGCGAACTCTTCGTCTCCTGCGGTTTGTCTCTATCGTGTTCTTTCGACATGCTGCAATTGAAAATTAGACGGTTTCAGTATCAATGTATTCCATGAGTAAAACCAACCATTGAGGCATGTGCGAATATCACTCGCTGAGCAGACCATGCATTAATATTCGCCTGACCGTTTTGCTACGTACGATGTCAGTCCAACGGCTTCGACAACCGGAGTACACCGGAAAAAACCGATGTACTCCCTGCACAATCGTTAATACCGCAATCGCAATATTCATAAGTGTTCTCGCATCAATCATTTCGCCGGTCCTCGGGCCAACCGTGTTTCTCGCTTCCATGCTTACTATCTACCTGCGCGGGTATCTCGTTCCGGGTACTCCAAAACTTACCAAGCGATACGTTCCGGACGGGGTCCTTCGCTGGTTCGACAAGGAGGCGCCGAACCGATCCTCTGACACAGAGGTCAGAGTGAATCCAGAAGCTGTATTACTAGAGTGCAATGCCGTCGAACCCACCGAGGACGGGACAGACCTCGAACTCTCTTCGAGTTTCGAACAATCATGGCGCAGTGGAATGCAGTCCGTTACAAACCCTGGTATCAATGAAATTAGAAGCACGATAAGCGGCGTCAATAACCACTTGAACTTTGAGCAGAGCGGTGATTCGGTTATCGCTCATAAAAATGGCGAAGTGGTCGGTCAGTGGGATTCTACAGCAGCGATAACTGCTGACGTTGCTGCTGCGAACGAACTCGTGCAGCGGTCACCGAGTTGGAAGAAGATGACCTTCGCCGAAAAGGCGAGAATACTAATGAGTCTCCGCGTTTTCCTTGAGAAATGCCCTGCCTGTGAAGGTGATATACGGCTTGAAGATGATGTTGTGGAGTCGTGCTGCCGATCATACGATGTCATCGCGGCATCATGCACGGCGTGTGACTCACAACTCTTCGAAACCGAGTGGAACGAGGAACTCGAAGCGACTGCTTGACCCTTCTCACTTGTTCGGGCTTTACGATGGTCTAACGTAGAGCGTCATATCGAGAAAAGCTATCGACAGTCATTCCCGTGTAAAAAGGTCCTCTACTGAACAGTCAAAGTATTCTGCAAGCTTGAATGCAAGGTCGAGTGAAGGGTCATAACGTCCCGTTTCGATTGCATTAATCGTTTGCCGGGTCACTCCGACCTCTTTGGCGAGCTCTCCCTGTGTGAGGTCCCGCTTCGCACGATATACCTTCAATTCGTTATTCATCTGTCACTTATGTACCGGTAATAGACGAAATAAAGAACATAGATCACCGTACCTGCGGAGAAATAGATGGTAGATACGTTCTCTCTAGG